>JAISWF010000249.1 GCA_031271165.1 Deltaproteobacteria bacterium
GCGGTTCGCTACTCCTTACACCGGAGAGACTTGCCCCTACAGGGCGGGTCGCTATTGACCCCATTCAGGCGGGCTCACTCTCAATTCTGTTGTGGTTTGTGCAGTCGCATCTATATAAACAACTAGGCGTAATTAGTTCTAATACTTATTATATTAACAAAAAAATGCTCATTTTAACTTTTTTTTCAGTTATACAACTCGGCTCAACGATAAAGCTTCTATACTAAGGCTTCTATCTGTCAAAATTTTCATAGATGAAAACCATATCTTTTTTAAAGTAGTAGGCGGCTGACACAGTAGCTGTATATACGAATACGCCCTGTTTTCAACCGCCTGTCGTCAAACATATCCCAATTTTCAGATCGTCTAATTTTTGGGTTTTACCTCAACTAAGTTTAGAATACCTAAATACATGAGATATTTATATTTTGCGAACCGACCAAACTCACGGACTAGATCAGGGCTTTAACTCCAGCTCCATGAGGCTGGCTTTAAGCTCACTTTCATCAAATTCCCGCCCGATGAGGACCAAAGTAGTTTGCTTAAGATCTGGCAGCCCCGGACGGTAAGAATATACGCCCCGGACTGAATCGAAATAAAACCATTGCCCTTCCAGTGACAACTGACCCTTGATTCTTTCCAGGCGTCGGCCCCATTTGCCCAAAAAAGCCTCCCAGTATTTCCGATCAATACTTTTTGAGGATACATGGTTGACAGTGATAAACCCAGCCATGGCTGCCTCAACCATTTCCCCAGCCGCATCTTGCGGCTGCAATGACCTAGAGGAAGGCGGCTTAAAAAATAAATCTGGAGGCACTCGGCCAAAACTGGTCGGAAATATCTCGGTGGTCGGGACCAGAGAAGAGCTGATACCAGCCACTATTCCATCCAAAGTCTTTGGCTCAAGGTCCTCAGTTTTGTTGATGATGATTAAATCAGCTACTCTGAGTCCCTGCTGAAAGGCATCCCCCAATACCGACCGGATCTCCCAGACTTCGGCTTCAATAATCAAAATGGTTTTGACAAACCCAAGTTGGTCAACAAAACGCCTGACAGTTTCAACCACGGCCAAGGGGTTGGCCAGTCCACTGGCTTCCATCAGAATTCGCTGGGGCCGGTTTTCGGAAAGCAGATTTCGCAACAGCTCTACCAACTCGGTCTTAAGAGTGCAGCAAACGCAGCCGTTATTGAGCTGCTGGACGGCGACACCATTTCTTTCAACCCATTGACCATCAAGCCCCAGCTTTCCGGCCTCGTTGACGATGACTACGGTCCCGGACAGATCTGAACAAACCGACAGAATATGAGATAAAGTGGTAGTCTTGCCGGCCCCCAGAAAGCCGGCTAGAAGAAAAAGATCTGTTGACATTAAACTATCCGCCGGCTAAGCCCGGAAAAGTTGGAACTCAGAGCTTCAAAAAATAATATCTGTCTTCCGATACAAAATTACTTAAACCTCGTAGGCCGCCCTGAGCATGGCCTCGACGTTTTCCACTTGAGCATTAAATGGTATGTCACAGCCGGAGGAAACCATGTAGCCCCGGCCATCAAACTCTTTGATAAGGCCTTTAACGTAGTCGGAAACCTCTTGCGGGGGACCAAAAGCCAATAACGCTGCTGAAACGTCACCCAAAATGGCCATATGGTCTTTCATGACTTGCCTGGCCTTGTGGATGTCGGTGGCGCCATCGGGTGACATGATGCATTGATACCTGGGCAGCTCACGAAAATATTCCAAACTGTTGGTCCAATCGGAATCCAAGTGAAGAACCGGTATGACCCCTTCTTCGACCGCCATTTCCACGGTGGCTTTAAAATGCGGCCAGACGAACCGTTTCCACATATCCGGGCTCATGAGACTACTGGCTCCGCGCCAGCCGCCCACCCAGCAGCCAACCGGTTTGGTGGCCCGTAAAAGGTTGCGGTTAGCCACCAGCACCTCCTCAAAGGCGGCGTTTAAGACTTTTTCCAGCAAATCACCCCGTCGGTACATGTCCATCATCAAGTTAATCATTGAGCGTCCTCCGCAGAGCATCTCAAAGGGAATGGTGATGATGCATGGAACCAGGGGCACAATACCGGCCTCAATACATTTTTGGGTGGCCTCCGGACCGGCAGCTATGGTTGGCTGGAGATCCTTAAAAGGATCACCTAATTTTTCCTTCAAAAATCCATCCAGCCATTTATAGTACCCAGTGGACAAAATTTTATGGTAATCGTCTACAGTCACCAGCTCGGCCTCTTCGACCTGCCAGAGTTCGTCATCGGGTAAATCGACCCCCGGCACCCTGACCTGGGACAGCCACATGGGTTTTAAAAAATCGGTATTGTATAAAACGCATTGGAGGGCATCAACCGTGGGCTGGACTTTTTGCCAACACTTGAGGTGGACATCAATGGTTGTGGGGCCGTTGGCGCAGTAGTCGGCCAGCTTTATGCCCAAAGGCCTGGTAGTCCAAGCATTGGCAGTGGGCAGGACTGGGACTCGGTCAGTTTTTTCAAAACGCATAGTTTTCTGAATCCGCTCAAGATTGTCGCTATAAATTTGAGAATTATCCATACCATACTCCTTAGAGGCTAAAACACCTGTTTGGAAATTGGGTAACCTGACTTTGGAAGGCCAAGAGCCTTCCAAGATGCCTGGGGCCGTTATATTGGGCGGTCAAGTTACCTGAAAAGACCTGAAAAACGTTGTATAGTTAACCCTAGCAAATCTATATAGCAATGTCAAGAATCCGGGATTTTTTTTATCAATAAAATATATATCAATCAAAAATCTTGAAAAAATTCACATGGCATTATATAAAGAAATAAACGGCTTCTCGGTCTTCTCCGCATCCGAAGCCGCCAGAAGCAGCTTTTCAAAGGAGTAACTTTCAGTCCATGGCCCTCAAAGCCACCAAAACCAGCCCCGGTCAAACCGAAGGCCGGGCTTACCTACGCTTGGCCGACACCATCCGCCGCCAAATCCTCGACGGCACCTACCGACCGGGCGAAAGGATTCCCACCGAAAATGGACTGAGCCGGGCTACCAACCTGTCCCCGCTGACGGTCAGGCAAGCTCTGGGCTTATTAGTCGATGAAGGGCTGCTGGAACGCTTCATCGGCCGCGGCACCTTTGTCAAAAGGCTCGACTGGCAGAAAGCCACTTTTTCCATTGATGGTCTGATCCGAGAAATCAGTCAGCCTGGAGCCAAAGTTAGAGTAATCCGGACTGAGGTGCGCCACGCCCCGGAAAAGCTAGCCCAAACCTTTGGCCTCCAGCTGGGTGACCAGGTGATTTACCTAAAACGGACCATCTCATCGAGTCAAAACGTCTTTCTGGTCCAGGAGAGCCACCTTAAACCTGATTTCAGGCGCCCGATAATGGAAGCCGAGCTTGAGGCCACCTATTTAAGCGGGTTGATCCAAGGTGAAGGCCGGGGGCTAATCAAATACGCCGAGCTCTCCGTCACCCCGTCGCTTCTCTCTACAGAAGATGCCAGCCTCTTGTGGCGCACCCAGGGGGAACCCGCCTTTCGGCTGGATTACGTTTTTTTTGATGCTCAGGTGCCTTTAGCCGTAGGTTTTTTCACCATTCCCAGCGGCATTTTAAAATTTACGGCCTCCGTGGGCGTACGGCCTCCGAACGCCGGAACCTTTGGCCAGACTCCTTAAGAGACAAGCCATGGAATCTGTTAAACTCAGCCGTCTTTACGATCTGATAGTCGATTTAAAAGAAGTCGCCACTCTCAGCGAGGTAGCCAACCTGCTGGGAGCCGGAGTTGAGCCCAAGGCCATTATGGACTGCTTTTACCGGGCGTTAAACGAAATCGGCCGCCTTTTCCAGTCAAAGCAATACTACATGGTAGCCTTGGTTCTAGCCGGCGAACTAATGCGGGAAGCTTTAAAACTGATCATGCCCCGCCTCACCGGTCGCGGCCAGAGCCGGCACCGGGAAGGTCTGGTGATTGTGGCCACCATAGAAGGCGACATCCATGACCTTGGCAAAAGCCTGGCCAGTTTTCTTCTAACAACCAGCGGTTTTGAGGTGGTCGATCTGGGAGTTGACGTCCCGCCCAGGATCATATTGACCGAAACCATGAGGCTTAAGCCCGACGCCGTGGGCGTCTCTCTTCTTCTGACCACCTGCGTCCCAGCGGTCAAGCGTCTCTCCAGTCTCTTTGAAGCGACCTACTCAGACGCTCCCCAAAGACCCCTTCTCTTTGCGGGCTGCGGCTTTAACCTGCCAGAACAGACCGCCCATTCAAGCCCGCCTCAGTGGCTGGGGGTCGATGCCATCGTTAAAGACGCCTATGACACCGTCCTACTGTGCCTTGAGCGCGTCGCCTCCCTTAAAACCTCATCCTAGACCAACCCCGTCCTAGACCAACCTCGAAAACTTCAGCTCAACAAACCTTGTCCAGCCAAACTGGGCCTGGACACTTTAGGGCCTCCCCTATGGCCTTCCGATTCCCTAATCCCCAGGCTTAGAGGTCAATCTACGCTTCTGTTTGGATTGTCACCACACTCTCTGAACCGGAGTTTTTTTGCCCTCCCGCTTGTGGTCGTGGCTAAAATAAACGAAAAAAATTCAACGTATTAAAAAATGACCAAAAAAAATTTGACGTATCATAATCGCAGATACCAGGACCAAACATAACGCGACATGACGAAAAGCAGTGTTTGTGTTATTTTTCATTGAGCCGAGCTATGATTAATGCCAGCTTTTGACATGAAAATATACTTTTTGTCAAAAAAAAACTATTGATTTACAGGTTAAAATCTGTTAATTTTATTTCACATAGTCAAAGGCCAAATAAACTTTTTTTTTGGATCAGCCAAATATCTGGCTCCTTTTACAAAATCTTTTTTTTGATGCGCCTAACCGTGCCATCGTCTTTTTGACAACCCTACTCTGCCAGTAGTCTGGTGTTCACTAAAACAAAGTGCGCTGTTGATTAATGTTGATGGCGCAGTGATTCATACCAGGAAAAAAAAGAAGAAAATCCAACATTGATTGACCGGTAAAAAGTGGCTTTTTGTTTTATCATTGTTAACATTATGAAATTACTGGCAAAATATTTCAGAATTGTCAGTATCGACGGCCAACATGCTGGGCCTGGTTTTTTCTTGAGCCGATTTTATTTGGCGGCCAGCTCAAAGGTGTCAGAGAGCATCTGGTCGAAAATCGCAAATCCAGGTCCTTTCATGGCGAAACTGAATCATTCAAAAGACACCTTTGAGCTCTAGTACATAGTCAACAGGTTAATTGTGGGTAAAGGCGAACCAGGATAATTCGGGCTTCTTCCACTGTGAACTGCCAGATTACTTTTTTGACGGACGCGTTCCGTTTAATTGTCCA
>JAISWF010000263.1 GCA_031271165.1 Deltaproteobacteria bacterium
AACCTTCCCCAATCAATGTGGATACGTCAACATCTAACCGAGGAGCCCTGTGCGCTAAAGTGTGCCCGCAGGGATCTGTGCGGGGGGACGCCCGAAAGGGCGTTCCCTACCGCGACGCATTATGCAGGGGGCCAGATCAGAATTTGCGGCTGAGGCGCTCGGCAATGACTACCAGGACCACGGTAATAAGCAGCATTAGCGTTGACAGAGCATGGATCTCGGGTGTCAGGCCTCTTTTGATGGAAGAGTAAATAAAAATGGGTAAGGTGATCGATTCCGGGCCGTGAGTGAAAAAACTGATGATAAAGTCGTCGAGGGACAAAGTGAAGGCCAGCATGGCTCCGGCCAGAACCCCGGGCATGATTAGCGGCAGGGTTACCCGGCGGAAAAGATAAAAGTCGGAGGCGAAAAGATCGCGGGCCGCCTCATCGGTCTCTTGGTTGAGGGAGGCCAGGCGGCTTTTGACAACTAGGGTCACGAAGGAAATCTGGAAGGTGATGTGCCCGATAATCAGAGTTGACAAGCCAAGTTCGAAAAAAGAGGAAAGCGACCTCAGAAAACTGAAGGCCAAGGCCAGGCTCACGGCCATGATGACGTCGGGGACCACGATGGGGATGGAAACGTTCACATTGAAAAACCGGCGAATCAGATTGGACCACGGGCAGCGGTCCAGGCCCAGAGCCAGAGTGGTTCCCAGGATGGTGGCCACAATGGTTGAGACTACGGCCAGAATGAGGCTGTTTAAGGCTGCCTCATGGATAAAGGTATTTTTCAGTAACTGACGATACCAGTCGAAAGTGAAACCGCGCCAGGCCAGCCCGTAGCGGGAGTCGTTGACGGAAAAGACCGCTACGGCGATAGATGGGATATATAGGAGAGACAGACTAAATATCGAAATAAGGGCTACCAGGGGGCGTTTTCTTTCCATGAGCGGCCTCGCTAAAGAACCTGGCGGCTGCGGAAAAGGGCCATGGTGATCAGGGTCATGATGATCAGAGCCAGAGAAAGTGCGGCTCCAAAAGGCCAGTCCCGGGCTTGGGTGAACTGCTGCTGGATGAGGTTACCGATGAGCATATATTTGGCCCCGCCTAGAATATCGGTGACGACAAACATAGCCATGGCCGGGACAAAGGTGACGACTATCCCCACCGACAGACCTGGTTTGGTCTGGGGCAGGATGGCTTTGGTAAAAACCTGGACCCGGCTGGCATAAAGATCGCGGGCTGCTTCCAACAGATCCCAGTTGAGGCGCTCAACGCTGGCGTAAAGAGGGAGAGCCATGAATGGGAGAAAAGTACTGACCATCCCGAGGAAAACCGCAAATTGTCCGGGGTAAAGGGCCGACCCCTCCGGTATGAGCCCCAAAAAGGCCGCCAGCTTGGCTGGGGGGAGCTTAGGACCCAGAACCAGGAGCCAGGCATAGGTTCGAACCACAACATTGGTCCAAAAGGGGATGATGATTAAAATCAGCCAGAAAACCCTGGTCTTAGGGGGTCGGGTGACCACGTGGAAGGTCAGCGGGTAAGCCAAGGCCACACAGATTAGCGTGGTGATCAGAGCCACCCACATACTTCGGAAGAGAATATAAAGAAAGTCGGACGACCAGCCGAAGTGCCCGAATCCCAGGAGGCGCTTGATGTTATCAGGGGAAAAAGTCCAGACCACTTCCCCGAACTGCCCTCTGGTGGCCAAAGATAGAGCTACCAGACCCAGGCAGGGGAGGGTCAGCAAAAGAGTGAGCCATAAAAGTGGTGGGAGCGTTAGTCCCAAGGCCTTAAGCCTGAGCTTATAGGGCTGGGTGACGTCGCCCCTCCAAGAGATGAACTTGGGTCGTTTTCCCGCCATAGTACGCCTCCAGAAATTGGGGACTTTAACCGGCAAACGCCAGTCCATAAAAAATTGCCCGGGACAAGCTTTAAGCTGCCCCGGGCTGGACTGACGTCTTTTTGGTGGTCCTTGAGGCCCTTTTAAAAGGGCTGGTCGTTTAGGGCCACCAAGTGGCTGGGTGGGAAAAACAGGTTTACATATTCACCACGGTCGATATGATCCCTGGTGTAGGTGCGGACCTTAACCTGACCTGGCCGGACTGGAAAATCCGGGTTGGGGTCACCAACCGGCTCCGGTTCAAGCAAAAGATCGAGCGCCGCTCCGCTGTAGAGGGTTTCACAGACTTGAGCTTTGATGCGGTTGGCTCCGCCTTGGTCGGCGTTTTCAACCTCAATGTGTTCAGGCCTGATGGTCAGACGGCCCTTGACCCAGTCTGGGGGATGCTGCATGAAAAAATCACCCAGGCCAGTCATCACCCGGTCACCATGCCGGACGGCCGGCAGGATGTTGGTGGCTCCCAAGAACTCGGCCACAAACTGGTTGGTGGGTTTGGTGTAGACATCCCGCGGCTGACCGACTTGGAGGACGTCCCCGTCGTTCATGACCGCCAGATGGTCGCTGATCATCATAGCCTCATCTTGATCGTGGGTTACCATAATAAAAGTGGTTCCCAACTCCCGCTGGAGGCGCCGGAGATCGGCCTGAACTCTGGCCCTGAGGTGAGCATCAAGGGCACTCATCGGTTCATCTAAAAGAAGAACCTCAGGCTCGTTAACCAAGGCTCTGGCCAAGGCCACCCGCTGTTTTTGGCCGCCGGAAAGCTGATGGGGATAGCGGTGTTCAAGACCGCCCAGAGAAAGCATCTCCAGGTAGCGACCGACACGATCATCAACGTCTTTTTGGGAAAAACGGCGAGCTTTCAGGCCGAAAGCTACGTTCTCATAGATCTTGAGGTGCGGAAAAAGAGCGTAACTTTGGAATACAGTGTTGATCTGGCGTTTGCTGGCCGGAAGCGGGGTGATATCTCGACCGTCTAAAAAGACTTTACCCGAATCCGGAAGTTCCAGACCAGCAATGATGCGCAGCAAAGTGGTTTTGCCGCAGCCGGAAGGTCCGAGCAAGGTGAAAAATTCACCTTGTCTGACGTCTAAGTTAACAACGTTCAAGACCGTGGTGGGGCCAAAATTTTTACTGACCTCGCGCACCAGCAGTCCGCAGTCAACAAAGTCAATCTGGTTTATCAATTCCTCTCATATGCCTCCCTTCACCCTATAATGGTTCTTAAGGTGAACCGCTTTTCTTTAAGGGACGTAGTCCTGAAGCTGACCTTTGGCGTGATGGGGGCTACCCGGGCTCCGCCGGGCTGGGAATTGTTGAGACAAAAAGTCTCGATGCCTTATAACCGGTGGTCAGCTTTATCGTTAGGACCGCGAGCGGTTCCAAACCGGATATAATCCCCGAGGGGGATTTGTTGGTTACTTATAGCATAATCGTCCAGGGTGTGCAAATTTTTTTTCCCCGATTACCTCACTGAACGTTTTCTAATGGTCCGAAATAGGCTTGGGCTGGTCCGGTTGAGGTCAAAACTCCATGGTTGGCCGGAAAATTATTTTATTGACGTCGCCGGCTTGTTTTAGTAGTTTAAAAGCGGTATGTCTTAAAGGAACACGGTTTAATTCCGTGGCGGACCCGCCGCTGTAAGGGGTACATTTGCCGCATAGGGGTTGTGCAGGCTGGAGCAAAGCTTTCCGACCCCGGTCACTGGGCTCTAAGCCTGGGAAGGCGCGGCATTTAAGGTCATTCCCCAAGCCAGAAGACTTGAGCACTGCCGAGGCACCGGGCGGGACCCCGCCGTTTAGGGCCTGCGACCTTTTTAGGTGGTTGATGGTAAAGACCTCCTTTCTCCTGGTCCGGGAGAAGGATCTGACCAAAGTTCCATCTGATTGGCCGTACTCCCTTTCTTGGACCGTAATTATGCACCGAGAAGGGATATTATGAGTAAATTTGCTAAAAAAGACACATCTTTTTTCATCGAAATCAGCGCTGGACTGACGACATTTTTCTCTATGATCTACGTGCTGGCCGCTAACCCCGCTATCATATCAGCTTCGGGTATGCCGCCGGCGGCCGTCTTTACGGCCACAGCTGTTGGCGTCATTTTGGCGACTTTATTGATGGCCCTGGTGGCCGATCTCCCCTTTGCCGTGGCCCCCGGCATGGGGCTTAATGCTTTTTTTGTGGTTATTGTCACCCAAATGGGTTACACCTGGAATCAAGCACTGGTGGCGGTTTTGGTTTCTGGGGCCATATTTGTTCTTTTGTCGGTCACTCCCGCTCGGGACAAGGTCCTGCGGGAAGTTCCCAAAAGCCTCCAGCATGGCGTTTCCGCCGGTATCGGGCTGATGATCGCCTTTATCGGCCTTTTAAACAGCAAGGTGGTGGTGCTTTCTGAACAAGGCCCGGGCCTGGGCGACCTGTCCGGGGGGCCGGCTCTGTTAGCCGTGGTTGGACTTTTGGTGACCGGCCTTCTTTTGGCCCTTAAGAGCCGTTTCGCCATTTTGGTTGGGATAATAATTACCACGCTCATCGGCATCAGCCTGGGGGTAACTGATACCTCCGGCCTTTCGGCCGGGTTTGTCAGTCTGCCGCCGTCTTTTTCGGCCATTTTTTTAAAATTTGATTTCAGCCCTTTGGGCTCAATTGATTTTTGGAGCCTGATAATAACCCTTCTTTTTATGGAGGTAATCGACGGACTGGCCGGATTCCTGGGGCTCTTTGGGGTCATGGGAGCCGACGGCGATCGGTACCGCCCCAAGATGGGGCGGGCTTTTATCGCTGATTCCCTGGGGGTGGTCGTTGGAAGCTGCCTGGGGCTTTCCCCCAATACAACCTACGCTGAAAGCGGGGCGGGGGTGGCATCAGGAGGCCGCACGGGAGTGACCGCCATGGTAGTGGCCGCCGGGTTCCTGCTGGCCCTGTTTATCTCGCCTCTTTTTATGCTGGTACCCTTCAGCGCTGTGGCTCCGGCCTTGGTGTTGGTTGGTCTTTTGATGCTCAATTCCATTACTAAAATTGACTTCAAGGATTTTACCGAGGTTTTTCCAGCTTTTGTGGTCACCATAGTCATCGCTCTGACTTGGCGCATATCCGATGGCTTGGCCTTGGGCTGGCTGATTTTTATCCTCATGAAGGTAATTTCCGGCCAGGCCAGACAGCTGACAACTACCGTCTGGGTGGTGGGGGCGATTTTTGCCTGGAAATTGTTTCACGGTTTGGTTAATCTAGGATAAGAGACTGGACAAAATATTTGACCGGCATCGGAAGTTTTTTGGTGGGTCTGTCCGGGGCCGGTCATGTTTTTTAGCCGGTAAAAAAAGGTTGCCCAACCGTTTCCAGGCTCGGATCAAGGCGGCCAGCCTTCATCGCCAAATACGGCTTAGCTGGTGAAGGGACGGCCGTGCGGCCTGGGCAGCTGGAATCAGTCTAAGCGGCTAAAGCCCTTCAGCCTTAGTTTGCGCCGGCATCCATTGACTTAAGTCAGTGGATGATGTCAAGTCGTTAACCTGCAAGGAGGTGGACCGTCTTAATATGAGCTCCTTGGAAAAATTAAACGATCCCTGTTTGGTCTATTTAGCTAAAAAAATCCAGGGGCAAAGTGGCCGGCTGCTTTTGATTGGCGGCCTCGTCCGCAACGAGCTTATCGCCCGGGAGCTTCATTGTCCCTTAAGGAGCGAACTCGGAGAGGCTCCTGATCTTTCCCAGCAGGACTGCGATGTAGTTGTTTTTGGTCTGGATATTGACGAGCTTTGTGCCACCCTCTCAGAAATTGGTCAGACCTCTTTGATTGGCCACCGTACTTTTTCCCACCGCAAAGTCAAAGAACCCTCACTGGTAAACGTCCGCATCAACGATACCGATTTTAGCCTCAGTCTATCAAGGCGCATTGATAATGACAATGTGACTTTTGACCCCTCATCGTCAGTCCGGGAAGACTCTCTGGCTCGAGATTTCAGGGCCAACGCCGTTTACTTTGATCCACTCAAACCAGCCGGTGAAGAGTTTTTGGATCCCTTAGGCGGCATTGACGACATCAAAGCCCGCCGGCTGGAGCTTTGCTCGGAAAAGGGACTGGTGGTCGATCCGTTGAGGATCTTAAGGGCCATGTCGTTTGTCTCCCGGCTGTCGTTTACGCCAGGTGCGTTACTATTAAAGGCTACCAGCCAGTCCTGGCGCGATCTTGAGCAGATTCCTCTGGAGAGGCTGTGGCCGGAGTGGCGCAAATGGGCGGCCTCCCGGTGGCCCCGTTTTGGGCTGGATTACCTCAAAACATCAGGAGCTTTAAGTTTTTGGCCTCAGCTGGCCAAAATGGTCGGCTCACCCCAGCTGTACAAGTTTCATCCTGAAGGCGACGTCTGGTCGCACACCTTGCTGGTGGTTGAGGCTATGAGCAATCTTAACCTCCCATTGTCCTCTGGCCGGGTCTTTTTGACTATGGCCTGCCTGCTGCACGACATTGGAAAGCCTCTGGTCTCCCACATTAACGAACGAGGGCAGGTGAGCACCTATGGCCACGCCAAGGCCGGATACCCGGTGGCTAAAAATTTTCTTCAGTCGATTATGGCCCCTTCCCATATCCAGAAATCGATTTTGCGGATTATCGATCGACACATGGATCTTTCCTTCCAGGAACCAACGACCATAAAACTCCGGATTTTGGCCCGCCGTCTGGCGCCTTTTTGTAACCTCGAACACTTCTGGGCCATAGCTATGGCCGATTGGAATGGCCGGATGCCTTTTCCCTGGCGTTTTCCCTGGACTTTAGAAGAATTTTTGGCTCCAGTAGGCGGCCAGAAGGGCCCAGGTCCCATTCCACTGGAAGCCAAAGAGTTGATGGTCGCCCTGGGGCTGTCCGGAGGGCCTACAGTTGGGCGCTTGATGGACATCGTGACCGAAGCTTTCGACACCGGTCAGATCACCGACCGGTCTGAGGCCTTGGAACTGGCGGCGGTGGCCTTGGCCGATCCAGATTACCGTCCTGATAAGGCGCCCATTCCCAGTACGTTACTGCTGGCCGATGACAAAGAGAGCGAGCGGGCCTTCTTTTCTGGTGCCAGATGATGGCCAAGTTTAATTTATTTTTTGTTTTTCGCTTTTACTTGAAAAAAACCCGGTATTTTTATAGCATATGAGGGTTTTGAGGCCGTTTTTTAAACTCCGGCCAGAAAAAATATTTTTGACTAGTTTTTAGAGGTTTTTCCATTTAGGTTAAAACCGTATGATTTTTTTTGTCTCAATCATATGGTTTGGCCATCGACTCGATGGGGCCAGTGTTTGGGAAAGCCTGTTTATAAAAGTAACTTAAAAATAATCTTTTTCTGCAGTAATGCCAATTAAGGCACCTTTTTTGGGGCCATACCGGCTCCAGGGTTTTTTTTGCGTTTTTTTTTTGGCTTGCGGTTTGGCGGCCAAATCTGATCCCACTTTTGACAGCGGAGCCTATTATCAGGGACGGTCAGGGTTTTTTGGTGGGTCAGGCCAATTATATTACAGCGAGGCTTTTATGAGCAATCTGGCGGTGCTTGGCACCCAGTGGGGTGATGAGGGCAAAGGTAAAATAGTGGATCTGCTGACCAATCTGGCCGACGTGGTTGTTCGTTTCCAGGGAGGCAACAATGCCGGTCACACCCTGGTGGTTGGCGATCAGACTTACGCACTCCATTTGGTGCCATCAGGTATTCTTCATCCTGAAAAGACAGCGGTCATTGCCTCTGGGGTGGTGGTTGATCCCGACGTGCTGCTCAAAGAGATAGACGAATTAACCCAAAGGGGGGTTACAATTACCCCCGGCAATCTTAAAATAAGTGAAAAAGCTCACATTATTTTGCCTCACCACAAAACTCTCGATCAAGCCCGCGAGTCTGGCGGTACTGGTCCGGCTCTTAAAATTGGAACTACCGGCCGAGGCATCGGGCCGGCTTACGAAGACAAGGCCGCCCGCCGGGGTTTGAGGCTGGGCGATCTCAGGGATCTGGACTATTTCCGGGAAAAGCTTATTTTGGGTCTGGCTGAAAAGAACTGTCTTTTTACGAGCCTTTACGGCCTGCCGGCGGCTGACCCCGAGCCGGTGGTGCAAGCCGCCCGGACTTGGGCCGAAAGGCTGCTGCCGTTTATTACCGACACTTTCAGAGTTATCCGCCAAGCGGCCGACGGCGGCTTTAACCTTCTGTTTGAGGGGGCCCAAGGGGTCCAGCTGGACATTGACCACGGGACTTATCCTTTTGTTACCAGCTCCAACCCCACCGCCGGGGCGGTGGCGGTGGGGGCTGGACTGGCTCCTCGGGATCTCAACAGTGTTCTGGGGTTGGTTAAAGCCTACACCAGCCGGGTTGGTGAAGGACCATTTCCTACGGAACTGCTCGACCAAACTGGCCACCTCATTCGCGAGGTCGGCCGCGAGTACGGGACGACCACTGGGCGGCCCCGCCGCTGTGGCTGGCTTGATGCCGTAGTGGTTAGGGCAGCGGTTGAGCTCTGTGGGGTCGATTCTCTGGCCGTAACCAAGCTGGACATCTTAAAGGGACTTCCAGAACTTAAGATTGCCAAAAGTTATCTTTTAAATGGCCAGGAAATTGATTATGTTCCGGCGGCCTTAAAAGATTTGGACCTGGTGGAGCCGGTTTACGAAACCTTTCCCGGTTTTGATCAGGACATCTCGGCCGCCAAGACTCTTTCTGATTTGCCCGACAACGCCCGCCGCTATCTCGATCGCCTGACCGAGCTGGTCGGAGCCCCCTTGGGCTTGGTCTCGGTCGGGCCCGAACGCGGGCAGACCATTGTTTTACGCGAGTTTTTCCGCTAGGATCGCTAACAAAGTCCCACGGACTTTGGGGGGGTGCTATGGACAATCGCCGTTTAGAGGAGCTTGAGGCCAAGCTGGAGATTTACAAAAGCACTCTAACGGAGATTTACGAGCGTTATGATCAAAAGCTTGAGGAACTCTCTTTGGTGCGTCGGGTAGGGGATGCTCTGCGCACAACTCTGACCGTGGAATCTCTGGCCTCGGCCCTGATGGCCACAGTGGCCCACGAGGTCGTAGCCGATCGCCTGGCCTTGATTTTAAAAGACCCCCCTGACGAGGCCCAATCCCCTTTAAAGCTCAGAGCCGCTTATTTTGCCGACCGCGAGGAGTTTGAGTACTACCGAGGGTCGCAGGAGACTCCATTCCGGCTTGAGCCCTTGGGCCTTTGGAATCAAGGTGAACCTTTAAGGCCCCAAACCGTCTTCGAAGTCCCCTCGTTTCTGGATCCGCTTTGTCAGGAACCGGATGAAAGTCCAAGAACTATTTTGGCCGCCCCCTTTCTGGTTCGTGACCGCTTTTTGGGATTACTGCTTCTCTCTCGCCCTTTTGATCAGCCTTTCTCCAAAGAAAACGAACACATGCTCTCCATAATGGCCGATCAGGCCAGTGCCGCTCTCTCCAACGTTCAGCTCTTTGATGATTTAAACCGCATCAACACTAAATTAAGCCTTTCCGAACGAAGGGCCAGGGAGAGTTCGCAGTATCTGGAGAGGCTTTTGGAAACTGCTAACGATGCCATTATGACTGTTGACGTTCGGGGCCTGATTACCTATGCCAACCGCAAGGCTGCGCAATGGGGCTGGAGTAAAAATGAACTTTTGGGCCGTGAGTTCAGGCTCTTTTTAGAACAAGACCCCTCGCTGGTCAACTGGCCGGTTGGGGGACCGCCCCCGGCCGATGCCATTTTGGAGGCCATGCTGATTAATCAGGCCGGGGAAAAACGAACGGTTCTCATTTCCACCTCCAATGTCGGGGCTGAAGAGCATGGAACCAGCGGCGCCGCTATCGTGTACCAGACCGCTACCGGCCAGAGCAGTCCAACACCGTCCGGCGGCGCCTGGATGCTCATGGTCAGCGATCTGACTGAAAGAAGGCAGCTTGAGCGCCAGCTGCTTCATTCGGAAAAATTGGCTTCCATCGGTTTGCTGGCCGCCGGGGTGGCTCACGAGGTCGGAAACCCGTTATCGGCAATCAGCGGCTACGCCCAAATCTTGGAAGCTGGGGTTGACAGCGAAACCGAGCACCGAGAATACTTGCAGGCCATCCTCAACCAGACCGGCCGAATCCAAAAAATACTTCGGGAGCTTTTGGACTACTCTCGGCCAGCCCGGGGCTTGGCTGAGAAGCTGGATCTGGCAGATCATTTGCTGATCATCATGGGCATGCTTGAAGGTCAGCGGTCTTTTTCCCGGATGCGGGTGGTTTACGATTTTGCCGTCGACTCCGGACCTTTTATGGTGACCGTCGACCGCGACCATTTGGCCCAAGTGGTGGTCATCATCGCCATGAATGCCGCCCAGGCCATGGAAAGACAGACCGAACCCGAAGCGACTTTCACCTTGTCGCTTTGGCGGGAAGCCGGCCAAGTGCTGATGCGTCTGGCGGACAACGGTCCGGGCATGAGTCCATTGGTCCGCAAAAGAGTTTTTGACCCATTTTTTACTACCAAAGGACCGGGTCAGGGAACGGGACTGGGACTGGCTATCTGTCAAAGGATCGTGGAGAGCTATCATGGCCGGATGGATTTAGAAACCGCCGAGGGCCAAGGGGCGGCCTTTACCATCGTCTGGCCAGGGGAGGATTGATAATGGCCCAGCCATTGGGAAAGGTGCTCATCGTCGATGATGAGGAACACATCCGCAAAATAATGGCCATCATGCTGGGAAAAAGGGGCTATGAGTGCAAAGT
This sequence comes from Deltaproteobacteria bacterium, assembly GCA_031271165.1. Classification (GTDB taxonomy): domain Bacteria; phylum Desulfobacterota; class Desulfarculia; order Adiutricales; family Adiutricaceae; genus JAISWF01. Next base: position 10,595 of record JAISWF010000263.1, read on the forward strand.
GGCCGGCTCAGGCGATGAGGGCTTGGCTATGGCCATTTCGGAAAATTTTGATGTGGTCTTTACCGATCTCAATATGCCCGGTCTCGACGGTTTAGGGCTTTTGGCTCGTCTTAAAGCCGAGGTGCCCGATTTACTGGTCATCATGGTCACCGCTTTTGCTTCCGTTGACACTGCCATTCGGGCCATGAAGGAGGGGGCTTACGATTATATCGCCAAGCCCTTTAACGAAGAAGAAATTGTTTTGGTCCTGGAAAAGGCCCTTGAACGGGGCCGGCTTTTGGACGAAAACAAACGATTAAAAAAAGAGATCGGCGATCGCCGCGACGCTAATGTTTTTTTAGGTCAGAGCCCGGCCATGAAGAAGGTCTTTGACATCATTTCCAAAGTCAGTGAGACCAAGGCCACGGTCTTGATTACCGGTGAAAGTGGTACCGGTAAGGAACTGGCCGCCCGCTCCATCCACCAAAATGGGCCCCGGGCTGACAAGCCTTTTGTGGCCGTCAACTGCGGAGCCGTTCCAGTTAACTTAATGGAGAGTGAATTTTTCGGGCACGTCCGGGGGGCTTTTACCGGGGCCGACCGGGCTAAGACTGGTCTGGTGGCCGAGGCTGATGGCGGGACACTTTTTTTAGACGAGGTGAGCGAACTGCCCCTGGAAATGCAGGTCAAGCTCTTAAGAGTACTCCAGGAGGAGGAAGTCAGGCGCATCGGAGAAAATGTCTCCCGCCGGGTCGATTTAAGAGTCCTGGCCGCTACCAACAGGAGTCTAGCCCAGGAAGTGGGCCAGGGGCGCTTCCGTGAGGACCTGTATTATCGTCTCAACGTCATTCGGCTGCACCTGCCAGCCTTGCGGGAACGCCGGGAGGATATTCCGATTTTGGCCCTGCATTTTTTGGAGCAGGCGGTGGTCAAAAACCAGCTGGGACCCAAAAAACTATCTCCAGCCGCCTTAAAGCTCATGGCAGTTCAAAATTACGGCGGAAATGTCCGGGCTCTGAAAAATGTCATCGAACAGGCGGCCATCATGAGCGATGGTCAGTTAATCAGCCCCGAGGATCTGCCTTTTGCGCCGGAGAGTTCCGCCTGGGAGGCTGATCTGGCAGGCGGCGCCGCTTCTCCTATGGTCCGGCTCCCCGGTGACTGGACGGATTTGAAGGTGGCACTTAAAAGCGTGACAGTTATCGTTGAAAAAGAGATAATAGAACGTGTGCTGACCGCTCACAACGGCAATCGCACCAGAGCGGCGGAAGCCCTGGGACTAAGCCGGAGGGCACTTATTACTAAAATTGGCCTCTACGGCCTCGACGGGGCCGCTTAGGCGGCCTTGGGCTTAGTCTTGGTTCTCCCTTCAGCTTCTGATCGACCGCACTTATTATTAAACCAAAGCCGCTTTGGACAGCTGCGGCTTTGCTATGGGCCCCCAAGGCCCGGGTCAGGGAGTCCGCCCAAGGGATGTTCAGAAAACTGTTCCTCAAACTCAAGGTATCCGAACGGGCCGAGATATATGGTCTGTTGGATTTTTTTATAGCCGCCGTTGGTTTGGGTGTCGAACTGATGGTCTTTGAGTTTTTAGCCTTTTCCCCCGGTCGCTGGCTGCTCGGTAAGCTGGGGGCTGACGTTGTTTCAATTGAGCCCCATTCATCGGGCCTTTTGACCTCGGCTCTGGCCTTAGGGCCATATTGCCTGATTCTGCTGATAGCGGTGGGATTTTCCAGGGTCATCCGATCTTCACTGCAAAATGGGTTCGGTTTGGATCCGCGACCCTTAAAGGTTCGGGCTGTAAATCTGACCTTGAGCGGCCTTGTTTTTCTGGCCTATGTCTGGACGGCTTCCTGGGTTGTTTTCCAGGCGGTCTTGACCTCCAACCTCATTTTATGGTCGGTGGTTTTCTTGGGTTGCCTGTGGCTTTATGTCCTGGGTTCTTTCTTTCTCAAACGTCTGGTATGGCAAAACAGCCTTAGAGATATCAAACCCGAGGAAGTCCCCGCCGGGATGAGCCCTTTTTTGGAATCCTGGCAAAAAAATCAGAAGGTGGCTGGGGGGATAAAAGTTTCCGGGCTCTTTCAGCCGGGTCTGACCATGCCCTCCTATTTGGGGCCCAATGTGGTGATTTCCGACAAAGCGCTGGCCGCCTTTACCCCGGATGCACTTAAAAGCGGCATTATCATGGCCTTTATGAGCCAGATGCTAAGTTTAGAGCGCAATTACCTCATCATACGTCTGGCGGCTATAGCTTTAGCCGTCCCCGGGGCCATCATCATCCTGCACAGTCTTGGTTTTTTTCTCGGATTTCCCCTGTCAATAGAACCCTGGCTTATGCCGCTTATCTGGCTGGCCGCCTGGTTCGCCTTTCAAGTCAGCCGCCTTTTAGAATTCGGCCTCAAGAGATTTCTTTGTTACAAACTAAATGCCGCCGCCGCAACGGTGACCTCCAGCGTTTTTTCCATCATAACCGCTATCGGTACCATGGTCCGCTACAATCAGATCCCCTGGCACAGTCCCTGGTGGAGGCGTGTTTTTACCGACTGGCCGAGTCCCGAGTCCCAGGTGGCCAAACTTGAGGCCATGGCCAAAGACAGACTGCCGGTACAGCCCCCACCGGCGGCCTCAGGATCGGCTGCCAGCCCATCTCCAGACTCGGACCAAGGCGCTCCGGTCAATCGGGAGTCTCACTGAGCCCAGTTATTTTTAGAAACTTTTGGTCCAAATTACCAAATGAATCGACAGTGACTCTATTTCAGCCCTCGCTCCGTCAGCCCTTGGAACTGATCCAGGCGATTGGGGCTCATTGGCTGACCGAACCAAAAAGCTGCTGGCAGCCGGGTTGAGCTATGGTTAGCAAGCCTTACCAGGTCTGGTTAGGATTGCTGGACTTAAAGATGGTTAAAAAAAATTTGACATAAAAATGAAAATATTATATACAACTTTCACGTGAAAACCCGGCCCTTTTCCAGGTACCTGGCTTTTGACGCTTGAGTCCAAGCCTTAGGTCCAGATCTGCTCTCAATTCTCCTTCCGTTTTGGCGGCGATCTCAAATTTTCTCGACCTATTGACATTTTGGGCATATTTTTGTAAACTAATTTATGCTTTCCTAAGTAGGCACCCGAATACTCTTGGTCCCCCAAAAAAAGGGGCGGGCTTTGCCTTTTTGGGTCCATCTCAGTTTTGCCCGAGTTCATCAGCCTATCAATTCTATTCAACTCTGAAATTTTATCAATTTAGATATGTAACTTATCAGACTCGCCGAGTAAATGGCTAGTCTTGTTGTGGTTATTTGATTTTAAAAATTAAATTCATCGAATTTAATTGCTATTTTACCTTCAATTGTGGCCCAGGTCGGATACCCAGCCGAACTCCTGTGGGCCAAAGTGGGAATGTACCCAATGACTGACAAGATGGATCTGTCGGAACTTAAACAGATGAAGATTTCCGAGCTAACGGCAATGGCTAAGGATTTTAAGATCGATAATGCCACCGGGCTCAGAAAGCAAGAACTTATCTTTTCCCTGCTCCAGGCTCAGACTGAGCACAACGGCATGATTTTTGGCGGTGGAGTGTTGGAAACTTTGCCCGATGGATTTGGTTTCCTCAGGGCCACGGAGTCAAACTACCTGCCGGGGCCTGACGACATTTATGTGTCACCGAGCCAGATCCGGCGGTTCAATCTTCGGACCGGAGACACGGTCTCCGGCCAGATCCGGCCTCCAAAGGAAAGCGAACGTTATTATGCCCTTTTGAAAGTCGAACAGTGCAACTTCGAGGATCCCGAGGAGATAACCCGCGACAAGATCCTCTTTGACAACCTCACCCCGCTGTATCCTGACGAACGCATTCAGCTGGAAACTGACACCAAAAATTTTTCCATGCGCATCATGGACATGATGACCCCGATCGGCAAAGGGCAAAGAGGGTTGATTGTCTCGCCGCCCCGCACCGGTAAAACCATTCTCCTGCAGAACATTGCCAACAGCATCACCCGAAACCATCCCGACGTGGCCCTGATCATGCTGTTGATCGATGAGCGTCCAGAGGAAGTGACCGACATGCAGCGTTCGGTCACCGGAGAGGTCATCAGTTCCACCTTTGATGAGCCGGCCACCCGTCACGTTCAGGTTGCGGACATGGTCATTGAGAAGGCCAAGAGACTGGTTGAGCACAAGCGTGACGTGGTGATTTTGTTGGACTCCATCACCCGCTTGTCGAGGGCTTACAACACTGTGGTCCCGCCTTCCGGAAAAATTCTCTCCGGTGGTGTCGACTCCAACGCCCTCCATCGTCCCAAGCGTTTTTTCGGGGCGGCCAGAAACGTTGAGGAGGGAGGTTCTCTAACCATTATCGCCACCGCCCTTATTGACACCGGCAGCCGGATGGATGAGGTTATCTTTGAAGAGTTCAAGGGTACCGGCAATATGGAAATTCATCTTGATCGCAAACTCAGTGACAAAAGAGTTTTTCCGGCTATGGACATCAATCGCAGCGGAACACGCAAAGAGGATTTGCTTTTGACCGACAAAGAGCTTAACCGGATTTGGATTTTGAGAAAACTCTTAAGCCCTCTCAATCCGGTCGACAGCATGGAGTTTTTGCTTGATAAGATGCGCGGCTCCAAAACCAACGCCGATTTTCTGGACTCAATGAGCTCTTGATCGTCTCCCGCATCTAAAACCAAATCATTTCCCTGAGGTTTTATTCTAGAAAATCCCGCCTAAGCCTCTGGCTGGTATTTTGGATACAGCTAGCCAGCCCTTACAAGCTACAATGAGATTACTTCGGTTTGCAAAATGTTTACCAATGTCAGTAGCTTAGGGGTAGACTGGCCCGGCCATCTAAAAGTTGACCGGAATATTTGCTTAACTTTGGAGCCGGGACTCCTGGTCATTAGGTAGCGCATAGTTTTCAGTTAGCCCTGGAATCTTACTTTAATAATGTTCAGGATACAACTTTATGGCCGATAGTTTAAAGAAACCACTTTGTTTGGAAACAACTCCCCAGTCGGCAGTGTTTGGTAGTTTATAAGATTCAGATTCCCAGTGAGCCATATCCTAATAGTAATTTTTGGTAACTTCGGGCAAAATGACCCGGCGCCATCCGGTAACCATGATTGAAAGCTCGCTGATAAACTCGGCTATAGCACAGTTCCCTATGTCCACTTCTCCGCAGACGTCGCACTGAGCTTGATTAAGCTTATCCTCTTGACTCAGCATATATAAAAAAAGCCCCAAAAGCTTTGCGTAAGTGGGGTCAAAGAAATTATTGTCCAACTATGTCGTCATTTATGATGGAAGGATACTTGACCTTTAAGCCTAAAATTTTAATATTGGTAGAAATTTAGATTTCGTCAAGTTAGTGACGATCGGAAACTCATCGATTTAAGCTATAACAACCAAAAATCACATCAACTTATAGCTAAGTCAGCCAGCTGAAATACCGAAGGCCCGAAAGATTGAGAGCTGGGCCTTGGTGGGTGCGGATACTACTGCGCCGTAGCGGTTTGAGAAGCTAGTTTTGCGGTACGTCCCGAGTTGCATCATCATCTCCACCAGCGAGTAGTGACGTGAAAGCCTGTTTTCCTTGGAAATATCCATGCGGTTTTCCCAGGCGGAAGCCATGACGACCCTGATACGAGCGGTTAGGATGAGCGAAAGGAATTGCACGAAGATGCGTCCGCGCATGGTGTTCGGCCCATGTGTGCGTACTCTGGACAACGCCAGGTCGTTTTTCATATCGTCGAACTGCGACTCCACTAGCGCTCTCTCTCGATACGCCTCCAGCGCCGCCTTGGCATCCTTCTCGCAGTTGCTCAGTATCACCCAGTATCCAGCATGATCACTTTTGTAGGTGTTGATGGCCTCTTGCTTACGCATGACCTTAAGACCGCGTTTAGGGGTCGTCTTGACCGTAAAGTAACGCTCGTAGGCCCACTTGGTCTTCTCCTTGGTTTCGCCGCTTAAAAGCTCCCCCTCCCAGCGTCTGAGAGCTGCGAACAGCGAGGCGATGTGTTCTGTCCGACGACCACTGTCGAAGTATAGATGCCTCCAGACCCGGTGCCCATCAATCTTGTCGATGACAGTCATGCCGTATAAGGCTTCGCATTCGTCTTCAGAAAAGCTTATCACATGCTCCGGCATCTCCACCTCATCTCGGTACTTATCAATTAATTCGCCTTGCCAGCCTACCGTTGAGGGCACAGGGATGTAAAAGCCTATGCCGGCTTCGAGCATGAGGCTTATGTTCGTGGCCGAGTAAAAGCTGCGATCCAGTAGTATGCGGATCCGCTCCAGGCCATATTTTTTCATACGCATGATGAAACTGGCGACGGTCTTGGTGTCTGACATTGAGCCGGGGTGTATTTCGTAATAGGTGGGGATGCGGCTGTTTATACCGGTGAGTAGCGCCATGTTTATCTGCGCGAGGTCTTCTTTATCGCGGTTGTGACCCCATTCCACAAATGGATTTGACATATTGTGTGACGACACCGAGGTCAGGTCATAGCAGTACTGCACGCTCTGGCCCTTTCTTCTATGCAGTGTCCACTCGCGCAAGAAGTCCTCTATTTGGCTTTGGCCAACGGAGGCCAGTATTTTTGATATATCTGGAGACGCAGTCGACTCTTTGTGAGCTGGGCAGTCGTTTTGTTCCAACCAGACACTGGCCAGATACATTGGCCCACAACCTGCGGCTGCCGCCCATGAAAGCGAAAGCAACGCATCGGCCTCCTTAGACTCAAAGCAGCGGTGCAAAACTTGCTCAAGACCCGTGTCTTTTGTGGCTTCAGCTAAGACCAAAGATTGTCCAATAAGTAGGGACTCAGCCACCGTCTCACCTCTCTCTAAGGCCTCCCTGGCCTCGGGAGTCCTGAAACGATGGTTGTATATTATCTCGCCATTGGCGTCCAGCTTGCCAATGCAGACCTGACGTGAGCTGGGACGCTTCTTGGCTTTATCCCAGTATGAGTCCTGGCGATAGACATAAGTGGCGCCGTTTGGCTTGCGGTGGTAGGTTAGGCTTGACATTTGGAGATTCATTCCTGTTCTTCAGATATCATAACTATATTATAGCTAGTTGTCAAGCTTTTTTAAAAGGTATTTCATATTTACCGGCGAAAGGTAAGCCGCTGAGCCAGCGCAAAAAAAACGTCTCCTTTGGAAACGGTTGAATGGTGTAACTTTAAGCGATTTTCGAGGGTAGGCTGTATCAGAGGTCAGGGCCAGCATCAACTGACCTAGCTATAACTTTTTGTGAATTTGAATTTTAAAGGCTGTATACCCTGACAGGCTCCTAGCGGCCCCTTGATGATTGCTCGTTGGATTTCGTCTGGAGTAGATACGCTCCTTCGAGGGCATTTGTCAAGAGTTAGTAACCAGTCTTAACAACGAGGTAGCTTTATGGCGCACTCAATCTATGGCTATGGCGGGGGTACGATTCCTCTTAACACTTTTGAATGCTTGCATAAACAGGGAGTTTAATCATGCAGTTGCGAAAAAGTCCGGTGATAATACCGGCAAAAATGGCGCCATTTATCAACAGTAAGGCCCGTGAGACGGCAAACAACCGAACTATATCACAGTTCCGGATAACATCACGCTCCCTCCCACTACTAAGCCCGGTCACGTTTGGCGTCCTGTAAAAATTACGCCTGATAGTCAGCGGTAAGGGAAGACGGACTAACCGGTACTTTGGGGGACAGAAAATAGTTTCGATGGGGCATCTGCGAATCCCAAATAGCGTTCACTGGCATTAAGTTATTCATCTGGGCGGGTATACGGGCTGAGTCCGTTCAAGCGTCCGCAAACTCAACTACCCACTAGTACATAGTCAACAGGTTAATTGTGGGTAAAGGCGAACCAGGATAATTCGGGCTTCTTCCACTGTGAACTGCCAGATTACTTTTTTGACGGACGCGTTCCGTTTAATTGTCCA
>JAISWF010000086.1 GCA_031271165.1 Deltaproteobacteria bacterium
CAGCGTTCACAACTGGTTCGGCCCTGACCGTCCCAAGGTTTACTGCATCGCCATGATTGACGACGCTTCCAGCAGACTGTTCGCGGGGTTTTATGAAGCGGACTCAACCCTAACCAACAAGGACCTCATCAAGCGCTATATAAATCAGTATGGCTGTCCGTTGGTGCTCTACACCGACAAGGCCAGCCACTTTATTGACAACCTCCACTTCGTTGTCAAAAGCCCTCCAGGGCATGCCGAGAGCCCCGTAGAGACACAAATCCAAAGGACGGGCTCTAGGGGAGCCAATTGACTATCGTTCACTCCCCACAGGCTAAAGGGCGCGTCGAAAGGCTGTTTAATACGCTCCAGGATCGACTGCTCCTGATGATGAAACACAGAGGCATCACGACCATTGAAGAGGCCAATGTCTTCTTGGTCGACAAGTTCATCCCTAACTGGGATACCACTTACGCTCGGCCTCCCCTGAGCGATGTTGACGTCCATCGGTCGGCGGGGGGCTATGATCTGGACTCCATCTTGTCTGTTCACGAGGTCAGGCTCGTCACGAACGACTACACCTTCCAGCATAACGGTTGGCGTCACCAGATCGAGGCAGGGGACATTGAGCCTAGGATGCGTCGAGCCAAGATTACCCTTGAGATCAGTTTGGGGGGTACCCCCCTCCTTGGTCTTGGCTCCCCGTCGTGCCCCTCGTCGGGGGGCCCTCGGTGGGGTACAAACACCCTACAAGAGACATTTCTATTGTGGTGGAAATAGAGACATTTCTATTGCGCCACGACAAACTAATTTTACGGCGTTTGCCTTGCGTTTAGGGATGGCGGGAGGAAAAATATTTTGGAACTCTTGGGTCCTTCCACCCAAGCCCGCTTCTATCGGTTCAAGGTGACTCACCTGAACGCCCCAAGTTTTCAAGCCAGAAAACAATACGGCCCTCAGGGGGGACCAAGGGCCTTAAGGAATGGGGAATATCCTATCACCAGACATTACGCTTAAGGCGGTCATGTCGTCCGCCTCCAACTCTTTATCGTCGTCTGATTTACGGGCACCTTTTTGGCCCTCACAATTCCGTCAAAGTTGATTAGGATCGCCGGCGTTACAGAAGGTTGTGGGCTTTCGGTTTTCTGGGACGCCTTTTGGTTTTGGGGAGGATTCAGCCAGAGAGCTAAGGTATCTTCGGGGGTCTCAGGGGCCGGGCTAATGGATTAGGGTTTGAGGATGTGGTTTAAATAGTCGATTCTGATAGGTTTTTGGGCTCTGAGTCTTCCAGGGTTCGGTAAAGGGCGGAGAGGGTATCTTGAGCAGCGGCAGAAATATTATTCAAAGTATCTTTTGGGCCAACAGTAATGGGCGGTCCGATGGCTACTTTGATCAGGCCTGGTTTGGGGGTCAGGCTGCCGCTGGGCCAAAGGCGTCCGCTGCCATAGATGGCCAAAGGCACTAAGGGGACCCCAGTATGTTTAGCCAAAATAAAGGCCCCTTTTTTAAAAGGTAAAAGCGGGCTCTCGGTTTTGTTGCGGGTGCCTTCCGGAAATATGGCCATGATTTCTCCCTGAGCCAGGCGACCGGAGGCTTCGGCGATCATATGTTTGGCCGCTTCGGCGCTACCGCCACGGTCAACTAAGAGATGGACCCTTTTGAGCGTCCAACCAAAGACCGGGATGCGGCCCAGAGCGGACTTGGCTACCCAGGATATGGCCCGTCCAGTGGCCACGGCCACAGTGGGAATGTCCAAAATAGAGCGGTGGTTGGCAAAGATAATATAGCCGCCAGCCCCAGGGGGGGGCAGATAGCTGTGTCCGGTGACCTCGACTTTGATCCGGGCCGGGCCTAAAACTATATAGGCCCAGCCTTGGCTGGTGATTCGTCTGGTGAAAGGCTTGGAGATATAACTTAGGGCCAGACAAAGGAGCCCGGCGACGATGGTCGAAAGAGTAAAAACGATTAGATACCAGAGCTTGTAAAAAAGCATGGTCATTGCTGGTTTTGTCCCCGGGCCTCCTGGTCCCACTTTATAACCCAGCGTCTGAGTCGGGGGAGTTCGTCTGATTCCCAGGACTTAGACAGCCTTATTTCCATAAAACGGGCCAAGAGACCCTCCAGCACGGCGTTAAGTTCGGCCAGGCAGGCTACCCGGTCCAAAAATTGTCCCACCAGGCCCAGTTCGCCGCCTTCATCGGAAGTAAAGCTGGCGCCGGCGGTAATTTTGACGCTTTTAGGCGACAAGTTATCGCCCGATAGGTTTAAGGTCCACTCCCTTTCAGGGGTTTTGATTTTAACCCGGCCGCTGATGACCTTTTTATGGTTCATCACCGAGACAAAGGCTTCGGCCCACTCGGTGGTGGTGGGTTCCTTCGATAGCTGGCAGGTGACACTGTGTTTGGAGTCGCCTTGTCCGCTCTCCAGCCTCAGGGTGTTTTCAAAGAATATTTCCGCTTCCATGCCGTTTTTGAGTGAAAAGCTGCTATCCACTTCACTGGTCAACCAAAGCCAGGTCAGAAATTCATGGCCCAGAAAAATTTTATCCTGCCATAGTTCTAAAAAATCGTAACTGTCCCAGATATTTTGCGTCTTTTTAGCCAAGAAAAACTCCTTTTAATCCCAAATAGATGAGGGCTCCAGATTAGCCAGAGCGTCGTGGCTTTGTTCAGGCAGAAGCTCCAAGCCAAGACTGATCGGAACTAGAAGCCGAATAGCCAGACCGAAAGTGCGAGCCCAAAAATCCTCAAAAAGGGAGCGAATCTTCTCTGAAGTCCCGTCAAGCCAGACCTCATTGTGCTCTTTGAGCCAGACGGTTTGATAAAGATTGGTGTTCAGCAGCGAGCGCCGAAGCAGATCAAGGCGCAGAGATTCTTTCATCTCGGTTTTTTTAATGGTGTTGGGCTTGCGTCCGGTTTCGGCGATGAATTTGGCTTCCCGGATGGCGTAGTAGCGGTTGAGAGTTTTGGCCGAGAGTTTTCTTTCGTCCTGCCTTAAGGTAAAAGCCAGAAACCCGCCGAAATTGTAAGAGGCCTGGTTAAAATTGGTGTTTAGGTGATTGAAGAGTTCCACCCAGCCCACGCTCAATTCCTCTGGTGAATCCTCAATGTCATTAAATGCGTTTTTCTTAAGCCTTTCTTCGACAAAATTATCGGTCAGGCCTCCTTCCGGTTCTTCCAGTATCCGGTAGCGGCACATTGTTGCCCCGCCCTTGATGAAGCCCATGTTTTTCTCCTAATAGTTGGCCAGCTTTGGCTGCGGTTCCGAAGTAAGGTCAGTCCCGGGCGGCCCAGACAGGTAAAAAAAATAGTAAATTATAAAAAAAACGGGACAACTTGGGAATTTTCTTCCAAGTTGTCCGCAGCTCGGGAATTATAAATAACTTTCAACCGAGGTCTGCTGTAACTGTAATCCCAGAACCTCCCCAGGCGTGAAAGCCGTGGTGCAATATTTAAGGATTTTTTCAAGACTGTCGGCTGGCGGTCAGTCGGCGGCCGGGTCTGCTTGAAGCCGCTCATTTTAATGAGTGTCCATCCTCTGGCGCCATCATAAAAAACGCTTTGTTGCTATTACAGCCTAGACTAATAATATATTAGTCTAGGTCTGATTTCAACGATATTCGCTGAGATATCTTAACCCAGCTTCTTTGGTTATTGATATAATTTTAGCAGCTGAACTGGCCCGGTTTTTAAGGAGTTCAGTCTTCTCTTAGCGGCGGTCTTTTGGGCGGCTGAGAGGGGAACATGTTAGGAGGGCGGGAGAAATTTGGGGAGGAATGGAGGTGGGACTTGATCTTGATCTGGTAGCGCTGATAGGCGAGCATCCAGTGGGAGAGATCTTCTAAGGAAGCCTGGGAAAGCCCTCGGTAAAACCAAATGCCTTGGAGCTTATCTTTGAGATAACGGCCTAAAAAGCGGACCCTGAGATTGGTGTGGGCTTGCTGCCCTAATTGGACTGAAGCTTGGATGAATTCTTGGCTCAAAAGCTGGATCAAGACAACTAACGTTGGTTCGCCAAGTTCTAAATTGAGTTCTTCAACTGGCAGCTGCATGACAGCCACAAAGCGCTGGGTTTCCCGGAGAGTTATGTTTGAAGGAAGTTTAATTTGGGCTCCGCCGATACTGATGTCTAAAATAGGTCCCCGACAGATTTCTTCCAAGGCGGTCAGGTCGGGGATGCTTCCTTCGGGAACGTTATAAAGGACGCAGTCAAAAGCCATCGGCCCGGCTGGTTCTAGGCGTAAATAATTTCTCCTTTGGGCGCTGGTAATGACTTTGGGCACTGGAAGCAGCAGCTGAGCTTCCCGCCAGTTGTCGACTTTGACGAATCTAATGGACAATACTTTGGTGGCGAATTGGTAATGCTCGACCGATTCTTTGACGCTTGGCCGGTAGTTGATGTGGATGACCCCGGGCAAATCGGTAAAATCAGCTTCAGTGGACGGGGTCTCCGAAAGAGATAAAACCAGGTAAGCGTTGTCCTCCAAACCCACCAGCTCGCCTTTGTAATTGATGGACCGATTGGCATCGTAAATATCAAGAACAAAGTGGGCATTGCGGGAGATTGCCTTGGTCAGAATCTCCCAGATGGACTGGCTGTTGGTAATGGAGGACCAGCCTTTTTTGATGCGTTTTTTTTTCCGGCGCCAGTTAATAAGGCCAGCTATAATCAAAACCACCACAATGGCCGCCCCAATATACAACAGGTTGGTAAGCTGCTGCTGGGAGGGGGGATTGGCCGTTGAAAACCCGGCCTGGACCTGAGCCAAGTTGTCGGTGGATTTGGCGACCTCCAGCGACAGGCCATAAAAAACTTTTAGACTCGGCAAAATTTCAGGCCCTCAAGCTGGCGTCAGGCATGGCAAACAGGGAAATGAGCAAATTTATGGCCTCCTCGGCCTTAGGAGATTTATCGACAATCATCAAACCACTTTCCATATAGGGCGGAGTCAGGCTGCGTTTAGACCAGACGCATTTGGCCATGATTTCAATGCCGGTTATGGAGCGGGCCTTAAGTGACTTGGGGGTATCAATAAGCAGAAAAAATTCCTTCCCCACTTCCAGAGGATTGTTGGACATCACCAACAAACCCTTGGAGTGAATATCAATCATGCGGCCAATTTCTTTTTTCCTATCTTGATCGGTAACTTTGAGATAAAAAAGCAACTCCCGCCGGGGGAGGGCTCTTTTTTCGCTTAGGACAAAAGGACCCGCCATACAAATCTCTCGGTGCTTTCGACCGCTGCAGGGTCTGGAAAATTGGCCGCCCGGTGAAGCTTTGGGGGCTGCTTAGAATTACGGCCCCCATCTTTGGTTAAGGCTTCCGGTTGAGTCAAGTTAAAGAAAAAGGTGGTTATATACGGAAATAAAACAAATTGACCAGTTAGTCTGTATCCTTATTGAAGTTAGTTGTATTGTTGTAGCTGCATAGGATGATTATAGTAATTATATATAAAATATGAACAGATAGAAATTACGTGGTCAGGTCCAAAGACATTATTTTGGCTCTGGGGCAATTGACTTAGCAATTCACTTAACCGGGGCTGGGTTTGAGCCGGTAACAATTGGGGGGGTTGGCCAGCCGCCTTTGCTGTTTTAACTGGTTAGGCCCGGGTTAAGATCGCCTCGTAAGCCTCAATGTTAATTTGATTTTACTTAGACCAGGGAAAAAAATCAATGATTTCGATTGGCACCCTTGAAGGAGCCTCAGTTGTTGGTTAAAAAAAGGACTAAAGGCCAAAGGCAGCCACAAAAAAAACTAAAAGGTTTGGACGACGGCAGCCAAATGTGATCGAAAAACCCAAGGGGCTGCCGGGCCGGCTAAATGCTTAAGGCCAAACCTGAAGCTAAAGGCCATAAGCTTAAGAAAAAAGCTGGGCCCTAATAATAGTCAGGCTCCCGAAAAACGGGAGCCTGACCGGGACGAAAAGTAATCACCAGAGCAATCACTGCAGCGATAAGGATAAAAGGCGGATCAAGGATTATGAGCAGGCCCGTATTGGGGTTCGGAGCTGTTGATGATGACCAGTTCCGGCTTTTTAATAAAAATTTTGGTGTCAGCGGGGATCGATTCCGTCAGCCAAACGTTGCCGCCAACAACTGAGCGGGCACCGATGACCGTTTGTCCGCCTAAAATGGTGGCCCCAGAATAGACAATAACGTCATCTTCGATGGTTGGGTGGCGTTTAAAGCCTTGCAGGGTGACTCCAGCGTTTCTAGGCAGTGACAGGGCCCCTAAAGTTACGCCCTGATAGAGACGGACGCGGTTACCGATTAAGGTCGTTTCCCCAATGACAACTCCGGTGCCGTGGTCAATGAAAAAACTTTGGCCGATAGTCGCCCCAGGGTGGATATCGATCCCGGTATGGCTGTGGGCGTATTCGGTCATGATCCTGGGGATAAACGGTACTTTCCGGATCCATAACTCATGGGCCAGCCGGTAAACCATAGTGGCGTAAACCCCGGGATAGGCTAAAATAATTTGGTCGAGGTGGTTACCCGCAGCCGGATCGCCCTCTTTGGCGGCCAGCACATCGGAAGCCAAGAGCTGCCGCAGTTCTGGTAGCTGGTTTAAAAAATCCATGGCCAGCTGGCGGCCTTGGTCGTGGCAATTGGAGCAAGGGCTGTCGTAGCGGATATGGTCGTGACGGATCGAAGCGCAAATCTGGGTCGAGAGAAGGGAATAAAGGCGGTTTAGGACCTGACCGATGGTGAACTTGACTCCCAGGTCGGTGGTGGGCTGCTGAGGTTCGAAAAAACCTGGAAAAAGGATTTGCTGACTGAGTCTAATGATTTGTCTTGCGGCCTGAAATGTTGGCCTGGGGATCGAAGTGACGTACTCAAAGGCCTGAAAATCTGGCCTCATAGACGAGAGCTTTTCGGTTAAATCGTCAAGATTAGGTCCGTCCTCAGTCCGGAATTTAAAGTCCGCAACTTCGTATTCGCAATTGGTGTCAATCGGAGAATAAGCCATGGTGCCTCTGTTTGGATAAAACTCAAGTAGTTGGCTGAAGGGCTGGTAAGTCGGGAGGAGAAAAACAGAGGCTGGCGTTTAGGGCGAGCGATGAGGTTTTTCTACCCCCTGTGGTGTTTAACCCGACAGTTGCGACATCGGGCTTGGTTATAAAGTATCATTGGCGGCTCCAGGGGCGAAAAAATAAATATCTCGGCGGGTCCGGGTTCAAAAGTCGGTCCCGTCAGATGAATTACTGTCAATAATTCTACCAAAGACCCTGCTTCTTTGTCAAAAAATAATGGTCAAATAAATTAGCCCGGCCTGGTGAATTTTTTTAGGTCAAATTCCAGATGCCTTAGATTTTATTTTGTTTTTTCCTTTTTCTTCATGTCCTTGACTTTGGTTCTGGAGTCGGAAAAATATCATGATCCATCAAGAAATGCTCGCTATCAAGCAGCTTCAATGCGTCAGCCGGAATTAATTGGCGCAAGGCTATCCTCCGGAGAAAGCTGGTAGATGTAAAAATGATTGTGGGGTAGGTTGCCCGTCAGAGCTGGGATGATTTTTGGCGGACGATCTTTTTCTTGAACACAGAGGAATAAGCCAGGCTTTGGCGCCAGCCGGCCATTTGAGCCCAAGAGCAGTAGATGCGTCCTGCGTCTTGTCCGACGCCTCAGGGCGGCCGGCAAAAAGCCGACAAAAAGGGCTTTTAACGCCGCCTTTGGGGCTTAAAAACCCCAAAGGGTCAGTGGGCTGAAGTGGTATTAGACTCCTGGTGAGTCCCGGTTGGTTCCCGAAAATCAATGGGGCCAGCATCTCTGGCCTGTTTGAGAAATCCCGGCAGCTGTTCCGGGGATGCTTTGAAAAAAGTCATGACCGTTTCAAAGACCCTAATGGCCGCCTCGAATTCCTCGGCTACCACCGAATCGGCTCCCAGTTTGGTCAGAATATCTTTGGTCAGGAGAAACCTGGTTCTGGCCACTATATGGATGCCGGGATTGAGGGTCTTAGCCATGGAAATGATCCTCTTGGTAGCCAATGGATCGGGAATGCTGATTACCAGCATGGCCGCCTGATGGATTCCGACGTGCTCTAAGACGTGTTCGTTGGCCGCATCGCCGTAAATAATGGGTTCACCGAGCTTGCTAAAGGATTGGACGCTGCCGGGGTTCATGTCGATAACCGAGTAAGAACGATTCAGGAGGCGGCAGGCTCTGGCCACGGCTTGACCGGCTACGCCAAACCCGACCACCACGGCGTGGTCGGTGCAGGTAAACTTGGGTCCCTCAATTTCTGGTTTGGCCAGGTCAGCCAGTTTTGGGGAAATGTAGCGTCCCATGGCCAAGGCCAATGGCGTCATGGCCATGGTGATGACGGCCATGTTCAGAAAAACTGTCAACTCGGAAGCATTTAAGAGTTTAAGATCTCCCCCCGACTTAGACAAAACAAAGGAGAATTCTCCGACCTGACAAAGGGAAAAGCCGATCATAACGGCTACCCGGTTGGTCAGGTGGGTAAACTTCATGGCCAGAGTCGTGGTTACGACGTTAACCAGCATGACAGCTATGGCTAGACCAATGGTCAGAACAGGGTGTTCAATGAGTGAGCTTAAGTCCATCCTCATGCCGATGGAAACAAAAAAGAGGCTGGTGAAAATATCTCTCATCGGCATGACCGAGCCGATGGCCTGGTAGGCGTATGGAGAGCCGGCGATGACCAGGCCGGCCATAAAGGCGCCTAAAGCCAATGACAAGCCGGCATGGGCGGTCATAAAGGCCGTTCCCAGGCAGACTAAGGCCACGGTGAACATGAAAAGCTCGTTACTCTTGGTCTGGGCTACCTTTCGCATGAGCATGGGGACAACCCACATGGCCAAAATGGCTACCGCCACAGAGATGGCCAGCAGCTTTATAAGTACGGTCTGGATGGGGTCGCCTTTGACTCCGGCCAAAAGCGGGAGGATTAAAACCAAAGGGACAACCGCCAGATCCTGAAAAATTAAAACAGCAAAAGACCCCCGGCCATGGGAAGAATCCATCTCCCCTCTTTCCTGGATGAGCTTTAAGACCATAGCGGTCGACGACAGGGAAAACAAAAGGCCCCATAGTAAGGCTTTGTTAAAGGGGTAGCCGATAATAAGCGCCACGGGCGTGACAAAAGCCACGCAAAGGAGCATTTGCAGGCTTCCGCCCTGGAGCACTAGGCGTTTTATTTTAAGCAAACTCTGGATTGAAAATTCCAGACCAATGGTAAAAAGAAGTAAAATAACGCCTAATTCAGAGAGAACCTCCACTTGGGCGTGATTGGCCAAATGCAGTCCGTTTGGCCCGACCAGGATGCCGGTGGCCAAAAAGCCGATAATGGCCGGCATTTTTAACTTGAGGCCGAAATAAATTAAAAGAATGGAAAGGCCTAACAAGGCGATGATTTTGCCAATCAAAAATTCAGGAGAAACTTCGGCCATAGGGTTAGCATACTCTTTCGTTTATTTTAGGGCTGGAAAACTCCCGGCCTGGTAAGTGTTTAAGTGCCGGGGCTAGCAAGCAAGATTTTTAATGAGCTTTGGACATAATCCTTCGGCCAAAAGCCGAAGTAACTGTTATTTGATAAGGCTTTTGCCGATGGAGAAGGCCTTGCCCACCCCTGTACCAACCCGGTGGTACTCTCCGCCGCGATTAAAGATCAACGGGTCGACTTTTTCGATATCCAGGGCGCTTCCGTCTAGCTCTAAACCCTCATCAGCTTTGATGTCCAATATTTCGCCGACAAAAAGAGTATGACTCCCTAGTTCCAGGGTCTTGTAAAGACGGCATTCGGCCACGACCGGGCACTCGGCCACGTAAGGGGCGTTGACCAGATCGCTTTTGACCGGGGTCAGTGAAGCGCCTTTGAATTTATCAAATTTTTTCCCCGATACGATCCCGGCATAATCGACCTCA
This sequence comes from Deltaproteobacteria bacterium, assembly GCA_031271165.1. Taxonomy (GTDB): domain Bacteria; phylum Desulfobacterota; class Desulfarculia; order Adiutricales; family Adiutricaceae; genus JAISWF01. The sequence goes on from JAISWF010000086.1 coordinate 9,873, forward strand.
ACCGCCAGCTTAGAAGATGGAAAGCTGACCGTAAAAGCCTGGTTTTTTAAGATCGCCGCATGGCTCCATCGGGGAGGTTGAACGGAGACGCCAAGGCAAGGCGGGGTCGAGGCCAAAATGCCGCCCCAGGCGGCGGTCATGATATTGGGGCGATTGTCGGTATCGTAGGTTCCTACCAGATAGGCGGGTAGGGGAAAGGCCAGGGTTTGTGGGCCCAGGGATTTTTTCATAAGATTTCTCCGTGAGAGACTATCCAGTTGGGGGTAGCTTTGATCGGGCTATGGCCTGAAACGGACTTGCGGTGGGAGGACCAAGCGGGTGCAACAGCTTGATTATAGCCTGTCATTTTTGAATTGAGTAGTTAAAATATAAGAAAAAATAATTATAGTACATATTTAGGCTTTAAGGTTAATTTGGCGGTTCTTTCTAGCCACCTGAAAGTTTTATTGTAACGTCTTGGTGGTGGAAAATCAAGGGCTTCCAAGGCTTCTTCCAATGTCTAATGCGCTGTAATTAGGCAACAAATTTAACAAAAAAAAGACCAGGTTTTTTTAAACTGGCTAGCTATTACGTTTTTAAATTTATGATTATTTTAAGAAAACTGGTTGTTAATATTAACAAAAATAAGAGGTACAGGCTTTATTTGGCTTTACCGAATTCTAGGCAAGCTGATTAATACGGCTTGGGGGCCGCCCCAAAGCAGGGATGAGGGTTGACCAAGGTGGACTTAAGACGGGTCAAGGCTATCATCGCAAAAGTTGTCAATTTAGGATAAAAAAAGCTTTAAAAAAAATTTCATCTTGACAAGGTCGCAGTGGTCCGGTAAATTATCTTGATCTGGCGAGCGCCATTAGCTCAATTGGTAGAGCAAATGACTCTTAATCATTAGGCTGAAGGTTCGAGTCCTTCATGGCGCACCAAAAAAGTATTGCGGGTTCTCAAGGCGAGGACTCGCTTTTTTTTGGCTTGGTCATAGCAAAACGAAAAAATGATGGTTCTTGTTTTCTAACTTAAATTTTTAGTAGAATTTATGAAATTACTTTTGAGTTAAAATTCTTTTGCTGATGCGACTGCATAAACCGCAGCAGAATTGAGGGTGCCTCATCCACGGGGAAACTACAATCACCTCATGGATGATAGTCCCTCCAGTGTAAGGAGTAGCGAACCGCACTGACCACGA
>JAISWF010000093.1 GCA_031271165.1 Deltaproteobacteria bacterium
TGGTCAGTGCGGTTCGCTACTCCTTACACCGGAGGGACTATCATCCATGAGGTGATTGTAGATTCCCCGTGGATGAGGCACCCTCAATTCTGCTGCGGTTTATGCAGTCGCATCAGCAAGATGAACCCCTCTATCCCGGTGGCCGTGTTGTTAGGACGCTCAACTAAGGATATTGAGACTCTCCTCAAAGAAGGTTCGGACATAAACGATGTCCACCCTCAATTCGGTACAGCCATTTCCCAAGTCATCCAACAGGGGCATAAAGCTGCCCTTATGGCCTTTATACTGAAATCTGAGGCTGGCTGGCCACTTTATTACGCTCTCGTGGAGGGCCGGGATGACTTAGTAGATCTTTTGCTTGCTGCTGGCGCCAAACTGGAAAATCCTAATTCAAATGATTCCACAAACTTGATGGAAACTGCGATAGACTAAGGGAAAGTGCAAATTGTCAAAAATTTGCTAGCTGCCAGTGCTAAGATCAATCAGCCCCTCAATAGTATCAAACGTACTCCTCTGTTGCAGGCTGTATCACACCCAAACTGCTCGGAGGAAATGGTCCGTTTACTTCTTAAATCTGGGGCCAATCCGAATGCAAAAGACCAGTTTGGACACAATGCACTGGTCATATATTGAGCTGGACCACCAATAACATTCCCGTCGCTCTGGTTTTACTTGACCATGGTGTTTCCGGTAACGACAGCGCCATCATATAGGAAAAAGGCCAAACTCTGTTCCATTGGGCCATCCGAGCCGAAAGCCAAAAGGTGTTCCAAGCTGCTCTCAAAGCTGGAGTATCAGTCAATCAAATAAACAACTATGGACAAACTCCCCTAGTATTAGCTATAGATCTTAATTTAACCTGGTTTGTCAAGGCGTTGTTTCAGGCTGGAGCTCCGGTGAACAAAAGTGCTACTTACGACGCACACTCCACCACCAGCGATGACTTATTAGCCCGAGCCGCACGAATTGGTAATCTGGAGATAGTCGACATTCTACTTGAAGCTGGAGTTAACTTAGACAATGTGGCCAATGTCTACGACCAGGGAACAGCCCTACATTTAGCAGTGGAGAATGAACGCCATGACTTGGTGCTCGTCCTTTTGGCAGTTGGGGCCAAAACAGAAGTGCGGGATCGATATAAACGTACTCAACTCCATCTGGCGGTGAAAATCGGGAATATAGAACTTGTCAGAATACTTTTGACGGCCGGCGCTAACCCTGGAGCCAAAGATGAGAACGATGAGACACCCTTGGACCTGGCCGAATCATATCACAGGGCTGACATTATCGAAGCGCTGAGACAGGCTAAGTAAAATGCTCTTTTTACTTACTCATCATGGCTGTTACCTTATCCGTAAAAAAAGATCCGCTCTTGCGGAAAACCGGGATTTTAAAAAAGAGATTTTGTTAGTTTAGTTGGTCAAAAAGTACTGTTATTATGCTAAATAAGAACTGCCACCGCAAAGTTCTGGCGGAGTCCGGTAATATTGCCATAGGGGGCGTCCTAAATCATAGCCCCTTGTTGTGGCCTTGGCGATCTTGGCCGCTAGTTCATTTTTTGGCCAAAGCTCACCTATTTCCAGAGAAAAGGTTAAAGTTTTAGTCGGGGAAAACCGATAAGAAAGGCGAAAGATTATGTCGGCCTGGACGAAAGGCCGGCTGGAGGTGATAAATGCTGGTTTCCAGTGATTTTCTAGGATATCTAAACCGCAAAAAAGACCTTGAAAAAAACTCCGAGCCTCTGGTGAGAGCAACCTTAAAATCCACACCCGGAGGAAAGGAAAAAAATGCGCCTTTGGAGCCTGTCGGCCGCAATTCGAACGCTACCAGGACGCCCGAAGATGTAGAATACCTCAACGAAAGGTCTTCAACTGTCAACGTGGTCCTTTAAAGCGGCAATTCACCTTTAAGCACGTGAATTTTGAATATTTTTTTAGTAGGTGCGACCAAAAGACAGGCTTATCCCGTCTGCCGCCTTAAAAAAAGATACCGAGCTATCATTACGGTTGTTTTAATGTCTTTATTGGGCTAGCGACAAGTATGGTTGGATTACCGTAACCTCACTGGCGAATCCTAAGGCCACCGTTAATTTCCAGAATACCAAAGGTGGGTTTCAAGTCTGCTGGAGTCAGCAAAACCAGCCTGACGAACTGCAGAGGCATAAAGCTCAAGCTGCATTTGGTAGATAGCCTCATTTCCTCCTCGCTCCCCCAGTTTATAATCAATGATAAACCCCTGACCGTGCCGATCAACATAAAACAGGTCCATTTTTCCGCTTAAAAAAATCGGACCCTGGTTAAATTTGTTGATATCAAGCTTCAACCAAAACTCCCACTCCCTTTCAATTTGTCTCTCCTGAGCCAGGGTTTCAGCCGCTTGCTGACCAAAGATACTATTTTGGAAAGAAATGGCTTTAGACGCCAAAAAATCCAGCTCATCGGCCGTGGGGGTCAAGCCAAGCTTTTGGGCTTGTTGGTTTAAAAGGTCCAGGTAATCGCCCTGGGACTGGTTAAAATCGGTCACCTCCATGACCGCATGAAACAATGTCCCCCGGTCAGCCGGGGAAGTTGGGCCAAGGGGACCCACGGGCCTGCCTCCATGGACAACCGAAGTTGGGTCATCATCAAACTCAGAGTCCGGTTTACTGAGGTAATTAAAAAGTTTGCAATAACCGGTTACGCTCATCGAAAGAACTTTGTTTCGGGACAAAGGCCTTACTAAAGCCGGCTCAAAGGAACTCGGGCTGGTATCGGTCAGAGCTGACTGGCTGCCTCCCGCCTTATCGGCCGTTTCCTCTGGGATACTGACAAGTTTAAATTCGGAAGCTTTTGGCTCATGGGCCTGATCTGTTGTTGGGATGGGAACTACGGACTCTAGAATGCTCCCATATTGATCAAAGTCCACCCAAGCTGAAAGAGGCCAGAGCCACGAACCGTTCTCATTTTTGGATTTGGAAGCCAGACCGACAACGACCAAGTGGTCTCTGGCCCTGGTGGCCGCCACGTAAAAAAGTCTTTTGGCTTCTTGAGCGGAGCGGATTTTTTCCTGGTCCTTAAATTCCAGAAATGTTGGAGGCTCAAGTTTATATCTATACTTATATGAGCGATAACTTAAAGCCACCTGTCCATCGTCACTAATATACAGGCCGTCACTCCTAGGGCTTGGAGCTGAGTCGCACTCCGGGATGATCACCACCGGAAATTCCAGCCCCTTGGAGCGATGGACGGTCATGATGTTGACCGAGCCCTCCAGAGGGTCATCCTCAGAGACATCGGTTTCCTCCTCGCCTTTCTCAAAACCCTCTTTAAGCAAATTCTCCAACCTGTCAGCCCCACCAAAAGCCTGATGCGGATCGTTTACTGGCAAGGCTTTGACCATGGCTATAAAATTTTGGACCTCCCGGACCCGCTCAGGTGAGCCACCTTGGCCGGCGACGATTAACGGCAGAATATGGCGCTCTTCAACCAGAGCTTCGATTATCTCTCCGGGGGGCCTTCGAGAGACAAATGGTTTAAGAGAACAAAAAAGATCTCGAAGTTCGTTTAAGGTCCTCAAATCATCAGATGGCAGGTTTTCCGGCCAGGGATTTAGCCGATCGGAAAAATACCATGACAATGACTGGCGGGTGTTATTTGGTGCCTCGGGCCAAGTCAGAGTGGTCAAAGTGGACTCGGCTACCGGACCTAAAGGAGATAACAGAGCCATGGCCAAGTTAAGATCGAGTTCTCGCTCGCTCAAAAAAAGGTAAGCGCCAACCAAGCCGCTTATCTCCCGAGCTATAAAAATATCCCGGCCTTTGAGGGTATGGCAGTCAATGCCGGCCTCAGTCAGTTTCTCCTGGTAAACGGTAGCGTTTCGCTTAAAACGTAGCAATATGGCCACGTCACCAGCTCGAGGCAGTCGTGGAACCGGCTCCTCGCCACCTTTAGGTTTATCGGCGACCATGACCCCGGCCCGACCGGAAAAGAGATCAGTCAAGTAGGAAGTCACCAAATCAGCCTGGATTTGAGCATTCAAGGTCCTTGCCCTGGAACCCTCGGGGTTGACTGCTTTTAGCCAAACCAGCGGAGGGCTTTGGTAAAGACTGGGGCGGGCCTTTTGTTGGGGCTGGAAGTTTTTTTGGTCAAGATAACTGGGAAAATAAGCGTTGAAAAAATCAATGAGCCTGGACTGGGTCCTGTAGTTAGTGGAAAGACTTAAAACCTCCCCTCCGCCTTGACCCAAAACTTCAGCCAAACGATTCATGATCTCCGGCTCCGAACCCCGGAACCGATAAATAGACTGTTTGGGGTCACCAACGACCTTAAGCTTAGGCTCAACTTGGCCCCAGCTTAGAGTGTCCCAGTCCAGAGCCGGCCCGTTCTGGTCCCCGATCAGCTGGGCCAGCAAATCAGCCTGGAGTCGATTGGTATCCTGAAACTCATCGACCATGATCAGACGCCACCGCCCGGCCTCCTCGGCCCGGACCCTCTGATGGCTGCGCAGCAAATCGCGGGCCAAAGCCAGGATGTCGTCGAAACTTAAGAGACCGTTCGACAATCGGCGGCGGCGAACTTTACCGGCCAAAAGGTTGACCAGTCTGACCAAGGCTTCGGTGACCGGGGCAACCTCAATTTCGGTCTGGTAGTCGTTGAGTTCTTTGAAAATACTTTTCAAACCATTGAAATGGACCTGGCCCTCTTTGGTCCTGGGATTTTGCAAATTACCGAACAAACGGCGGAGGGAGCGGACAAAAATTGGTAATTTATGGGCCGATACCGGGTCGGGGTCCGACAGGAGCAAGTTTAGAGAAAAGATCGACTGTTTAAACGATCCGTAAAGTTCGGAGTTAAATTTAGGTCCTTCGACAAATAAAGAGGCTTTTTCAGCCAGATGGCGGCATTGTTCCAGCCACATACTGATATTAAAGCCAGCAGTTGTAGAACCGGCACTTTTGAGGCTCTCCAAACCCCAGGCCGAAAGACGTCTGAGGCAGATATTGAGCCAGGCCTTGATAGATGCAGAGTTATAACTGGTTTTAAAGGCTATTTCTTCTAAAAGAGCTGCCAGATCGGAGTTGCGATCATCAAGGAGATCGTCAACCGCTTGGTTGAATTGTTCCGGACCGTCAGTGGAATCGACATTCAGACCAGCCGGAAGACCTAAAAGATGCGAATGACTTTTAACCAGCCCCAGGGCGTAGCCGTGGATGGTAGAAATCTGCGCTTGTCCCAGACGCCTCATTTCCCTCTCCCAGACGCTTCTGGGGGCTGGGGCAATGCCGGTCGAAGTATTTTTTAACCGCTCGCCGATCGCCGACGCTACCCGGGCTCGCAGTTCGGCCGCCGCCTTTTCGCTAAAGGTCATGGCCAAAATTGAGGTTAAAGAGTTGCGCTGTGGGTCGGCTTCGATAAAGCGCACCAAGTATTCCACCAAAGTGCCGGTCTTGCCGCTTCCTGCCCCGGCCACCACGCAAAGCGTGGAGCGGTTCTCTAAAACTTTAATCTGATCATCATTGTATTTAGCCATTACAGTACTCACCGCAAAGACGGGTGAAATCACACCAACTGCAGACTGTTTCATCCTCAGTGGGAGGTAACTCCCCGCTCAAAACGGCCTCCCACATAGCGGCAAAAATATCTTCAGTCCCGGACGGAATATCCAGAGTCGGTTCCTTATCATTGGGATCAATAAATTCCAGTCTGGCGGTGACCTCGGAGCGAAAGAACTTTGCGGCCGCCAGGCTGTACAAAATCATCGGATACTCATAGGCCTCTCTTTCCGCACCGTCGGACGGCGGCTTGTCTAGGTAATAACTCGAACGCCTGGTTTTGTAGTCAATGATTTCTATCTTGCCATCCTTCCAGTCGATGCGATCGATGCGCCCTTTGAGTAAAAAAGCGCCCTTGACAGTCTCAATTTCAAAGGCCGGAGCATCGGGCTGCCTCCGGGAGCCGGAGTTCAAATCTGATGGTCCAAATGACCACTCAAGGGCCTCAAGTTTTGAGTGATTCTGATTATCCTGGCGTTCGTACCAGTCTTTGAGGATTTTTTCGTATCTTTTGGCGTCGGCATCCCAGACCGGCCGGCGTCCGATGGGATTATAGCAGGACAGACGGAAAGCCAGTTCCCAAAAATGATATTTAAGCAAATCCCATGACAGTTTAGTTGAGTTTGCATTCAACAGCGGCCGGTAAAAACGTTCCAAGCTCTGGTGAATAACCTCACCCCAAGTCGTCGGCGGCCACATGTCGGAAGGTTCCGGCCAACGCTCAAGCCCAAGGATTTGGGCCAGCCAAAACTGGCGAGGGCAGTTGCGGTAACCGGTCAAGAACGATACCCCAACCACTGGTTTACCTTTATCACGGGGGAGACTAGCCAGATAAGCCGCCAGCTGCCGGTCGGTCAGGGAGGTTTGATAAAGAGCCAGACGGCTACGCCGAACAAAAATAGAGTGCCAGAGAGACTCGGCCGCCGGTCCCAGGCCGGACAGCTCCAAAAACTCGGCCGGAGGGGCGCCGTCGGCTTGGTTATTGACGGCCAAATTCAGCCACAGCTCCCCCTGGTCGCAGACCCGCTCAGCTGGCGGCGGCAGAGGCCAGCCGGGTTTTTCCGGCCTCAATTCCCCATTCGGCCAAAGCCCTTTTAGGCTTTCAATCAAAGGCGAGGGCAGAGCCGGACGGTTTTGTTCATCTGAGGCCAAATAGGTCAGCACAACCTGCTTGGCCTGGGACAGGGCTCCTACGACCATTTCTTCTTCGCGCTGGTAGCTTTCAGCAGCATCCGACCACAGGCGGCGGCCCAAAAATCCAGTGGCCAAGGCATTGATAAAGTTTTTCGGCCACCAACAGCTCTCGGCCTGGCCTCCGGGGAAGACCCGGTCGTTTAAGCCCATCAAAAAAAGCGTCTCGAAAAAGGCCCCGTGAAGATCGTAGTAATTACTCAGCTTAATGCCGCCGCCAGTGGAACGCCGGTCTTCGATTTCTGCCCCGGACAGGGCCCGGCCTAACCAAAGCCGGAAAGAATCCAGAGAAACCGGGGGAGCCTGGGGACTTTCGGTCAGAGCGTTAAATAGACAGTCAAGAGCCGAGGTAAAAGAACCGACGGCCAATCCCTCTGACTTGGTCCGGGCCAGGAAGCGGTCGGTCACCTCATTTTTGGGGATGGCCGGATCCAAGCCGGGTCCAGGCCAGCCAAAGCCGGTCAGGATACTCTGAAGCCTGTCTCTAAACTGTTTCCAGTCCTCGGATTGGACCAAAACAGCTTTGGCCGCCCGCAGCATCTCAACTGCATCGGCGGCCGCCTTTAAAACCTCTTTGAGCTTGGGGTCGAAAACTTTTTCAAAATTGTCTTTAATCCCCCCAGATGCCCGATCGTCTAAGATACCAGCCTGCAAAAAGGCCAGTCGGACCGGGCCTTCCAAACCAAATTCAAAAAAGCTCGATTCCAAGACTTTGAGGATCCTGGTCAGCTCCCAATTGGAATCCCATAGGGCCAGCAAATCTAAAACAGCCAGAACCGGAGCCTGCTCGGAAAGCTTGGCCCCTTTGACGTGATCAAAGACCAAGCCGAAACGGCGGGCGACGTCCTCTAGAGCCGGCAGGTAAACGGCCACCGTTGGCACAGCTACCCCCAGGCGATGGGGTGGGATGCCGCCGACAATCAAGGATTTAAGCCTGCGGCATACCTCTTCAGCCTCGTGATAGCGGGTGGGAGCCTCAACAATCCGCAAAACGCCCGTTGGATCAGGCGGGATTTGTTCAGGCGGCGGCCCAAAGAGATTTTCGGAAGCAAACCTCAAAGCTGCTGGCACCTCTGGATGAAGGTAATTATCCGGATCGGCCCAAGTCAGAGTAAAGCGCTCTGGGGCGTTAGCCTCCAAATCCTTGGCCAGCCGCAGGCGGTGATAATCTCCGGATCGGGTGACGTTTTCGGCCAAGAGCCAGGGCGGCGCTTCCATCCTGAGTTCGACATCGTGATGGACCGCCAGGGCTTTGAGCAGTTCGGCCTCAAAAGGTGAAAGTCTTTGAGAGTGTCCGCAATAAATGATGTCAACCTTATCTAAGACTTTAAACGGCCATAAATGGGAGCCGGACAAAGCTTTTAAAAGTTTTAACCGCCGGCTGAAAAGATCGTCGCGCATCCCCAGCCACTCTTCATAGAGCCGCCCGAGACGGGCCATAGTCACGGCCAATTCCTTAGGTTCCAGCGTTTCCAGACGGTCCCAGCCGACCGAGGCCAGCCTCAGGCGATCGAAACCGTCACCTAGCTGGTCGGCCAGTTCGGCCGTCAGGTAAGGTTCGGGCCGGCCAGGCAGGTTTAAGACATCCCAAAGCTCGGGGGCCAGGGAGTTTAATTTAAAAATTATGGCCCAGTCGTCTAACACTCTGGGGCCTAGTTCGGCTGAGAGTTCCGACTCAAGCCGACCAAAAGTCCTGACCCTGGGGCCGACCACTGCCTCAATGTCCGACAAAACCTCCTCGATCAACTGCCGTTGAACGAGTTGGTTAGGGACCACCATCAAGCAGCGAGGGTTAAAAAAATGACGCTCAAAAAGTGATTTCCAATTTTTGATTAAAAGGCCGGGCATGATGGGACGGGGGCGCTTTCAGGAAGAAGGACCAAAAAAAAGGTTACTGACGGGTGACCTTCCGAAAACATGGTCAGATGGAAGGCCAGGCCATCGTTGGAAATGGTGACCTGCGGGTAGCGAACAAGCGGCTCTGGGGGATTAAACTCGGTCACCAGACCTTGGTCCGACCAGTCCGAACAAGTCAGGCCAATGACGATATTTAAAAACTCACCTAAAACACTGTCAATGCCTTCGAGGGTTTCAGAAAACGTATCTTCGACGCCCAGCTTCACGGCGATAGTTTTGGCGATGTCGCCTGCCGCTTCCAGGGTCTCAAAGGCGCAGATGAAAAACCCTGTACACAAAAAGCCGCTCTGATCGCTACCCCGAAAGTACACCCTGACCCCCATAGGATAACGGGGGCCGTCATCGGGCAGGGCCTCGACAATCTCAAGGCGGTCGGGCTGCAGGCCGCTCATAGTTTTAAAAACGTCGGCGGCGTGACGACCAAGTATCTCGGCAAAACGGTGGTACAAGCTACCTCCTGTACGTCCCCATCAATTTAAAGGGGTTATCAGGGGTATTATCGCCCACTACGGCTATTTACGTCAAGTAAAAGCGAAACTATGAACAGGGCGAAATCATCAAACCTCTCAAAAAAAAAGCAGTCAAAGGGGCAAGATTGGCCCCAGACTTGCATCGTCAAGTCGTCCGATCGAATCCCGCCACCAAATTGGCGGGGGAACTT
>JAISWF010000120.1 GCA_031271165.1 Deltaproteobacteria bacterium
TTGGACAATTAAACGGAACGCGTCCGTCAAAAAAGTAATCTGGCAGTTCACAGTGGAAGAAGCCCGAATTATCCTGGTTCGCCTTTACCCACAATTAACCTGTTGACTATGTACTAGTCCTCTCGCTTTAGCTGCTTGCCAAATCCCGGCCCATAATTCGATGTATTTCAGTGGATGCCGATTCCATTCATAACTTTTTTAGCTTGCAATGCCATTTCAAGACTTGCTGCTGCATCAAATACTGAAACCATTGGAGGTGTCGTTCCAGAAACAACATCTAAAAAATGCGTAACCTGCTCCAGAAACATTGAATTGCGATCAAAGCCAAGATATTCGTAAGTAATAAGTCGTTTAATTTTTGTATTAGAAACAATAAGCTTGTTGTCTTGGGCATTCCAGCTTGCTTTCCCTTGATCGCCAACAATTGTGACCGACCTTTCAGGTGGGTATTGCAAAAAATCATGTTGGATGGAAACGGGATAGCGCCCCCGGCTGGAGTCGTATCCTAGTATGCTGATAACGCTGTCTTCAACATTGAGTTCCAGTGAACTCAGATGCCCGCCTATTGCATATATGGTCGCCGGGCGACCAAAAAACCAATAAGCCAAGTCAAATTCATGTATCTGAGTAACCAGTGCGCCGCCACCAAGGTGGCGATTGGCGGCATACCCTGTCCGATAGTCTTCATATGGATGCCAGTCTGGTAAATATTCTCCATTAACCAATCTGGCCGAGACAATGTTGCCTAAGGTTTGGCTTTCAAGTAATAATTTGATCTTTCGCAAAGCCGGGTGAAAACGAAACTGATAACCCACCAGCACCCTGCGCTTTTTGGCTTCAACCAAAGCACATAGTTCTTCAACTCCGCACCAATCCCCGCCTAAAGGTTTTTCAATAAAAACTGCGATATCCCCATACTCTAAAACGTGCTTGGCATCCGCCACATGAAGAGACGACGGATTGGTTATAAAAACCATATCTGGCCGTTGTTCAAGAGCATTTGAAATATCTGAAAATTCTTGAATTGCATATTTTGAAGCCGGTGTGTGCCCATCTTCAGCCGCAGCCATGGTTTCGGTTAGCAATGGAACGCTTTTGGTCCGGCGAACAGCCATTACTTCAAGTTCATCAGAAACCAGCCGTTTTAGATTACGAAGATGGCGCTGACCGATTGAGCCTAGGCCGATAAAGAGCGCCTTCATCTTGGCTCACCCAAAATGGTTTCAATAAATTTAAAATTATGCTCAGCGCACCTTAGCCAATCATCTTCAACTGGCGTCTCTAAAATATACGATCCTGTATAGCCCAGATCACAAGCGATATGTAAACACTCATTGACTGGTGTCGCGCCGTCGCCAAGGCAGCGGCTTCCACCGTTAATTAGGCGATCCTTTATATGGATTTCACGAATAAACGGCATCAGAACCGGAAGTTCAGCTGGGGGGTAGTATCCAAATGCAGTGGCGTTCCCAAGGTCGTAGCACAACCCAACCGTATCGGAGTCCAGATATTCAATTAACGCAAGTGAATTATCAGCATCCAAATCCAGTTCCAAGGCTAATGAACATTTACTTATATCAACAGTATGCAGGTTTTCCTTTAGCAGGTTGAAGTCCCTTTGGTCATTCAGCCGAGCGGCATCCATCATAGGAATAATAAGAGTTTTGATGCCGATATATTCTGTTGCCGCTATCAAGCGTTCAAGCACCTGTTTGGCTTCGTGTAACGGCCTGGCACCCTGACGCCCAAGCAAAGCGCCGTCCATAAATAAATGCGCACACAAGCTTTCCACTTCAATACCTGTCGTAGAGACCAAAGATTTGATTTCGCACACACCTTCAGGTTGAAATAGTGGATTGACATCTAATTTGTAATCATCCACAAGCCATTCAATATATTGAAAGCCTAAAGCGGCCGCCCTAAAAAACTCTTCCCGCCACTCATTGATGGGAAACGATTGCAAGTGCTCTGGAACCTTGGGAGACAATCGGCCCTGCATTATGCCGATGTTATTATTCGGTTTCATAATGCTTTATGAGCTCCCCGCTTTGGGGCCAGCATCTAAAGGGGCTTTATCAGCCCATTCGTCAAGGCTCATTCCTTTGTCGTCTATATAAAGGTCAGCTTCTGGCTTGCCAAAAATTAAATCATGATAGCAAACGCCCCAATCACGCATCTGTTTTTCTGTCAAAGTACGCCAATCTATTCCTGTAGTTGAGCCACGTGCTGTGAATAGCAATATTATGTTGCCATTATTATATAGATAATTAATTTGATCAATCATTCTTTTAACAGGCTGGGCATTTTCATATTTTCCATGCGTATTATTACAAATAGTCCCATCTATATCAAAGCAGTATTTCATAAAATCCTTCAATTATGATAATTACCAACAGGTACGCCCTCCATCGACGACCAGACACGAGCCAGTCATATAACTGGAAGCATCCGAAACCAGAAATATTATTGCCCCTTTGTATTCATCAGGACAGGCCATACGACCCATCGGAATAAGGTTGGTCAGACGCCTGACAAACCCTTCATCCTGTCCAGCATATATGCCGCCTGGAACCAATGCATTGCAGCGTATATTGTCATTGACATAGTAGGTTGCGCTATACCGCGTCAAACCTATCAGCCCGGCTTTGATCACCGAATAACTTACTGGTTTGACCGGTTGTCGTTCATCAGCCAGTCCTTCCCGGCGGTATATACGCTGATCAGGAGCTATCATGGCCAGATCCGATGCTATATTTACAATAACGCCCCCCCCAGTTTCCTTCATAGCGTCAGCAAAAATGCGAGTACAAATTAAGGCCCCAGTTAGTCCCACATTGATATCCCGTTGCCAAGTTTCCAATGGAAAATTTTCCAGCCGACTGAAATCAAGCCCTCCAGCGATTTCTATCTTGGGATTATTGGCTGCATTATTGATCAGTATGTCAATCCGACGTAAGTCAGACATGACCTCCTTTCTTATCGCATCAACTTGGGCTTGATCAGTTATGTCGCATCGGTACGAGACAATCGTCGCCTCTTTATATGTTTCATGTAAAACAACGGCCACGTCCCGCAGTGCTTCCGATGACACATCCAGCAGGACGGGGATTCCGCCAGCTTCCAATACCGCTTCAGCGTGCCTTCTGCCCATAAGACCGCCTCCACCTGTGATAACTGCCACGCGCCCTTGGATGGAAAAGATATCCTTGGATATAGCCATAATATTAACCTGTAAATACGCCTTTTATATCAAGATAGTCCTTTAGTGCGCATGCGACCTCATTCATTTTTTTTTCGGTCACTTGGAGCTCGTCTTCACTATCTATGTCGCCTGGATCAACTGTTATAAGCGGCAAAATTCGCGCCCCAAGCTGAGTACCTGTCGCCAACACTGCGGATGACCGCAAAACGTCAACATACCCATTGCTACGGTACGCTTGGGTGCAATGCTGTCTCGGCATATTAATGTCGACACCATCCATATAACAGATTAAATAACCCCCATTATCTTTCTTCAGGTATTTGCATGGCGGATAATTCACCGGATAAACCGAAATAACTGAACTGGCCTCGGGGCGACCGGTGATTAACCCGATGGCTTGGTCAAGCACTTGCGGGTCTCTAAGCGGGTTAGTTGGGCGCAAGTGAACCAGAAAGTCAGGGAAATAGTTTTCGTGTTCCTTCAGCCAACCAAGAGCATGCAGAAGGAAATCAATATCAAGCGAACTGTCAGTTGAAAACTCGGCTGGACGCAAAAATGGGGTTTCCGCCCCGTAATGACTGGCTATGGTTGCATATTCCTGGCTGTCAGTGGAGACGACCACTTTGGTTATTGCTTGTGATAGTTTGGCTGCAGCTATGCTCCAGGCTATCAAGGGATGCCCACCCAAGAGTTTGATGTTTTTTCCGCTCACCCCCTTGGAACCAGACCTAGCGGGGATAATAGCCATGCATTTAGTCATTTTATGACTTGCTACCAATAAGTATATGAACTTTTAGATCGTTCACGTTAAGATAAGTGCCGGCAAATTTTCTTACCAGCGGTCTATCAGGGTTACTTTCCAGGACCGACTTTATCGCGCAACAAATTCTGAAACTCCAGACGTTTCTGATTATAAAGCCCCAATGGAGGCTCTATCAGTTCAAAAGTTGTCAGTTCCAAGTCCTATGCTAGCTCTTCCATAATTTCCCATTGGCGTTGGAAATTGTTTTTCAGAAAACGGGCGTTATTAGCCCGTCCATGCACCAGAATCATGGTCCCTGGAGTCAAGGTTGGTTCAAGGCGCAACAAGTCGGCGGCAACGACCGTACGCTCATAGTGTTCAACAAAATCACTGCCGTCTATCATGCCTTTGACTTGATGTCCTGAAGGTCCGTCAAGGTAGATGAAGTCCGGTATAATATTAGGAATTCTTAAAAAATAATGGCAAAAAATTGTCATTAAAGGTGCCTATACAGACTTTTCTATAACTGATACTTGCCAAAGGTTTTAAATAATCTGTAAATTTACGTCAAGCTTCATCAATCAAGTGTTCGTCGGCATCAATCGCAAAATCCAGAAGGCAACGGATATTTTTTACCATATGTTCATAATCAGTTTTATTTTTAGATAAAGCGTGAGCCATGACCACAGTGGAGTAGTCCACCCCGAACTCCAAAACTGTCAGAACTTTTCTCTAGCGAATTATCTGATGCAGTCGGACCAAGTCATCCAGGTCTGGCAGAAAAGGCGTTATATTATTGATATCAATGGCCTCATTGGGGCCATATCCAACCACATCAACGACGTTGAATATTTTATCCAAACCTTCGTACCTATAGTATTCATAGCTTTCGGGCCGTATGTGCCTGTAATATTCATGGCCTTCTGGTTGTGTGGTATTTTTCACTTGGGATAGCTCCTATAGACAGCGTTAAAGCAAAACTGCCTGAGTTGATGAATTCTCCATTAATGGAAGGTTTTTTGCGAACTCGGAAATTAGGAACTGGCGTACATTGAGAATGTCGCATCTGACAAGTGGCGCTGTGGCTTAGTGAATGCCGAAGTGCTCCTTCAACTTATGCGCCAAACTTTTAATGATTTCCTTTTTTTCTCTTTGTTCGCCAAAAATATATTCTGTATCTTTATATAACAATGATGTTTTTGTTCCGGGACTAATAAAACAAAAAGCAACATTCAAAGGCGAAAAAATCCAAGTCTTTATCCCTAAAGCACTGCTTAAAAAACTGACATAATTCGAAATAGATATCATTAGATCTAAATTGCTATATAAAGCAGCCGAACCGTCGATGTCGTTGAATTGGTCAAGATCAGCTGGTGTGAACAGCCGACCGGGAAAATGTCGATCAAGGAAAGCCTCTTCGTCTTTCGACAAGCCCGCATATTGGCAATTGACAAACTGAACGGAGTCGCACTCTAAAATCGGCGCCATGTCTTCCACAGTAAAAGAGACCGAATCCCGAAATGCGTTGCTCAGGCCAGTTCGCCAACACAGGCCCACTTTGGGGTTGCCACCGAGTTCGTCTAGACGTTTTTTCCAGAAGGCTCGCTTCTCTCCATCTGGCGTCACCTTCTCGACCCAATCCCAGTGTTCCTCATCGGGCAAAGTGTCGGCCATCAGGCTCATGACGGAAATAACTGCGTCTGCCTTACAGGCGGCTTCATAGCCCCGATTGTCGAAATACTTGTAACAGTCGCGCCCGGGCAATTTATCAAACTTGGAATGCTCGGCGACGTTATTGGCGTCTCCAGCTTGGCAGGTTGGAAGCAAATTCAGTTCTGGAAAGGAGCGTTTGAACAAGTCATACAATCTCTCATCGCAGAGAATAGTGAACTTTTTATCCGGAAATTGGTTGAGCATATAATTGTACAAACCGGCGAATATAATCTGGTCCGCCGGCGACCATTCGGCCACCACCAGTATATTGACCGCTTTCTTTTGAAAAACATTCAACTCGTCCATGGAGAAGATGAAACTATTCGGGAAATAGTGAACGATTTCGGAAAAATAGGGCGCTTTCTTTTTATAATACAGCGCTTTTTTTAAAAAACCAAGATTGAAAAGTAGACAATAATACATATGGTGATCGACTTGAGCATTGCTTTTCTCAAATTCTCTGATCATTTCCTGCCCCCAGTCCACGTCGCCACAGCCCTGCCAGGCGAAAAGGGCCTCATTGTAGCTCATGGCGCTTTTATAAGTTGCAAGAACGTCGATCATGATCCGCTGAGACTCCGCATAAGACAGACGCAATCGGTGGGTCTCCGAAAGCAGGCAAAGGTATTGGCAGACTTGGGAGGAGGATGGTTTTGTTTCTTTAAGAAGACTGAGGGCTTCTTCGGTTCTGGAAGCGTTCAAAAGGGAGCGAACCCTCGGTAACGGATTGGGATCCGGAAAGGCCAAGCTTGGGGCCAGCAAAATGTCATACCATGGCCAAGGGCCGTACCGTTGGGTTAGCTTGTCGTCAAATCTATATAAATTCACACTATAGTTAAACCGGTAATAGGCCTTGGCCAGAAAAGTCAGCAGGCCGTTATCCGTACAATTCGCTGCAGTTCTCCCTTGCATCTCCAGTGATGGTCCTGTTATATTTTTGTTGAAGGCTATAGCAAAAAAATGACCGAAAGAGGAGATGCCGATGTTACGGCCAAGCCTTGAGGCCAATGAAATCAGATTATTAAAGAAAGCAAAAAAAGACGGAGAATCGACACTGGACAACAGAATTACATTCCAATAAAGATACGACTCGGTGTGCCGCCGGTCACGAAAAAAACCGACCGCCAGATCGGTGAGTTTTTTTTGTTCTTTGTTTAAAAGCAATAAACGTAGCGTCCGATGGTGTTTATAAAAGGCCGCCCCAATATTCAGCCCGGCTACTTCACATTGGCCTTCAATTCCAGGTCCATCCAAATCGGGGTCGACCAGTGCCTGGGTAAAGAAATGAACTCTTTCTAAAAGCTCGGGGCATCCCGTCTCAAGTGCTTCTAGATAATCATCCGTGCATTTGACCTTCTGGGCGAGACAATAAAGATATAAGCAGAGGGAAAATTTAAAAAGTTCGTCTATTTCGGTTTTAAAAAGATCTTGAGCAAAAATACGTTTAAAGAAATCTTTTTTATAGCGAGCGTACACTTTGGGAAACTGGTCGGGGTTAATAGCCAGCGGCCAAAATGATCTTTCAAGCAAGCCATCAAATTTCCCATCGCTGATTCGTTTCAAATAAAATGCGACACCGCTATTGTCGTAGTCAACCTTCTGGAGGAGCATTGACGACATGAGTCCGGTGGAGGGATGGGCATGAGCTAAAAAATATTTCGCATACAGATGGGTATATATGTGGAACAACTCTTCTAGGCTGAGCTTACGTTCGCGGTTGAGAATCGGGCCATAGTCATGAGTCAGTCCCCAGCCAGAATAAAAAGGGCGTCCGATAGTGAAGACTTGGCAACCATAGAGCAAAGCTTCAAAACCGTAATATGATACATGTACCCAGATATCTGGCCCTTCCTTGAAAATATGAGGCGGAGGAGTATCCGCAATCAGGGCATTCTCGAAGGACTGGAGGAAGTCGAAAATTTCCTGGGCAATTTGTCCTTTCTCATCAGGTGGGTAATAAAAACGCAGGTTCGTGTGACCCTGTCCTTCAACAGCTGCCACCAGTTCCTTGAGAGTTGCCAACGTCATGCGGGCTTCAAGGATAATTACCTGAGCGCCAGCTAAATTCCATTTTTTAATCGTTGGCTTTGCTGGCTCTAAAGCTTTGTTTTTGGTCAGTTCAAGATCGGTGAAGAGTTGCAATATTTTCAGTGTGGCTTCCCGGTCAAACTTACTTGAGCTTAAATCGTGAGTATTGAGCAAAGCTGCTAGTTGCGATCGTTCAAAATTTTGGAAGGTATCCGGGACGTCATCCACTACGAACGATAAGCGGTGGGCGTCAGGTGAAAAATGGTTGTAAATCGGCCCTTTGGCCGCATATTGACATGGCATTAAATACGTATCAATCAGTATTTTGAGTTCAGGGTGCGCATACTTCTCCCAAAATAGGAAGCGGACTCTTTCCCAGTTGTTAATACAAAATGCTTCAAGTTGCTTGATGCAGTAATTGAGTTTTTTTGGATCACAAGGCAGGGCGTAACTATAATCGTCAAAACACTTGAAAAAATAAGAAAATGTTTTGTTGTCCATGCCCCAGACAAAAATAATGGGGTCTTGCGATTTGGCCGGATCTCCCCCCTTGCCAGCATATATGTTGAAATGCGACAAGGCTGAAAAACGATGATTAGAAGAAGGCTGGTGGATGGGGACAACAGAAGGCGCCGACGGTTTTTTTGGTCGAAAGCCGGCGAACACTTTCATATCACGGAAAAACTGTTTGGGATTTTGCAATAGCTTACGCAGTTTTTTATTTTTTACTTTTTTACTTAAATCAGTAAACATTCCCAATACTCCAATAACCTCTCATAACCTTCTTTCCTCTTTTGCCACAAGGCAACAGGCCTAAATAGCGCAAGAAAAAGGTGGTGGATATATTCAAGTCACTTCAAGCTGTCCTTTGATGACTCTGTCGAGCAATTATTAAATTATTATTTATCAATCATTTGAATAACACAAGATAGCTGAACTAATAACATTGTTTATAAAAAAATAATTACCTTTAATTGAGTAAGTCAATTGCAAAAATTAATATCTTAAAATTTTAATCGCATTATTAATTGCTAATTTTACGCCGCTATTGGTGTAAAAGTTTCCATTTATCAGCGCCTTACTTTTCAAAACCAGCTCGAAATCCTCCAAGGCTTCCAGCTCCGGCCGGCGCGGGGTGGCCCAAAAATCGCTCAGCGGCATTTCTTTATCACACACTGCCAAACCAGCCATGGCGTAGACCGACGTTCCAACGCAATAAACCGGTAGCCCTTGGTACAAAGCTGAAATCCCCATCGTACTGTTGAGCACCACCACCCCAAGGCTTTCATTGATCATTTGTTGTGGTCTTCCGTTTTCCACAAAATGGATCCGTTCTTCAATGCCGCAGGCCTTGGCAAAAGAGTTGATAAAACAAGCATAATTGATTAATCCGTTATCAAGCGGATGATTTCGGATTATTATGTGCGTTTCGGCCGGGGCACTTTCAGCAAAGGATGTTAATACGCAGGCAATGGCCTCCTTCATGCCGCTAAAAGGCGAATATCTCCGCACTTGGGAGTCAGAATCAAGCTGTAATGGAAAAAGAAAGTACGGTACATTAGCTTGGTAAATCCGGTTTAGCTCTTGAATGGAGCGTTTCACCCGCTTAGGCCGACTTACAATCCGCCAAAAATAGCCCCATAATTCACGGCTGGCACTCTGGGGCCGATGGGTTTGAAAATTATGAAACAATAGCTTCAGAAGAGCA
Organism: Deltaproteobacteria bacterium; assembly: GCA_031271165.1. Classification (GTDB taxonomy): domain Bacteria; phylum Desulfobacterota; class Desulfarculia; order Adiutricales; family Adiutricaceae; genus JAISWF01. The sequence goes on from JAISWF010000120.1 coordinate 9,394, forward strand.
CTGCCAGCATAGTGGGCAATGGCTCGCCAGATTCTGGTTGATAACAGATTTTCGACATTTACGGCTTCTGGGCTAGTCTTACAATCTGAGGCCAGCTTGGACAGCTCTTCTCGCGTTTTGGGCAGAGTTGAAAGGCCATTGACGCCGCCCTTTTCCATGGTTATGTAATCGGGCCTAAAATAACCCTCATCAAAAGCCC
>JAISWF010000161.1 GCA_031271165.1 Deltaproteobacteria bacterium
CTTCGCCTCCGAACCACTTTCATCCATAGTGCTCCTAAAGCATATCTGAATGTTCCCAGTGTGTCCAGATTATCATGGATAGCATAGTAGTTATAGTATCCTCTAACTACCCTATTTAGCCAATCACCAACTTCCTCTATCCGTTTTTGATACGTTCCCGTATCGCTTGATAGAGACTTTTCAATTTCATTTGCCAACGTTTTCTGATGGTTTTCCGTAGCAGTTTGAATTTTCTGGTAGCTCGAGTTATTGAACATATGTGCTTGAATCCCAGAAAATTAAATGTTTCAGGCTTCTTTTCGCCTCGTTGGCGAAGATTTCCCACCGCAAATCGACCGAATTCGATGAGTCTGGTCTTGTCAGGTATGTCTTGTCAGGTATGTCTTGTCAGGTATGTCTTGTCAGGAATGGGAAAAATAACCTGAGCCATTATGTCTCTCATTATGACTCTGACCCCCTCCTCGGACTCTCAATGGTGAGCGAGTTAGTGAGTGAGTGAGTGAGTGAACGCACACTCCTGGACAGCGGTTAAAATATTCACATTTGCTTTTTATTTTGACCTTTAATGACTTTTTCTTCTGATGGCATGAAAATTGAGTCCGGGTTAACTTGCTTATTTTAAAAGATTTTTTCTATTTTTTTATCTATCAACGGACCATAATGAGAATTTTCAATAATTTTAATCCAACAAATCTGTTCTCTTGAACTGCCTTTGTCTCGAAATTCTCCCTGTCAATTAAGAGCGTTATGTCATTTTTCACATTCAACTGCCTAAAAGGAGAATAGGATGCGCTTAACCTTTGGCTACCAAAGCCCTTTAGGCCCCATGCTCCTGACCGAAACAGACGGGGCCTTGACCGGCTTGGATTTTGCGGCTGGTCTTCCCCAACCCTCCAATATGGCCCCCAGCCAGCTTATCCTGGAAGTAATCAGGCAGCTGGACGGCTACTTTCAGGGACTTAATAAAAATTTTGCCGTCAGCCTAAACCCCATCGGAACAGCCTTTCAGAAAGCAACCTGGGAGGATTTGATGACCATCGACTACGGGCAGACCAGGACCTACGGTCAAGTAGCGGCCCGCATCGGCCGACCTGGAGCGGCCCGGGCCGTTGGTCAAGCTGTCCACCGCAACCCCTTGTCGATTATTATTCCCTGTCACCGGGTCATTGGGGCCGACGGAGCGCTAACGGGCTACGGCTCGGGCTTGGATAAAAAAATATTCCTTCTGGCTTTGGAAAATAAAGCCGCCGCCAAAGAAGGCGGCGGTAATCCCACTTAACCAGCTAGCCGGCCTTAAGCCTTGAGTGACCTTGGTCCGGCCTAAAACCGAGCCCTGTTATGACGGCCGCCAATTCTTCAATGGGTTATTCCAAAAGTTACTGAGACTGCGGCGGCGGCGGTGGCAGCATCGAAACCAGATGATCGGACATTTCCTTAAAATAATTGCTCATCTGCTCGGCAGTGGCTTTATCCACCCCGTAAATTTCCGGGTTGGCGGCCGCTAGATCCAAGGGCAGGACTTTATAAACTTCCCTATTGTCTTCGTTTCCTTTGTAGCAGTAGGTTGGGATGAGACGAAAAGGCCCGATGGATCTTCGGCCGTCGGCCTCAATGGTCAGGGTCACGTCAAAAATCAAACCCATGAAGGTATAAGGGCGTTGCTGACTGCTGATAAAATTGCCCAGACTGTAAATCACCGCTTGGGTCGCCTCCCCATTTTCCCCCATCCAATAAACAAAGGGCTGGACCACATGGGGATGGTGACCTAAAATCAGGTCGGCCCCGGCCTGACCGGTGATTTCCCGACCGGTTAAAAGCTCGGTCACCAAGTCTTGCTGCCCTCGGCTGGGATTTCTCTGATACTCATTGCCGAAGTGCAGAGCGATAATCACAAACTCAGCCCCCATGGCCCGGGCGGCGGCCATATCTTTGAAAATGAGTTCGGTATTGATATGGCCCAGCCGCCAGTCTTCCTCCGGCTTGAGGACAGTCGGACCATTGAGTCCGTAGGTATAATTTAAAACTGAAATTTTAACCCCATTATAGACGCCCACCAACCGGGCGGCTTTATCCTCTGGTGATTCATAAGCCCCAAAATAGGCCAGACCGGCCGCATCCACTGTTTTAAGTGTCTTTAAAAGACCGGCCCAGCCCCGATCCAAAGAGTGGTTGTTGGAAACGGTCACGGCAGTAAAACCAGACTGTTTAAGCCCCAAAGCCAGCTCATCGGGAGCGTTAAAATTTGGGTACCCGGAAAGACCCCGCTCAATACCAGCTAAAGGGTTTTCCAGATTGGCAATGACCAAGTTGCCCTGGCTCAGCACTTTGGCGACGTGTTCAAAAGACGGCACAAAATCAAACCCGCCATCCTTTAGTGCGGCCGCATTACGTACGCTGTTGTGGATCAAAATGTCTCCTACGGCCATGAGACGTACCGAGCAGCTCCGTCCTGAAAGAGCCTCGGGCCTTAAAGGAGCCAGGGGGATTGACAGGGGATACTCAAGAAACTGCTCGGTCTTAAAGGGTTCCGCAGTCCCTGGATTATCGGGCGCTAATGTCTCAGCAGCCTCCAAGCCAACAGTCCCCAAACTGATAACCAGAAAAAAACTAAGGCCGAATGTTAAGAACCACTCCGCCGCTGACAAATTCGGCTGAGTTCGGCTGGCTCTCCCTTTCAAGCTGGCTCTTAGGCTTTTTTTACGATGAAACCAAAGCGCTAAAACCGGACCAAAGGATTTCAGCAGCTGAAAAAAACCAGCTGCCTTGACATGACAGGATTTCATGGACCAGAGGAGTATATTTATCAAAATGATTTTAACCTCCAAAACAAAAGACATCGCCAAATCCTCCTTAGGAGTCTAGTAATTAGTGCCAGGTTAACTTTTACCATTAATTTACTTCAATTTACTGCCAATTAAGCGAGCAATCCCGACCCACAAGATGTAATGAATTATACCTTAGGTCGAGGCCAAAAATCGAATCAAATAATTCAATGATGCTCCTGTAAAAACCCCTTTTTTGGCAAAATCCCGTTTTTAATATATTGGATTTATTGATAAAAATTTTATCAATTTCATGGTTTGAGGGTTTTTACCAATGGATCATTCAATGGAACTACTCGCTTATACCCTGGAGGCCTTTTCAAAATCAGCTGCTGAGTGCGGTTTTGACGCTCAAAAGCCCACCGTTTTTTCCGCCGCCTTGAGGCCCAGCCCAAGCCTTTTCCCAAAAAGACGCTCAAAAGTGTCGGCCCTGGATCTGATGCTGCGGCAGCCTCTAAAAACAGCCTAGTCACACCTTTGGCACGGCAATTTTACCGCCGCTGGCCAGCCTGTGGCTCCAGGCCCGATTTAGCCGATATTTCGGCGAAACATCCAGCCGGATAACAAAAAAGTCACTCCGCCAATAACTGCCAGGGGCCAAGCATTGGCCAGAACAACTGGGAGAGGAAGGTCTTTTAAAAACAGGCCTTTGAAGATTATCACTCCGTGTTTCATGGGATTGAGCCACATAACCTTCTGAAGCCAAGCCGGCATGTTCTCAAAAGGGGAGGCAAAACCCGACAGAGCTATTGCCGGGACCATAAAAACAAAGGCTCCCAAAATCGCCTGCTGCTGGGTTTTGGCGATGGAGGATATCATCAGACCGAAGCCAACAACGGAAAAAGAAAACAGGATAATAGAGGCCAAAAGGAGCAAGTATGAACCCCGAAAAGGCACCTTGAAAAAAAGGTGCCCAACCCCGTAGATCAAATGGGCGTCAAAGATCCCGATGAGCATGGCTGGGACCAATTTACCGGTCAAAATCTCGCCGGGTATAAGCGGGGTGACCAAAAGCTGCTCGAAGGTGCCCATTTCCTTTTCTCTGGCCAGAGACAAGGCCGAGAAACTCATGGTCATAATCAAGGTAATAATGGCCACCAGTGACGGAATTGTCGACCAATGATACTCAAGGTTGGGGTTAAACCAATGATGCTCAGCAATCTCAAATCCCTTAACCATTGGATCGCCTAATTCCAAAGCATATTGGTTGACAACCTCTAAAATGTATCCCTCAACCACTTGGGCGGCATTAGATTTACGGCCGTCAAAGATGATTTGGACGGCCGCCCCGGATCTGGCGTGGATTTTTTTAGAAAAATCGACCGGTATTCGGACGGCCAATAAAATCCTTTGCTCCTCAATGGCTTTGGTGAAATCTTTGGCGCTCCCGGCGTAGCTGATATCGGTAAACTGCTGCGAGGCCTCCAGCCGGTGGGCGATCTCGTGCCCATGACGTCCAAAATCATCATTTAAAATCATTAGAGATACGTTTTTCACCTCCAGAGTGGCGGCAAAGGCAAACAGCAAAAGTTGGATCATGGGCGGCACCACCAGCATCCGCCGGCCCCAGGGGTCCCGAAAGATTGTCAGAAACTCTTTGACAATCAGAGTTCCTATTTTGGCTGCGGTAACCATGATCTCAGAAGACTTTTTTAACGATTTTTTTGCTGGTCAGAACAAAGAAAACCAGGGCCACCACCGCCATGCAGGCCGCCGACCGGGCAAAAAGCGGCCAGACGTTGCCAGTCAAAAAGAGCGTCTGCAGGCAGGGAACGAAATAACGAGCCCCTACGGCGTAAGAAACAGCTTTAACTGCCGGGGGCAGAGAATTGACCTCAAAGACAAAGCCGGATAGCATAAATGAGGGCAGAAAGCCGGTAACCATGGCCCATTGAGCTGACAGAAACTGATTTTTAGTCAGCGTCGAAATTAGTAAACCCTGGCCCAGGGCCCCAAGTACAAAGATCGAGCCCACCGCCAAAAGGGCCCCCAATGAGCCTCGAAAAGGGACCTCATACCACAGCACGGCCACCGACCAGGAAAAAAAAACCGATACCAGCGATAAAAGGTAATAAGTACAGAGCTTGCTTAAAATTATCTGATTAATGCTCACCGGGGAAGCCATTAAAGCCTCCATGGTCCCCCGCTCCCACTCCCGTGAGATAACCATGGAGGTCAGCATTACCCCGATCAAGGTCATAACGATGGCCAGCGAACCAGGGATGAGATAGTTACGGCTTTTGAGTTCTGGATTGTACCAAAACCTTGATTGCACCGAGATAAGCGGACTTGCAGAGTGTTTGCCAGCCATGAGCTTATCCTCAAGCCAGACTCTGAGTAGCCCAACTGAATGATTTCTGACAAAGAGGGCGCTATTGGTCTCCGAGCCGTCGGTGACTATCTGAATCGTTGCGGTCCGCCCGCCCAGCAAGTCGCCTTCAAGCTCCTCCGGCAGGACCATCAGCCCCCGGAACCGTCCGGTCAAAAGCCCCTGAGTCAAATAATCCGAATGTTTGGAGACGGTCACATCGAAATATTCTGATCGGGTCAAAGAGGAAATTAGCGATAAGGTCTCCGGGCCTGAGCCCTCGGCCGCCAGACCAAGTTTGCTGACTGAAACGTCAAGATTGACTCCGTAACCAAAAATAAAAAGTAAAAGTATCGGCAGGAAAAAGGCAATCATAAGCGCCGAGGGATCGCGGACGATCTGGATGAATTCTTTTTTGATAAGGGCCCTGATTATCCTCATCGGCTGCCCTCCCGGTCTTGGGCCCGGTTTTTTTCAATCAGGAAAACGAAAGCGTCTTCCATGGTCGGGGCCCCAAGTCCGCTTTCCGTAGCCAGGTTCTTAAGATCGTCGGGAGTGCCGGAGGCGATGCCCAGACCCTGGTAAACCAAGGTGACCCGATCGCAATACTCGGCTTCCTCCATAAAATGGGTGGTAACCATAACCGCCACCCCTTTGTGAGCCAGGGAATTGATGTGAAGCCAAAACTCCCGCCTGGTGACCGGGTCAACGCCTGAGGTCGGTTCATCCAAAAATAAAACGTCAGGCTCATGCATGACCGCACAGGCCAAGGCCAAGCGCTGCTTAAAACCAAGAGGCAAAGTCCGGGCAGTTGAGCCGAGGTAATGTTTAAGATCAAAAATTTCGATCATCAACCCGACCCTTTCCTTGCGGACCCGACCGCTCAGTCCATAGGCCCCGGAGAAAAACTCAAGATTTTCAGCGGCGCTTAGGCTTTCATAAAGGGAAAACTTCTGGGCCATATATCCCAGCCGGCCCCTGGCCCGGGCCGGGGCTTTGCGCAAATCGATCCCGGCAATCAAAGCCAGGCCTGAGGTAGGAGTCAAAAGCCCGCACATCATTTTGAAAATAGTGGATTTTCCCGCCCCATTGGGCCCCAAAAGCCCAAAAATCTCACCACGGCTAATCTGAAAACTGCTGCTGCTAACGGCCGTAAAGTCCCCAAATTTTTTGGTCAGTGCTTTGGCTTCGACTACCACACTCTGATCGGAAAGCTTATCTTGGAAGTGAGCGCCCAGAGCTGACTCGCCTCTGGCACCCCCGCCCAAAAGGTCGATAAAAGCGTCCTCAAAAGTTGGAGCGGACGGCGCCCATTTCCCATAATCATCGGCGACAGTCAAAGCCGTCCCAGGCCCAGCCGAAGGCCTCTGGGGCCCGGCAGTCATCACCCGAATCCCTCCGGCGGTGATTAAACCATCAACTACCTGTTCGCTCCTCAAAAGCTCCAACAGTGTCCGGCGGCGCTCAGAAGCCGCAATACTCCCGATAAACCAACTACGACCATCAATGCGGGCCACCAGTTCTCCAGGCGGACCTTCGAAAAGTACCCTGCCCTGGTCAAGCAAAATCACTGCCTCACACTTTTGAGCTTCATCAAGGTAAGAAGTGGCCCAAACCACGGCCAAGCCGCCCTGGGCCAAGCTTTGAACCATTGACCACAGCTCGCGGCGGGAAACTGGGTCTACCCCTACGCTGGGCTCGTCTAACAGAAGCACTTTAGGGGAACCAATCAAAACACAGGCCAAGCCAAGTTTTTGTTTCATACCCCCGGAAAGCCTCCCGGCCAATCTCTTGGTAAAGGCTCCTAAATCGGTAAACCGCAAAAGGACCTTAAACCTCTCATCTCGTTGGGAGCGCTCCAGACCTCGGATGTCGGAATAGAGGTTTAGATTTTCAATGACCGTCAGATCTTCGTAAAGCCCAAATTTTTGGGGCATATAGCCGCAGATGGCATGAACCCGGGGAGCCTGGCGCATGGGGTCAAAGCCTAAAACCCTGACCTGCCCGCCATCGGGATCCAAAAGCCCGCAAAGCAGTCTTAAAAGAGTACTTTTGCCTGCACCATCGGGTCCCACCAAGCCGGTCGTCCGGCCCGGGTAGACGGTGGCGGTGGCATTGTTTAAGGCGCAGCGACTTTGTCCCTGAAAGTTTTTGATAAGATTGGATATCGTTATAGCCGGCTCAAGGCTCCCAGCCGCCGCCGGCTTCAAACTTTCGGAAGTGGCCTCGGTGGTCATTGGTTGGGTTCAGCCTCAAGGCTGGCTCGGCTGTCATCACTGCCTACCGGACCCTTAGGGCTTTTATCATCAGGCCCTTTGGTAACTTGACGGACTAGGGCGGCCTCAACTGGCTTTGGTTCCTCAAATTTGCGGCGCTCAAATTGAGCAGCCCGATTAACCTGGTCCTGAGGCGCATTTGTTTCAATTTCTATATTTTCATTTAATTCATGGGCCGTACTTTGTCCTTTTTCCGCCTCAGGAAAAAATATGGTTACCGGCATTCCCTGCCTTAACCCTTGGTCAGGCCGTTGGATGACTATCCGAAGCCGATAGACCAGTGCCGTGCGCAAGGCCAAGGTTTCCACCGACTTGGGGGTAAACTCGGCCCGAGGCGAAATAAAGCCTACCCGGCCCTGGTAGCGGCCGCCAGAGTCGGTTGTCACCACCGCCATTTGGCCGGGACTAACACGGCCCAGCTCGGGTTCATCAAGATAGGCCCGCACCCACACTGGAGAATCAAGGCAAACCGTATAAACAGTTTCCCCGGCCCCGACCACCGAACCTGGCTCTCTAACCCGGGTCAAAACAGTCCCGGAGCTGGGACTGGTCAGGACTGTATCCGAGAGGTTGGTTTCGGCGGCTGCCAGCTGGGCTTTGGCCGTATCAAGTCTGGCCAAAAGCTCATCACGCACGGTTACGGCGTCGTCATAATCGCTTTCGGAAATAGATCTGTTTTTTAGCAAACTGGCCAGCCTTTGAAGGTTTTTCTCGGCATTGTTGAGCCGGGCTTCGGTCTCTCGGATCTGAGCCCGGCGGACGGCCAAATCGTCTAAATATGGCTGCGGCTGAAGCTTGGCCAGCTCTTGGCCAGGTTCAACCCGGTCTCCTTCTTCGAAGAACATGTGCTCAAGGCGTCCCGGCACCCGAAAGCCCAGGGTCAGTTCCCTGATATCGACATTTCCGTAAAGGGTCAGTTCCGAGGAACTGCCGTTGACCAGCCGTTCCCGGACGATCAAAGCCGTGACCAGGGCGGCCATCAAAACAATAATGGTTGTTATTAATCTGGACAATTTTTTACGACCTTTGGCCCTGACTTATGCTTTATTTAGTTCAAGCCCGATCTTAGACTAAATTAAAGCAAGTGAGCCTTAGCTTAAAAACATACCGGCAACCAAACGTTCGTCCAGGCGATTGTGGTCCTCAAATCCAGGAATTAAGGCAAGCCTCAATATTACCCATAATAACCAAGCGGATAATCTCCATCTGGCCGCTGGAAAACCGTTTGACCCCGAGGTTTCGCATAAAAGCTTCTTTAGTCATTAAAAACGAAGTAAACTGACCGATTATGGCGTAAGTGCAGATCTTAAGCTTATCCCCAACCAGTTTACCGTTGGAATACCTAGCCACCAATTCCATACATATAGTAATTATATCATCCATAAAACCATGATAAAGGATCGAATAAAACCGGGTCGGGTTGGTCTGTTCGCGAAGAATGACCTTTTCGGCATTTTTGATCTTCAGCTTTTCATCAAGCGCCCGGAACACGGTCAAGATCAGGTCGCCAGTAATGGATAGTATTTCCGGGCGAGAAACGGGGGTGGTTTCAGCCAAGGCCGCCAAACGATCTTTGGCCTGCTTGCGAGTGCTGGCGGTCAGCTCGTCAAAGCGAGCCACAATGTGCTCCAGGACAGCTTGATAAAGGCCTTCTTTGCTCCCGAAATGGTAAACTATTCCTGATATGTTGGCGTTAGCCTTACGGGCCAAGGCCCTGGTACTCGTTCCATCCAGGCCAAAATCACCGAAAAGCTCGGCTCCGGCTTTCAGAAAAGCTTCCTTGATACTAACGGTCCGAAAACCGTTGGATTGGCTGGCCTTTCCGAAGGCACCTTTGTTGACTCGCGGACCGAATTTTTTCGGCTCAGCAGCTTGGTTAGACGAATCGGTTTTAGAGGAAGGACCGACTCCACTATATTTTTTCAAGTTCGCACCTATGCTTGATTCGGATAATGCCTAAAAAATAAAGACTATCGAAAGGATTAATTCAAACGATTGATCTAAATTCATTGTAACCATATCTGAGACCCCAGTCAAGTTTTTTGGTTATCGCCAAGCCTCCAGAGATTTTTGCTGGTGGTAACAACCAAAGAATTTGAAGTACAATATGGCCGAGACTTATTCGGACCAGCCTGCCGCCTCGGCTGGCCTGTCTTCTAGACCAGATTGTCTCCTCAAAGCCGGCGGTTGAATCCTGCCTCAAGTAAGGTTCGGCCCTCGGTCCAATCAACCCGGAGCGGGCTGACCATTGCGCTATGATGCCAATAGCCGCCAAATTAATTGTGACTGCCAACCCAACCAAGGAGCCGGTACATGGATGCCAAATCAGAACCTCAGGTCAAACTCACTGTTTTCCTCAGCGAGCCCATCGCTTCTAACCGCGCCGAAGGAAGCCCGATGTTTGTGGAGTCAATTTCGGCTGGCTTTCCGTCGCCGGCTGAAGATTATGTGCAGGATTTTCTTGATTTGCAGCGACTGGTCGTCAAAAACCCGGCTGCAACTTTTTTTCTCAGGGTTTCCGGCGACTCCATGACTGGAGCTGGCATAAACGATGGGGATCTGTTGGTGGTGGACCGTTCTAAACCGGCCTCATCGGGCAAGATTGTCGTTGTTGCCCTTGAAGGTGAGCTCACGGTCAAACGATTGAAACTTAAGAATGGGCAAATTTTTTTGGTCCCTGAAAATCCCAATTATCCGGAGCTGGAAGTCACTCATTGCGAGGATGCCGTAGTCTGGGGGGTGGTCACTTTTGTGGTCCACAAGCTCTGATAATGTAGCGGTGGTTAGTCCAGCCAAATTCATTGAGCCTGGCAAAATAATCACCAACAAAGGATGCAGCCAGGAGAAGATAAATTTTTTTTATATCGCCAATTGCCCTGGTTTGACCACAGAGGCATTGGATAAGCGCCGCCTCTTTAAATCATATCTTTAAGTCATCTGTTGGCTTTGGCAAACCACGTCTTGGCGATCAAAAATGGCTCCAAAATCTTCAGAAAACCAGCGGACAAATTCCAAGGTTCTGACCACCACCGGCATACGGTTATGAATGCTGGCTATTGAAGAATTAGCCTCGGTCGTCAGGATGGCAAAACGCCGAGGCCATACCCCGCCAGGCTCTGAAAAATCACGATGAAGTCCGTCCATGAACAAATATGATTCGCCAGGCAGACTAAAAAGGTATTTGCGTTTCGGACGGCCAGATTTTTCCCATTCAAAGAAACCACCAGACCCAATCAGGCAGCGCCCGGTCTGAAGCGCCCCTCTCCAGGTCGGCAAATTGGCGGCCGTCTCGGAACGAGCGTTGATCAAAAGTCCTGGTTTTTTTTGAGCCCAGACCTGCTCCGGCTGAAACCCCCCAAAAGGCCCGCCGAGGCTTCCATTACCCCACCCGGCGCCAGAGTCAGTACCGGCACGATGTCAGAGGGAAAAACCTCACCCTGAGTTATTAACTTGGCCTCGGACTCGGCCAAAATCCTGACCGCCGCCCCGACCTCACCGGGGACGCCAGGACCCAGGGACATAAATCTACCGCACATTGATAATAGTTTCCGTAAGGGCCATGGCCTCAAAGGGTAAGCATTGACCAAGGAGCCGGATTTTTTTCGTTCAATCCAGCCTGCTGCATATGAGGCCGAAGTTTTATATTCCGATGGGTGATAATCGCATGATTAAAAGCTCCCTGATCGGCCGGCCTCAAAACAGAAATGTTTAGGGGAGCTGTTAAGGTTATTTACCTCCGCCAGTATTTTAACACCTGAAGTAACTATTCAGCCCCCCCTGTCCAAGGCAACGAAAGGCGGCTTTTTTTCACACGGCCACTTACCAATTCAAGGCGGCTCCCGTGTGATCCAGGCGTGAACTCGCATCAGAAACAAA
>JAISWF010000241.1 GCA_031271165.1 Deltaproteobacteria bacterium
GTCGACATGCGGAGCATATCAATCTATGGCCGGTCCGCCATAATTTTTCACACTGGCATCTCGGACAGATAACCCCGTTAGGCCAACGCACCCTTATCAAATAGTCAACGCAAGCTTCTTCTAAGAAAAGAGCCGTTCAAATTCTAGCTGAGTGCTAGGGAATTGAGTATTGATGCCGTTAATAGTGTCCATGTCAGATATAATAGCAAAATCGCTCAGGTGGCGTCAACTCAAAAAGTTGTCTGCCAATCCTGATTGTTGGCGTCAACCCGATATCTAGATAAAATTTAATAGAAATTCTAAATTTTAATTACAATTATATACAAATATAACTATTATAAACAAATTAAAAATTATATTTTTATCGAGGAAGAGCTAGTATGACCGATTCTTGCCATGATATATGGTATTTACGTATATAAAATAAATAATTCATATTTAAATTATTTAAAAATAATGGTACAGTCAATAAATCTTCCCCATTATTATGATAAATACAGATGGCCAACTTCGGCCTAAAATAGCCAATGGACTTCGTAGCCCCGTACAAAGCTGTCAATTCACCTCCCTCAATATCCATCTTGATGAAATCGACCTTGATTCCTCTGGTCTCGACAAAATTGTCTAAGGTATCCACATCAACCCTCTGATCACCTTGATCGCTAGCGGAGCTGACCGTTCCCAAACTACTGAAAAGACAAGTACCAGTAAAGTTTGAAAGAGCTAATTGGACACAGGTGATATTACTATAAGAGGCAGTATTATTCCGGGAATCTTCAAATAATGTCAGAATCGGCTCAAAAGAGTAAACCTGTCCCGATGGACCGGTCTGTCCAGCAAAGCTGATGGCGTTAGCCCCGTTATAGGACCCTATGTCGAAAACCACGTCACCCGGAGTCACTTCAAAAAGACCGGGGATGGTGTATTGATCTTTGATGGCAATCATTACATCATTGGCGATAAAATTGCTCCAATGAGAAACTTTATGGTTTGTTTTGAATTTGATAATATCCCTACGGTGCTGTTCTGCGGAGTATATTTGTACATTGGTCATCTCGTCAGTAAGGAATCCTGAGTAATAAAGTCGTAGAACCCGATTTTTTATATCAGCTAAATAGGTCTCTCTAGACAGATCGTCAGCCAAAAAATCATAAACCTCCTGAAAATGTTCAGTCTGTTCGGTCAGTAAGCGAACAAATTCGTTGGTAAAAAAATTCCAACACTTATTCTTTATCTCCTTGCGATAGTATTTGTTTGATTTATTTGACATAATATCAATTCTAATTAAATTTATTGCTTTAAATATAGTTTCTGAAACCTGTTGATTTGTCATTGTGTAATTGCCCAGTTCATATCACAGCTGTCCAAGAAAAAATTAAGAATTCACGGTATATTGGGGGCTACAGTTTGCGGGCCCAGGATAGAGATTCTAATCATACACAATTAATACGATAAACATAATTATATTTTAAAAACATTGCCTCAGCACCATAGGCATCAAAAATTTAGGTCAAATGATCTGCTTGTATAATAATCGCAGTAGGGAACACCCTTTCGGACGCCCCTCCTGCACAGGGCTTTTAAGATGATTCGATCGCTTAAGTTTTAGTAGGAAAAGGCTTTTATTGGATTTACATCTGTCCTACACTGGAGCGTATTGATGTAGTGGACATTAGTATTTCTGTCTTTTCTCGTTCTCACTCAACCGCATGTGAACTCTGCAATTTTGCACATTTATCACCGCCTTTGCGGTGCTTTTTCTTGTTTCCAGCATCAGTGTCCGGATGCGTAGCTTTGTCCATGTTCACCAACTGTGTACTCCTTTCCTCCACGACCTCCGCACGGTTAAGTTTGTTCGGTCGCTTCCCAGTACTACGGGTATATCAGACGTCGAAACAGTAGCGCATACCTGGGATTGTGTTTTTGGCTTCTCCCGCCGTCCGCATAGCGTCTGCACCCTAGATTGGTTATTTCGGCGTTCTATGTCTGGCTTGGGCTTTTCACTGAGAACGCTTCTCCGTCCCCCTCACGGGACAACTTTGGCCGATTGGCCCATATAAAAGGAACATAAAATCACGCATTTACATGCCATGTAATACTAGAGTCTCAGTGTTTGCAGCCACACTGTTACAAGTTACATGGGCGTAAATGGGCTACTCCTTTCATCGTGAATCCCAGAGCCCGTCCTTCTAGAGTCTAAGGTCAAATCTTTTCTCGTTATGCACTTCAACGCTGTAAAAACCCAGCTGTACATTGCTCTAAATGACCTTCATCCTTCTTTAAATACATGCATGCGGTTGCCAAGTTATATTGGTGCATCCCACACTTTTTGGCTATGCTCCGGATGGCCCTTCACCTGCATAGAAATGTTTCCACCTGGTTGGAAAGAAAGCTAAGTCACATTACCCAACAATGTCGGTTTAGATGGAAAACCTCTGCTAGGCTATTTTAGGTCTGCTTGACCGTTGTTGGCTTGCTGTCACGAAGTCCAGGTCGGGACAGACCACGGTTCTTTGGACAGCTAAACCAGTAATTCATAGCAAGATCTGTTTATAGGTGATGAATCCCATCAACACTTTGCAACCTTCGTCTCGTAAGGGTTTGAGAGGGTTAACTATTCAACTAGGCATCGCCCTGGGGGCGTCCCAAGGCTTTTTTGTACAGGACCCTAGATAATTGGCTCAAGGGAGATAGGACTTCAAATCACCCATTATGGACTATGAGGTGGGCTTATTTCCTAGGGTTTATCCTACCTACGACCCAGGCTGACGTTTTTCTTGTACAGTTGCAATATATGCCAATAATTATATAAACATTTTAAATCATGAGTCTTAATAATATATATTAATTATAGTTATAAAATTTTCAGAAAACAAGTACTGAATAGTAACTGTCCATGATGCCCTGCGCTCCACCTACGGCCAATGAAAGAATTTTTTGTGGTTTTTGTCCGATGAAACAACAACATATGGGAATTTTCATATTAACATATCCGACACCTAGCATAACAGCATAGTGTTAATAGGCTTACCAGACCCCAAAGCCGCCATCTATCGCCAGATGCTGGCCGGTGACATAAGCCGACATATCCGAAGCCAAGAAAATAGCCGCCCCAATAAAATCATCTTCTCGAGCCATACGACCCATAGGCGTCCGCTGAACATAGCGGGTCACAAAAGCTTCTGGCTGGGACCGCCAAACCCCACCTGGGCTGAGACTGTTAACTCTTACGTCTGGAGCCAAAACCGTGGACAGCCAGCGTGTGACCTGGATTAGCCCGCCCTTGCTGGTTGCGTAAGCTGCTGGGTTTCCCATATTCGTTCCTTCATACAAGCGCATATCTGGCCCTAGGAAACCATAAATGGAGCTGACATTGATGACTGAGGCATGACCACAATCTCGCAAGATCGATGCAGCCGCCTGCACCAAAAAAACAGGGGCGGTTAAGTTGACTTCAAGAGCAGCCCGCCAGGTTTGCTGGCTCTGCTCTTCAAAAGGTGTTACCCAGCCAGGTAAAACAGTGTCTCCCCCGAAGGCTGCAGCATTGATAATAATGTTAAGGCCGCCTAACCTTTGGGCCACTAAATCGGGGCAGTTTTTAAGGTCTTCCTCATTAGCTACATCAAGACCGTGACCGAAAGTTTCCACTCCAAAATTTATTTTTATTTCAGCAGCCTTAGCCAAGCATTTTTCAGCGGAAATATCAGCCAGGGCAATTCGGCAGCCAAGTTCGGCTAAGGATTGAGCCAAACAAAAACCGATATGACCAGCTCCTCCGGTTATTAAAGCCGTTCGCCCCTCTAACGACATCAATTCTTTAACTGAGGTCATTAACAATTTCCTTGCTGGAACAGAAATTCAGCCACGGCAAAATCCAATGGGGTGTCAATATCCACCGCCTCTTCGGGGCTGACCACCACAGCTTTGGTCCGCCCGGAAAAAGGGCCGAAATGGCTGCGGATAAATGCCGGACTGGTCACGTAACAAACAGTACTGACATCATAAGCCGGCCAGGCGTCCTGTCGCCTGACCACCGTTTCAGGGGGCGGCACAATCAGGCCAGCGTTGGCCTCATCGTCCAGGAACACCATATTGAACGATGGATGGCGGTGAGCTGGGGCAACCGTCAATACCAAATCAGTGGCATCGCCTTGGCGGTAAAGATTCAGACACCGCTTGATTGTTTCCGGGCGGCGAAGTGGGGCGGTAGCCGGAAGACTGACGAAGACATCAAAAGGCGGCAGATTGTCCAGGGCGTGTCGCCAAGCCAGCCATTCAGGGGCAAAATCGTTAGCCAGTTCGGCCGGCCTCATAAAAGGCGTTTCCGCTCCATATTCACGGGCAATGGCGGCGATTTCCGGGGAATCGGTGGACACGATGAGCCGGTTGAAAACACCTGCGGCCCGGGCACAGTCCAGACTCCAGGCTAACAACGGTTTGCCGCAGAATTCTTTGATATTTTTTCCGGGTAGCCCCTTGGACCCTCCCCGAGCAAAGACGAAGGCGTATATTTCCGGTTTCATCGCCTCACCCAGCGGTCACCGGCGTCAGCCTGCTCAGCCGCTGCGGCCAAACGCACGGTTTCCAGGCCTTCTTGAAAACTGCATAACGATTCATGTTCATCCTCCAGCCAGCACCGAAGTTGCTCGGCATAAGTATGATTGCGATCGAGACTAAAAACCTCAGGCTCGCTACCGTTTAGGCTTAAAAGGCCAGTCTTAAAATCTCCTTTGAGGCTCAAACCCTCGGCATTGATAATGAATTCTCGGCGCCCACCAGGAGTCAGATCCAGATAATTGACCTGAACCTGAACTAGCCGACAGTCTCGGGTTTCTATCATCAAGCCGTAAAGGTCGTCGGAACTGATCTCCAGGTCGCTGACTCGTCCGCCTCTAGCAGTTACCCTTTGCCACGGCCCGGCTAGCCACTGTAAATAATCAAGCTCGTGGGATAAATCCAACAGAGCTCCACCGCCTTCCTCTTTGGAGGCTGAATAAATACTCCGATAATCCCGTCCCGGTCGCCACTGAGGCAAATGCTGTCCCACATAGGCCCAAAATGAATAAAGGGTCCTTCCCCTTAGGAGCTCTTTAACCCGCTTGAGTAACGGGTGACAACGCAGATTGTAAGCCACGCATACTTGAGCCGGTGGGTAAGGCCAAAAATCGACCGGTATGGCAAACAGTGGCTTTTCTATCAATACTCTGCCAACAAAACCCGCCTCAGTCAGCTCCTTAAGATTTTCAAGGTGCCGGGCTGTGGGCGTGGCCACCAGCAGACCGTCATATTGTTTATGGCTCAAAGCGCTCTTTAAATCATCAAATCGTTCATAAGGGCAGCTCTGGTTACGGCTCACCACGGTGATGCAGCAGCCTCTAGCCTCCAGCAAAGCCCTATGCCTGGCCCCAATCGAGCCGTAGCCTACTAACAGAATCTCCATGGAGCTGCTAAATCAGACCCAAAAGATTAAGATTCCGGCAGGCGTAGTTATAGTCATCCATACTTCCGACATCAAGCCAACAACCCTCCAGCAGGTAAGTACTGATTTTATACCGCTTTTGAATCAAGTCTTCGAACAAATCGGTCATGTCATAAAAGGTATCTGGAGGGATCAGATCGAGCACCTCGGGATTGAGGCAATAAATTCCAGCATTGATTAAATATGTATAACTTGGCTTTTCTACCAAGCTGGTGATATGGCTCCCATCGGTATGGACCACGCCAAAAGGAATTTTTATATTGTGCGGATGAATGCACATGGTGCTGCTCGTATTGCTCTCGACGTGCTGCTGGACCAGATCATATACATCAGCCTGGGTTATGATATCGCCGTTAGTCACCAAAAATGGCGCCTCAGGGCGGTGAGGCAGCAAGCCCAGGGCTCCGGCCGTCCCCAGTCGCTTGGTTTCCTTGATATAATTTATCTCCACTCCCCATTGCGACCCGTCTTTTAAAAAATCTGTAATCATATGGCCTAAATAGTTGATGCTGACATAAAAACGATAAAAGCCGCAACGCTTGAAATGGAGGATGCTGTACTCCAAAATATGTTTGCCACCTATTTTCAATAGCGGTTTTGGGCAGTTTTCGGTCAAAGGCCACAGTCTGGTGCCGTTGCCGCCGGCCATGATGACGACGATATTATCCTTAACTTCACGTTTGTAAAAACGGCTACTCAAAACAGCATCTCCCAAACGGCCGCAGTCATCCAAAATGGGCAACCAAGCCACATTTTGCTTTTTCTTTATTGCCTCTTCCGTCATTACCTCTCCCTTCCTACAATAGTCATTCTCTTTGACTACCTACTGGAAAGTGGGATTCATGACCTTGGCCGCTAAGACCTCAAGGTCGGCCCGTTTTAAAAGGGCCCTTCGCACGTCTCCATCGGTGAAAGTTCCCAGCATTAAAATTTTTCATCGCCAACAAAACAAATTTGCACCTTAGGATTATTAATGGTTTTTAGGATGCGCCTTATAGACACATATTGATCAATATAGTCAATAATTATAAATATGCTCTTTATTTATGTACAAATTTTAAAACATATCAAAACATGTATTTCTTAGTTAACCAAGCTGCCGACCGGCTAAGGAATTTGAACAGCCCAACTGCCACTCTAGTTTTTGCTGTAAGTGATGGGGCAGGTCAACTGTCCTCCCACCGGACTTTCCTGCGCATAATTCCACCTGGGACATAAAGGCATGCCGACTGGTCCCAGGACGGGCCCAGGACATCAGTTCCCCAGAATTGGCGAAAAGCAAGGTCGGGCGGCCCAGGCAGCCGGCCAGTTCAGCCGAAAAGGTCCCGGCAGAAACCATAATATCCATAGCTCCGTAAAAGGCAGCCGTGTCGTCTACATCGTAGTATTGATCCAACCCCTCCAAGCTTAGAAGCCGCCCTGGGAAATAGCGATCCAGATAGACTTGTTCCGCTTCGGTGCAGCCGTCATATTGGCAATTGACCCATTGAATGTCGTCCATTTCCAGAAGGGGCGCCAATTGAGGCAGGCTGAAAAAAAACCGGTCTTGGTTATAGTGAGTCAAGCTACTCCGCCACGATAAGCCGGCGATTAGTTTTTCGCCAGGATTCCGAGTCTTTATGAAGGCGCGGAAAGAAACTGTTTTATCCTGGTCGGCCAATAAATCCGGCAGCTGCTCCAAATCAGAATAATCAGTTAAAAAAGCGGCCAGCGTGTGGATGACTGTTACCACCCGATCTGATTCTAAGGCCAACTTCCAGCCGTCGTTGTCCAGATAGTGGGCACAGTCCGCACCGGGCAATTGGTCGAAGTCCCCGAGGTTATCAATAAAATGAAGGGACACCTTTTTTTTGACTGGCCAGAAATGCAGTTCCGGAAAACTACGCCGCAGCAGATTGTAAATTCTGGGGTCGCAGGCGAAGATGATCCGTTCCGCTGCGATGACTTTAGACAGAGCCGGATAGAGGCGGGCAAATCGCAGCTCATCACCTAAAAAGCATTCGGACAGCACCAAGGTCTGTTTGACTTTTTGGCCAAAGGGATCAGTGCTGAACCGCCTTCCCAGATAAGACCTCAATTGATTAAAATAGGGCGCCCGGCTATGGTGTTGGAAGGCCTCTTTTAGCTGGCCTAGCCTGGACAATACCTGCCAGGCCTGAAATTCGTCGATCCTCACATTTTCATTTTCGGCCTCTGCCCATAGAGTCTGGCTCCAATTGTCATCAAAGCTTAAACTTAAGGTGAGGGCCTCACGATAAATCATAGGCCGTGTAGCTTTGGGAGTCGTCTTAAGCATTTTTTCAATCAAGAACCTGGCCTGGTTGTAATCACCGGTCAGGCGCATTAGCCGTGCTTTTAATAGCGCATAATCAATCCGGCCAGCTCTCTTTTCAACTTGTTTAAGGCAATCCTCAAAATCTCCGGCATACATTAGAGACTTGACCCGTCCTAACTTCAACCGACCGGAATTACTGAGTTGAACTGAGGTCAAAGCTTTCTGCCAAGGGAGCCTCCCGTAAAGCTCGTTTAATTTCTTTTCAGGCCCCGGAAATGGTATTTCAACGGCCCGGTTATATGTCGCAAAATAATAAGCTAACAGCCGCAAGCAATCTTCAGGCTGGCCAGCCAGGAGCGCATCCTGACTGGCGGCCAAGAAAAACATCCCTTTGCGCCAACCCGGAAACCAGCTTCCAGCTAGCAAACTCAGAGACCACGCCTCCTTAAAGGAAAAACGCAGCCGCAAGGCTTCGAGAAGTAACCACAATACCTCCGGGGAAACTTGGCCTCCTAGTAGTAAGGCTCGGCCCAAAGAAAAAACCAGCTCTAGCTTGCGTCGCTCAAAACAAATTTTAGTCAGGCTTAACATCCGCTCTGGTTGCTTGAGCTGAAGCGGTTTATAGTGGCCAACTAGTTGGCCGGGCTCAATCTTTAAACTTGACTCGACTGTTTTGGCGTAGGCCAAAGCCCCAGCCCGCCCGATCAGTGCGGCTTCAGCTAAGTCGTCTTCAGGCGAGGACTCCGGCTTTAAGCCCGCAAAAAGACCATCAAGAGTGCTCCGGGACAGTCTCAGCCTTTTTATAAGGCCGGGGAGGCGGGAGGAAATTAGTCGGTCTTTTTCCCGCCGATTTATTTTCTTACGCTCCAGGCGCCGTTGGCACTGGCCGGCGCTTAAGGCTAAAATTGCGGCTAGACACCCTCTGAGCTGGTCCGTAGGCGCAGCCTCATAGCCGGTTCCTTCCAGACATAAGCAATGAAAGAGTTCGACCTCTGACAAAAGCCGGCCCTGTAAAGTCTGGTTGCGATCATCGGTGAGACCTCGCCCGGCGTAAAAAGGTCGGCCGGTCACCGTAACTTTCAGACCCGCCAAAATATATCCAGCGGCTAAAGGGCTGTCGACGGTGTAAACCCTGGCAACTTCAGGCGGAAGCCCGCCGGGTTCCAAAAAATTGCCCTTGGCCAAGGCCTTCAGAATAAGGGGAGGAGTTTTAGCCGCTGGTTTTTGATAAAAAAAAGCCGCTTGGGGATTTTCTCGCACCGCTAGCTCTATCAATTCCAACTCCGCCTTCTGGTCGCCATCCGAACCGATGATTAACACTCTTTCGGGTAGCGGGACTCCGCCATTAGCCGCCTCGCAGTCAAAGAATATTTTGAGCCGCCGGGCTAGATTTAATAATTTTTTGGTCTCCTGCGGCCTGAACTCAAGTCCTTTGAGATTTAATGATCCGCTGTCTTCCGGCCACTCCACCAGTTTACAGCCTCTTGTCCCCGGCATATGTTCTGAGTTAAAATAGCTTAAAAAAGCACGTTTGAGTCGTTTCAAAGGCAAATCTAAATCTTGAGACAAAGCCTGGGCTGCCGCTAGTCTGCGAGCATCTCCGGCCACTACCACCATTTCTCGACCCGTTGAAGATAGCCTCCGCCAACCATTTTTCCGGCCTTCACTGATAAAAAAAGGCACGGATTCTATTTGATATTGAGGGAAGCAGCGGCTAAGCTCCCAAGAACCCGGTCCCTTAAACAACAGCAGTAACGGCCCTGAGGCTGGCTTCAACTCTCCAATCATGAAATTCTTTCCAAAAGCAACATAAAGGCCTCAGCGGCTCTGAATCCAGATGTGGAACCCCGGTAAACCGCCAAAGCTTCAACGTTGGCCAGACTTCTGGGGAAAGGGGGAGGGGCTATTTCTGATTCATACAGCTTCAATATTTCCAACTTTTTAGCCATATGCTCCGAGATATCAACGAAAACGTTGGGGGTAAAGCCGCAGCCAGGCAAAGCCGGGGCGAACTCAGTTTCCGAAATGGTTTCCATCATCAAGACCCGCCTGACTTCGGGGTGACGGAAGCTTTTGGTACAGCTGAAAGCAGCCTCAAAGGCCCAACGATGGTCACTATGAGCGTCATTTAAATAAGGGAGATAAACCGTTTGGGGTCTTATCTGATTAAAAACTCCGCTGAATATTTCCACTAGAGTTCGTTTTGGCAGTGTATCAAGCTTAGTAGTGCTCAGCCCCAGATCATGGACCTCACTGAAGCCATAAGCTTCGGACACCCGATTGATAACAGCGGCTCGGGCCTCAACCTCACTGGCAGTGAACCCCAAATCTTGGCTGATAGACGTGACAATAAGCCAGTGGACTTCATCGTGGCGGGCTCGGTGCCGTAAAATAGCCCCTCCGCAGCCCAGCGTCTCGTCGTCTGGATGAACAGCCACCACCAGAACTGTTTCCATTTCAACCTTCCCACACACAATCGTCATATTATACAAAAAGAATCTGTAAACGCATTAAAAACTAAATATAGCTCCTGTAATTGGCAGAATTTTAAAATTTATAGCAAAATAAATAAATAATTTTATTTGTTAATTCTATCTAGCCTCAATATAATTTGGCATGATATTTATTGAAAAATTATATGTCTATATATTAAATTTAGTTAACAAAATTATTTCAATTAAACGTCTTAACTATATTATCAACCGCTAATTTTACGCCGCTATTAGTATAAAAATTTCCATTTATCAGCGCCTTACTTTTCAAAACCAGCTCGAAATCCTCCAAAGCTCCCAGCTCCGGCTGGCGCGGGGTGGCCCAAAAATCGCTCAGCGGCATTTCTTTATCACACACTGCCAAACCAGGCATGGCGTAGACCGACGTTCCAACACAATAAACCGGCAACCCTTGGTATAAGGCCGAAATCCCCATCGTACTGTTGAGCACCACCACCCCAAGGCTTTCATTGATCATTTGTTGTGGTCTTCCGTTTTCCACAAAATGGATCCGTTCTTCAATGCCGCAGGCCTTGGCCAAAGAATTGATAAAACTAGCATAATTGATTAATCCGTTATCAAGTGGGTGATTTCGGATTATGATGTGAGTTTCGACCGGAGCACTTTCAGCAAAGGATGTTAATACGCAGGCAATGGCCTCCTTCATGCCGCTAAAAGGCGAATACCTCCGCACTTGGGAGTCAGAATCAAGCTGTAATGGAAAAAGAAAGTACGGTACATTAGCTTGGTAAATCCGGTTTAGCTCTTGAATGGAGCGTTTCACCCGCTTAGGCCGACTTAACATCCGCCAAAAATAGCCCCATAATTCACGGCTGGCACTCTGGGGTCGATGGGTTTGAAAATTAAGAAACAATAGCTTGAAAAGTGCACTGCCAGCATAGTGGGCAATGGCCCGCCAGATTCTGGTTGATAAAAGGTTTTCGACATTTACGGCTTCTGGGCTAGTCTCACAATCTGAGGCCAGCTTGGACAGCTCTTCTCGCGTTTTGGGCAGAGTTGAAAGGCCATTGACGCCGCCCTTTTCCATGGTTATGTAATCGGGCCTAAAATAACCCTCATCAAAAGCCC
>JAISWF010000018.1 GCA_031271165.1 Deltaproteobacteria bacterium
AGATTCGAGGTTTGTCTGGCAAGATGTTGGGCCGATTCGGAAAAGATCCTGACGATTTCCTCCAAAGGGGGCTCGCGAAACATTGACATGGCCATAACAAAATAAACAACGGCACTAGCGGGAAACAATCTAATCCTTTGGGAGGCCCGGTTTGTCATGGCCAGAGTTTCATCAATCAACGTTTTTGGGACTATTCTGGCAAATAGACCTATGCTAAGTAAGTAAGTGAGTAAGATTAGTGTTTATAGGAAGCGTTTTCTTGTTTCGACTCATTTGACTTCTCCTAAGGTGGTGATTTGTGTCGGTTCAACTGTTCTGCTACCGAAGGAGATTATAGCATAGATTTTGTTAAGTGAACAGTATTGCAGCTAGGAGTAAGCCTGGAGCGATCGAAGAAGCCCTTGGCATCGTCGAGTCCGCTGGCCTGGCGGGCTGGATTGGTGCCCGCGAACCGGCTAAACCCCCAGAAGAAGAGCCCTTTGTGCAGGGTTTGCGGTCATGACGATGCATTTGACGATTTTTAGGCTTTGGGAAGTGGAGAGGGGCGAGGTTCGACTTTGGAGGGAAGAGCCGCTTTGGGGGAATCAGGGGCCTTGGTTTCGACCTTCACAGAGGCCGGTAAATTTCTTTTGGAACTGACTTGTTCGGGCTTGGTTTCAGGCGTTATGGGCCGCCGGCGAGCTGAGACCGGGTCATTGTTGATTAAAAGACGGTTTTTTTGAAAATTGTACTCGGATTCCGAAAGGGACCCTCGCTGGCGGAGCGAAGAAAGAAGCTCAAGCTGGCCGGTCAGGTGATGGCTTGCTTTAGGAGCTGGCTGAGGCTGCCCTGGCCGGCACAATTCGGGCTTTTCATTGAGGACCTGACTAATGATGGTGGCTACCTTAAGAGTGTTTTTTTTGTTGAGCCGCTCTAAAATGACCGTGCCGCCGCCGGTATCAATGTAAATAGACCCGAAAAAAAGGCCGGTTCGGTAGCTGGCGCTTTTGATGCGGGAAAAAGGGACTTCCAGCAGCTGGCAGCCGTAAAAATGACCCTTGTTAACTAAAATTATTCGAAAGTCGGTCACGGCCATGACCCAGGCGGTTGTGTCGACTCGGCCCCGGGTTACGGCCAAAAGTTGTTCATCGTTAAACAGCAGTTCAGGGATGTATTTGAGTTCCGGGATAATGCCAAATGTTTTCCAAAAGCCAAAATAACCATTTTCAGTAATTCGGTCGTCAAGGTCGTTGTTGAAAAACAGCATGGGTCACCGATAACATTGTTGGCGTTGAATCAGGTCAGACCTTAGGCCGAAAAAGCTGCAAGACAAATTATGTTTTGAACTTTTGAGGTCATAATTAAAATAGGGGGAGCTTAAGGCCAGGCCTATAAATCTAATTTTAGCCGCTCTAAAGCTGTGCCAGTCAGACCAAGGGGACAAAGCGGCAGCCCGATATGCATTGCCGGCGCAGTTGCCCTTGGACGTCTTTGGTGACCAAAACCAGTTCCTGGGATGAGTCTGGGCCCACAGGGATGACCAGCCGCCCCTGGGGGGCCAGCTGATCGGTTAAGGCGGGTGGGATCCGCTCAGTGTAGGCAGCCACCAAAATCCGGCGGAAGGGCGCCTTTTCCGGCCAGCCAAGCCGTCCGTCGCCCAGCCGGAGAAAGACGTTGGAGATATTGATTTTGGCTAAATTTTCTAAACTCTTTTCCCTCAAAGGGGCCAAGCGTTCGATGGCATAGACTTCTTTGGCTAAAAGAGCCAAAACCGCCGATTGGTAGCCGCAGCCCGAGCCGATTTCCAAAACTCGATCCCCGGGTTCGGGATCCAGAACCTGGGTCATGAGGGCCACCATGAAGGGCTGGGAAATGGTCTGACCGAATCCGATGGGCAGAGGTCCATCGGAGTAAGCCCTGGCGGCCAGCGTATCATCGACAAAAATGTGCCGAGGCACTTGGCCCATGGCCGTAAGTACCTTGACCGAAGAGATGTCCCGGGCCTTTAGCTGCTCTTCGACCATCCGTTTGCGGGGCCGTTCCCATTCTTTAAGAAACTTTTGAGCAATCACTGCTCACCGTATTAGCCAATATATCCCCCGAAGCCATTGTTGTTGGAACTGCTGACCGGGGGGAGGATGGACAGTTTTTGCCCTTCAATGCTGCCAGTGGCCACGCTGTTGGGGGCATAAGTATGGCCGCTGTTGCTATGAATGGTAGTCATGTGGGGAAAGTTATAGCGAACAAACTCTTCGAGTTTTGGGTCTTTGGACAAAATCAAGTCTCTGGTGGTCGCCGGCGCAGTTTTGAGCGACTCGGCCTGGCTTTTGGCCAGTTTTCTGTAGAAAGTGTTCAAGAGGTTTTTAATGAAGGCATTTTTGGCTCCCAGACCTTTTTCCCCCAGAGCGGCCAGGCGCGGCTTGTGGTACTCCCAGAGAGTTTGGGTGCGCTCCTTGAGAAAATGATAGACATGGTTAGCCATGTGGAGGTTGACCGGGCGGCCGTTTAGTTCAATGCATCTTTCGATTTTCAGAGACAGAGGATTAAACTCCCAGGTAAAAATAGTTCTGGTGAAAAAAAAGGCACTAATAATTTTGGTGATTAAAAAGTCAATGGGCGTAAGCTTAGTCGAATAAAGATTGATGCGCCAGCGCTGGAAAGGCTGCTCGGATTCATCAGAACTTATCTGCCAGCGTTCAATATTGTACTTGGCCATCAAGCGCCCGGCCAGGTCTAAGGCGGTGGTCGCCTCATGAGGTTCAGGAGACTGAGACAGGGCCAGCAGTTTTTTAATTTTAACCAAAATTGGGTGTTCTTGGCTTTCGTCTTCGTTAAATGGTCCAAAGATTAGGGGTGGAGCCCCTGAGTCAGTGAGATCAACGGAGGCGGAGCAATAAACCGGGCTGAGTCTAAGGCTATAAGCAACTTGGTGAAATTTCGGTCCGTGGGGAGGTTGGCTGGCCGCAGATTCTGGATAAAGGTCATGGACCAGTTGGTGGGCGGTTTCATGAGTCAAAATACCTAAAACCGTGCTCCAAGGCTGCTGGATGGGCAAATTAATGTTGATGCCGATCAGACGTCGGGTATTGTCCCAATAGCCCCAGTATTGTTTGCTTTCGATAAAATCTATGGTCACCGGTCTGTTAGAGATTTTATTTGTGAAATCTCTAACTATTAAATTATGACTATTGATCAGTTCACGAATCCAAGCCGTCTTCAATTGGGCGGTAATTACTTTGTTTTGAGAATCCATGTTGCCTCTTTTAAAAAGTTTAAATAAGAACCTGATAAATAAAAATAAATTTTGTGGCCGAGTGGTTAAAGTGAGAATGTGGTTTGAACCTCCCTGGGGTCAACCCAGCGGCTGGAGCTTGAGATTTGGCTCCTTGGGCCGGTCAGCTTAGAGAGCCAGAATTCAAAAGGTCTGGTTACAGGTATTGGCTTCCTGGAGAACATTGATATTGGCTGAAACCAGAAGAAAAAAATAGTTGACTTAACTAACCAAAGCGACCAACTGATTTTCTAACTGGCTCTAAAACCAAGCAGCGAAAAGCAGTGTGCCGCACTGGTGTAAAATACGATTGGATATCCACTATTGGCTGGCAAAGTGACCAGCTGATTTTGGGCAGCCGATAGTGTCGTAAAACTCAGAGCCGGAGAGCAAAACTAGTCCATGGCGATTAAAAGGCCAATAAAATTATACTATTGGCAATGGATAAATAGGTGTCGGCCAGATAATTTTTTTTGACTCCCTGGTTTTTTTGAAATAAAAGCTTGACACCCATGAAATTTAAACTTATGCGGTCAGTTTTGCTTTTTAAGTCAGCTACAACGGTCTGCTATTAAGGTAAATAATACGGTATCCATTCATAATTGTCAACCACTCCCCTGTAACCCAATCACCAGTTATAGGGGTTGATTAGCTCCTTAATACTAGAGTCCGAGATAAAAAAAAATGACAACAAAAAAATGACAACAAAAATGAACGCCAAATTGGCCGCAGTCGATCAGGGAATTTTCCGGCTGGCACCAGAGCCAGCTCCAGCCCGTTGCTGTTGGTCAGGGCTGGGGCCATTTTTTTTGCCGAGGACATTTTGGGAACAGCAAGCCCGGCTCCTGAACAGAAAAGTATTAAAAAAGGCTCAATGGAGTTGAGGCTGATTATTTAAGTATTTTTCTAATTTTGGTCGGCGCTTGGTTCCGGCTGCCTTTTTCAGAGGCAAGTCTAGGGCGGCTTTAAATTAGTATTTTTAGGGTTTGGTTTTTTGGTCCAATTTCCAGCCGAAAGGGTTTAAGCCAATCCCAATGTCAACTACATCAAGGCCTTCGGCCTTTTTAAGGGCGGCGGTGGCCCTTACGGTCAGGGGAAGGAGCAGGATTTCCAGTCCGACTTTGTAAACATAGTTGGAGACGACTAATACCAGCCAAAGACGGGCGTCAAGTACTCCTAAAAAGGCGACCGCCGAAAATATCAGGGTGTCGAGGCCCTGGCCGACGACGGTGGAAAAAAGAAATCGGGACACAGGACCACGGTTGGGATTTTTGGCCTTCATTTTGGCTAAAACGGCTGAGTTGGCAAATTCGCCAGCTAGATAGGCTAAAAGGCTGCCCAGAGCCAATCTGGGCGTAAGGGCCATGGCCGCATCGAAGGCGGCCGCCCCGTCCCAGCCGGCCGGGGGCGGAAGAAGCATTGAGACTCTTAAGCAGACAGTAAACACAAATATAACCAGAAAGCCGGTCCAGATCACCCGCCGGGTACGCCGGAAGCCGTAAACTTCGGTCAGCAGGTCGTCGAGGATATAGGTAAGCGGAAAAACCAGAGTTCCGGCGTCAAACTCTAAAGGCCCAAAAGCCACCAAGCGGTTGGAGCAGACTGTGGATATTACCAAAAGGCCGGTGAAAAGCCCGGTGATGATCTCAAGGTATTTGGTGGGGACAGGGGAATGGGGCATTTATTTATGCTCTGATATATTGGTCTTAACTTGGTTATCCTGGGATAACTTAAAGCGGCTGACGACCGGAAACCGGGGCCAAGCCTCTATTGATCAAGATTTTTAAGATTATCAGCCCCGGCAGCGTCAAGGCCGCACCCAGAAGATAAAAGGCCGGCCAGCCCAGGTGGGTGACCAACAAGCCCGAGGGGCTTGAAAGAAGGCTTCGGGGGAGAGCCATGAGGCTGCTCAAAAGAGCGTACTGGGTGGCAGTATAGCTGACATTGGTTTGGGAGGCCAGAAAGGCCACGAAAACCGTGGAACTGGCGCCTACGGCCAGGTGATCTAAGCTGATAAAAAAAGCCAGATAAAAACCTTTGGCCGGTAAAAGCCACAAGGCGGTCAAGCAGGCGTTGTTGACCAGTTGAAACCAGCCAAAGAACCATAGACAAGGGTTTAAGCCTTTTTGGCGGACCATTATGCCGGCCAAAGAAACCCCGGCCAAGGTCGAAGCCAGGCCAAACCCCTTGACCACCAAGCCGATCTGGGTTTTGGTGTAGCCGGCTTCCATGAAAAAAGTCGTGTTCAGGCTTCCAATCAGCTGCTCGCCTAATTTATAGAAAAAAATAAAGGCCAATAAAAGCCAGGGATGGCTTTTGGAGAAAAAATCTTCGAGCGGCCCGATCACGCTGGCCGAAAATGACTTGGGCAGCCCTCCGGGTACTTTGGGTTCGGGGCTGAAAATAAGGGTCAGCGGGCCTAAAAGCAAGATGGCAGCCACACATTTAAAGACCAAGGCCCAGCCAAAGCGATCGGCTGCCACCAGACCTCCGCCAGAGATGAGCACCATCCCTAGGCGGTAACCCCACAGGTAGGCGGCGGAGCCGGAGGCCAATTCCGAATCAAAAAGATCTTCCCGGCGGTAGGCGTCGATGGCGATGTCTTGAGTGGCCGAGCCAAAGCTCAACAAAAAAGCCAGAACAGCCACTTGGGTCAGGTGATTGGGGTTGGTGAACGAAAGACCGGTCAGAGTTACTATGATCCAGAGCTGGCTGACCAACAGCCAGAAATGACGCCTTCGGCCAAAGGGGGCGATAAAGTCTAAAACCGGGGCCCACAAAAATTTAAGGCTGTAGGGAAGGCCGACCAGGGTCAGCAGCCCAATGGTGGTCAAACTGACGCCGCCGTCTTTGAGCCAGGCCTGAAGGAGAGTCACAACCACCACGAAGGGGACTCCGGCGGAAAAGCCCATCAGGAGGCTGGTTATCATGGGCCTAAGTCGGTAGGGTATCAATTTTTCAGGGTGTCCTGTTTGAGCCATAATTCTGCAACAATCAGCCACTGGCTGCTGGAGTTATCTTTTTCAAATATCAAGGCCCTGAGTCCCATGTCATGCCGGATTTTGGAATTGTATCTAAGATTAAAGACGGCCCAGGCCCGTTCGGGGTAGCTGGGGTCAAGCATAATCAGCGGATCGGAGACGGCCAGGGTTACGTCTCCGGCGACATTGGACTCGGAGTCCAAGGCGGCTTTAAAATTACGGCGGTTGATCGATAATGGCTTGTGTCCGGGTTCGAAGTATTGGAAATTTTCGGCGTAAAGGCCGGCCATCTCACCGGCCAGTTTGTATTCCTGAGCCTTGGTCCACTTGTTGACCGTTTGGGCCAAATGAGAGGCCAGATCGGGGGGGACGGTCCTGGCCAAAGCGGGACCTGCCCCGACCATAAGCGGGAGTAGATCCTGGGGCAGCAAGGATTCGACCTGCTGCCAGAGTTTTTCGCCGGCGGACTTGGGCATTTCCTTGGTCGGGGGATACTGGAAGATTAACGGATTGAGTTTGCGGGGGCGGCCAACCAGATACAGACCTGGCTCCCAAAAATCCTGGACGGCAATTTCAGCCTTCAGGCCCGCTCCGACGAGGCCGCCTTGCCAGAGCCGGGCCAGTTTTTGGCTGTGGTCAATTACCAGGGCCAAAGAGTTGTGGGGCAGGTTCAATAAAGACGGCGGCGGGGTCGGCAGGGCCAAGCTCCCTTGGGCGGCTAAATCCGGGCTGGCCGCAGGTGTGGCCGTGGCCGCCGGGAGGGCCGGTTCTTCTTCGGCGACTTCCTGCACATTGGGCAGGACATCATTGGACGGATTTGGCTGGCGGGCCCAAGCCGTCAGAAGAACGCTGCCAATCACTATTAGGGCACCAGCTAAAGAAATCCAGGCCCGGCCGCCGATGCGGCTTCGGTGGCGCCTGGTGCGGGTTGAGGCCCGGGCGGCGGCGGCTGGGTTGACGGTAAAGGGGCGGTCCAGGCAGTTTTTGGCTTGATTGATATCGTTTCCAGTTACCTGCTTACGGCCGTCCGACCAGGCGAGCATCATTGCCCGGTCGGCCAGTGGGTTTATTTTGGCCGGAAGTCCGCCGCTGTGAATCTCAATGGCGGTGATGGCGTCCAGGGTGAAATGCTCACGCAAGGCGCCGGCGGCGCTTAAGCGGTGACGCAGGTAGCTGTGGGTCTCGTCAAGACCCATCGGAGGAAGCTCAACCAGTAAGGCTTCCGGCGGTAGCTGCTGGCCGGGCCATCCGGTATGGTCAGGGCCAGCCAGCATGAGGGTGGTTTTATTGGCCCAGGATGATTCCAGCTGGATGAGGGCCAAAAGATCGCTTAGAGTCTCTTCGGAAAGACAATGGGCATCGTCGACCGCTAAGACCAGTCGGAAATTTGATTCCAAAAATTGGTTGATGGCGTTTTGGAAAAAGCCCAAAAGAGATTCTTCCTTGGCCGACGGAGGGCATTTGGTGCCCAGACCTAAAAAATTGAGGGTGTCACTTAAAATTTGGCCGAGCTGAAGAGATGAATTGAAAATGGGAGCCATTTTCGTGGTTTCACGGATGGCTTGGGGCAGGCGCCTGATGAACGTACTCTTGCCTACCCCTTCCGGGCCCCTTAAAAAAAGAACCAGCGGAAGGGCGCCTAAACTTCCAGAAAGAATGCCGGCCATCTCATCGAAGGCTTGGCGGCGAAAAAAAAATTGGGCCTCTGGAGTGGGTTTGAAAGGACGTTGGTTAAGTTGGAAAAACTCTTCAAAATCCATAAGGCCGGCTTTCGGTTGGCTCTGAAGCCATAGATTTAATAAATTATTATATCATAGATATAATTGTGCGGTCAATGCCTGGTTGGTAGATTTTTTTTAATCACCCCAGAAATAGTTTAGCCTTCCTTCGGTGGATTTGGTAAA
Organism: Deltaproteobacteria bacterium; assembly: GCA_031271165.1. Taxonomy (GTDB): domain Bacteria; phylum Desulfobacterota; class Desulfarculia; order Adiutricales; family Adiutricaceae; genus JAISWF01. The sequence continues at coordinate 8,136 of JAISWF010000018.1, forward strand.
CCTCAACTTTTGGGGTTCAGGGCCTGGGCTTAAAAAAATGGTCAAAAAAAATAGCTCAAAGCCGAAATATTAGGGCTTCCAATCGGCCTTAGCCGCCGCTGGCTGGCCCCGATGCTGAAACCAGGAGTAGCCCCAGCCAAGTCAAAAAAATTCCAGCCACTACCTAGAAAGCTCCGTTTTCAGCGCAAAGCTGGCAAGCCTCAGGAGGGCGGCCGTCAATTTGGGATCGGCGCAGGTTTTCAAGCTCTTGGGATTGCCAGATTTGGGCGATGGGAAGAGCGGCGGCCGAGAGTTCAATCAGTTTTTCGCCATACCAGCTGCAGCAGGGCCAGACCCGGCCGAGATGGTCGATTCCCAGCCGCTGCCAGGGCTGGACGCACCAGCCGGTTTGAGTTTGAGCCTCAGTTGAGCCGGCAATCAAATTTAATTGGCCGGAGGCAGCGTTCTGGGAGCAATTATCCGGGCCAGGCAGTTCAAGCGTAGAGGTTTTTTCGGCCTTTGCCTTGGCCGGTGGCCTTTTTTGGTGGGCCGGGCGGGCAATCTTGGTGCCTGGAAACCAAATGGGTTTTTGGACCGAGATAAGGTCAACCTGAGAGGACCAGCGGGCCAAAAAGGGCTCCAGCTGGTGCTGGTTATGGGGGAGGGTGAGAAAGCTGAGTCTTAAAAGAGGGAAAATTAAATTTTTTTTGGCCCTGAAGGTTAAAAAAAGTTCAATGGATTTACATAGCCGCTCAAAATCACCGCCGGGCCGGACGATCTGGTAAGCTTGGGCCTCAAAAGCATCCACCGAAATTTCAAGCCGGGTCAGGTTGGTGTCCAAGAGGCGCTGGATGGAGTTTTCAGTCAGGGCCGCCCCGTTGGTACCCAGGCGGATATCCATGACCCCGGCCCGGTCGGCGACCGCAATGAGTTCGGGGACCAGGGGGTTTAAAAGCGGCTCGCTGGCCAGTCCCATAGTCAGGGCCGGCAGCCGGTACTCGGCAGCCTGAGCCATCAGCCGGGCATACAGATTTTGAGCCATCGGCTCATAGCGTCGGAAGGCCGGCCGGGAGGGCAGGGGACACATGGCACATGAGAGCTGACAGCCGGAGTTAACGGCCAAATCGACACTGAGCGGAAATGGGCCGACCGGCCGCCGGCCGGAGGCTTCGGCCCAAGCCTTACGGTAGTCCAGAAATCTCTGGCCATAGCGGGCGGCCAGTAAACCCAGGTAACGGTCGTTGGCGGCCAGAAGGATGGCTTGGCCGCCGGGCGGATGGTTGACAGTGGCCAGGCTCAACGGATAATGACCAAGGCCCCGGCCGGGAGGTTCTGATCGGTGGGGTTTAAAATCTTGTGACCAGGAAGATGCCTGGAGAGCAACTGAACTTGGCCTCGCTGGTCGGGGCGGTAGGCGATTTCGGTTTGGCCGGCGCCGCCGCTGGGGTTTCGGCTGGAAACCGCAACCACCGTGTAGCCCATTTGGCTTAAAACCGAGCGATAATCCTCTCCGACCTGACTGCGTCCGGTTTCGTTGATTAACATGACCGAGAGGTTGGGCCTAATGGGAGCGGGGCTCTTAGGTTTGGTCTGAGCAGAGGCTTGACTGGCGGCCACTGGTCTGGTGGAAGCCGCCGTAGCCGCAGCTTGGCTGGTTGCCGGGGTGGAAACGGAGGCGGCCGGCGAAAGGTCAGCTGGCGAAATGACGGCGGCCGAGCCGGTTTTCGGAGTCATACCAAACTCGGCCATGACCGAGCCGGCCCTGGATATGGCAAAATCTTCCTGGGCCGGGGCCGCCGCCGGCTGAGGTTCGGCTTTGGCTGCGGTCGGGGTTTGAGTTGCCGGACTGGGCATGGCGGCCGCAGCTGGCGGAGGCGGGGGCAGGGCAACAGGCGGGCTGGGGGAGCTCACCACCGCTACCGGCTGGGTTGGCGGAGGCGGCGGCAAAAGCGGTACGGTCAGGGAATTTTGGTTGGCAGTACCCAATGGGGCGGCGTTGTTTGTCCCCAAGGCGCCGGCGGCTGCATTATTGGGGGAGCTATTGGTGGCTGGAGGCTCCGGGATGAGATCCTGAAAAAGCTGGGTCAGTTCGGCGCGCTGCCGGTCGGTCTCGCTGCCGGCTGGATTTCGGCCGGAATTTTGATTGGAGGCAGCCGGGGCGGCTTGGGCGGTCTGCCCCATATTTTGGAGACCATCTTGGCCGGCAGCCAGAGTTTCGGCGGTGGTTCGGGCCGACGGGGCTGGGTTAATGGCGCCGCTGGTGGAGCCTCTTTGAGTGGCAACTGAATTGAGGGGCCGGTCGAATTGTCCGACCTCCATTTGCTGCCAGCGGCCCTGGCTGGAGTCAAAATCAGGCAGCGGGCCTCCGGCGGCCGGGACTCCGGCGGTTTCACGGGACTCTCGCTGCCATGAGGGCGGGGGAGGAGTCCGAAGCTGTCCAGATAGAGGCTGACCTGGTTCCAGAGTACTGCTGGCCGGCTCGGCGTCAATTTGAGTGCCGGAATCGTTAAGGGCTTGGTCAGAATCTTCCGGAGGTAAAGCCGATTCGGTCAGCGAAAGTTCCCCGGCCCGGGAAATCGGAGGGGAAGCGGCGGCCGACGGAGCCGGGCTTACGGGCCGGTTTTCAACTCCATCGGCCTGGTTTGACTGCGGGGAAGCGTCTTGACTGACAATTGGTTCGGGTAAGTCTTGGGTATTATCGGCCGTCCCAAAGGGGTCAAAATTGGGAGGTTCCCCGGCTCCTTCCGGCGGCGAAAATGAGGGCTCATCAACCCCTTCGTCGGTTTCCGGAACCAAATCGGAGCTGACCGAATTATCACCTACGGAGGCGGCCCGGGGGGGTGGTGTCAATTCGTAAGGCGAGGCCGAAGGAGGAGGCGGATAACTTAAAACCGAAGGGGATGGGGATAAAGGTTGATTGGCCAGGCCGGTCAAGGGTGCCGCAGTATCACTTTCGCTGTCGCCAAAAAGAGAGCTTAAATCATCGTCGTAAGGTTCGTTTTGGGCCCAAGCCGATTGGGTCAAAGTCAACCCGAGGACCCCAATGATGGTCAGCAACCGGGAAAGCAGTTTTTTGGTCAGCTTGACTGCGGCCGCTGGAAGCCGGAGGTCATGATTTGGGGCTGGAATTGAGAATTTCATGATTGACCCGCCGGAAGGGGACTTTTGAGCCGGGCTGGCCGGTCCGGCTCAAAAGTTTGACCCGCGTCAGTTGCGGGGTTAATAAAAAATCAGGGACAATACTATAAACAGCGGCACCAATATGCCAAACGACCAGACCAGGTAGCCAAAGAAGCTGGGCATGCGCACCCCTCGCTCCTCGGCAATGGAGCGGACCATGAAGTTGGGGGCGTTACCGATGTAACTGTTGGCGCCCATGAAGACCGCCCCGCAGCTGATGGCCGATAAGGTCTGGGGGATGACGTTCATGAGAGCGGCGGAATCGCCGCCGGCCGTATTAAAGAATACCAGGTAAGTTGGGGCATTGTCCAGAAAACTTGACAAGGCTCCGGTCAGCCAGAAGTAGGCGACGTTGACCGGCTGCCCCTCCGGGCTGGTGACCAGGGAAATCAAAGGTTTTAAAGCCCCGTCAGTCCCAGCCTTGAGAATGGCAATGGCTGGAATCATGGTCAAAAAAATGCCCCCAAAGATCTTGGCCACTTCCAGGATGGGACCCCAGGTAAAGTGATTGTTCCGGCGGACCTCTTTGGGCGTTACAATCACAGTTAAAACCGTCAAGGCCAATAGTCCGAGATCCCTGGTCAGATCGGAGTAAAGATAGGTTATATCCTCCCAGATTTTGATTTGCCCCTCACTTCTCCACAGGCCGCTTAAAAGGACCAGCCCCACCACGCCCAACAGGAAAATGAAGTTGACCGAACCCTCCAGACCGAGCTTTTCGGTCTGCTCGACAACCGGACGACCTTCTTTTTTATACAAAAAGGAGTCAATCAGGTAGTGGATGACCAAAAGGGTGATGACCATAAACAAAGTCTGTGGATAAAGGTGGGCTGCGGTCCAGAAAAAACTGACCCCTTTTAAAAAGCCTAAAAATAAAGGCGGGTCACCCAAGGGTGTCAGCGAACCACCTATATTGGAGACCAAAAAGATAAAAAAGACCACCGTGTGGATGCGGTAGCGCCGGTGGGCAGAAGCGGCCAGATAGGGCCTAATCAGGAGCATGGAAGCCCCGGTGGTCCCCATGAGGCTGGCCAAAAAGGCGCCGATAACTAAAAAGGCGGTGTTAAGGCCCGGTGTGCCCGTGAGTGAGCCTTTGATTCTGATTCCACCGGCAATGGCAAACAAGGCCAACAGAAGAATGATAAAGGGCACATACTCGGAGACGATGGTGTGCAGGGCCGTATAAATCGAAAGCGAGGGGCTCAAAATGAGCATGGCCGGGACCAAAAAAGCCAAGGCCCAAAAAATTGAAACCTTGCCAAAATGGTGCTCCCAAAAATGGGAGGCCAGAAGGGGAAAGAGGGCAATGGACAGGAGCATGCCGACAAAAGGTAAAATCCACACTAGGCTTAAGGTCGCTCCGTCAAGGTGGAGGCCGTGGCCGGCCTCAGAGGCCGCCGCCGGGGCGGCAGGGGTAAAAATAAAGACGAGCGATATCAACACCAAAGCTAGGGTAACCCGAATGGCTTGGTTGGTTTTAATCTTAGGAGGAAATAAAAAAAACATTAAACACCGTTTTGAGTATGTTCGACCGTTACTTCCGTCAAGTGTTGACGGCCATTAAAAAAAGCGGCCCCCAAAAAGTCTGGCCGTAAAAACCAAGCCCAGTTTTGAGGCCGTCCAGAGAGGCTTCAGCGTCCCAGATAGGAACTTAAAAATAGAAAGTATGGATGATTTCAGGTGATTTGATTGGGCCAGGTCAGCAACTAAAATAATTTTGAAAAGTAATTGTCTGAGTTGGCTGCCGATATTACTTTTTGGCTACCTTTTATCAATATACCTAAAATTCAGGCGGTTGACCAGTATTTTTTATTGTTCCCAAAGGCTAGTACATAGTCAACAGGTTAATTGTGGGTAAAGGCGAACCAGGATAATTCGGGCTTCTTCCACTGTGAACTGCCAGATTACTTTTTTGACGGACGCGTTCCGTTTAATTGTCCA
>JAISWF010000127.1 GCA_031271165.1 Deltaproteobacteria bacterium
ATACACTTCAAACCATTGCTTAGTATAGCCTGTAGAAGAACTCAAAATTCATAGGTGGCGTCAAACCGAAAAGTTGTATGCCAATCATTTTTGTTGGCGTCAACCCGATATCTAGATTAGTGAATTTTATCGGAAATTTAGATTGAGTAATTCGGAAAAGGTTTTTTTAGCAGGAGAACCAAAGTAAAAAATAAACAAATAGATAATATTAAAATGATAATAACATGATATAAAAATTAAGCTAGCTGGGTTAAGATTAAACCATTTCAGGAGGCCAGGGATTTGGTTTGAGCTGTAGTCAAAGGATATAGAGCAGTAGATGACTCTTGGTTTTTGAGGTGACGACCGGTTAAAAGACCGCAGGCGGCATTGACTTCCTGGCCGTTGGTGCGGCGGATTATGGCTGTCAAGTTGTGGGAGAGCAAAACATTTTGAAAATTTAGGATAGCCTCATTCGAGGGTCTTTTAAACGGAGCTTCAGGCCAAGGGTTAAAGGGGATGAGATTGACCTTGGCTTTTAAACCGGAAAGAAATTTGACCAGAGCCAAGGCCTGCTGCTGGGAGTCGTTAACCCCCTCCAGCAAGACGTAAGCGAATGTTATGCGGCGGCCTCTTTGGGCGGGGGTATAACGCTCAAGAACCTTTCGGAGATCTTTTAAGGGAAATTGGCGGTTAATGGGCATAAGCTGGCTGCGAACGGAATCAATGGCCGAACCCATCGAAATGGTCAATGAGCAGTCCAGGCGATTGGTTTGGCTGATGAGTTTTTCAAGTTCCGGGATGACCCCGACGGTCGAAAGCGTTACTCGGCGCTGGGAAAAACCCATCATGTTGGTGCCAGTGAGGTAATTGATGCTGGAGAGAGTGTTGGCGTGATTATCTAAAGGCTCACCCATGCCCATGAAAACCAGATTGGTCAGGCTTTTGGTTTTATTAATGAGCCGACGACCTTCAATGACCTGGCTTAGGATTTCGCCCTGAGTCATTTGTCTTTTAAAGCCAATGAGCCCAGTCCGGCAGAAGCGGCAGCCCATGCGGCAGCCGACCTGGGTTGACAGACACATGGTGACGTGGGTATCCTCGTCAATCAGGACGCTCTCAATGGTCAGTCCGTCGTTTAGTTCCCAGAGGATTTTCACCGTCCCGTCAGGATCGGTTTGTGTCTCCAAAGGCTTGACTTTGGGGGCCGCCGTGGAGACTCGCATGTAATTTTTTAGAGAGTCCGAGGAAATGTCGGTCATGTTAAAGAAATCTGTCTCGCCCTTACGGAAAACCCAGTTGATCAGTTGGGTTTGACGGTAAGGCTTGTCTCCGAGATCGACGACGAACTTTTTGAGCTGTTCAGAAGTAAGGTCGAGGAGATAAACTTTTTGGTCAATTGAACCCAAGGGTAATCTTGTTTCGGAGTCGAGCAAATTTTTACGGAGCACTTGGTTTTCTCGTTTTAATAGCCGAGTGTTTTTAAAATTAAGGCCGCCTTTTGGCGGGCACAATTGGAAAATCTTCTTAGGCCAGAGCCGGTACTGCTCTGGGGAATCAATCAAAAGAGCTCAGAGGCGTCCTGACCATCAGGATAGAAACGTTCAACTCTTTCCACTACGTTGGTCATGGCTTTAAGAGCGGAAACCATGGATTGAAATTGGTTAAAATCTCTAACCGAAACTTTAAACCACAATGAGCCTTCGGTGTTGGTGTCAGTGTGGGCTTCAACTATGTCGACGACGTTTTCCGTGATAGCCTGAACAATGCGGCTATAAGCCCCTTTAGTGCGGGTGGTTTGAATTTGGACAAAAATATCGTAGGTCAGCTCGTCGGCCGGATTAGTGTCCCAGGTGACTTCAATAAATCTTTCGTGGTCTAAACCCGTCAAAGAACGACAGTCAGCGGAATGAACGGTAACACCGTTGCCCTGGGTCAGAAAGCCAACAATGGGTTCGCCGGAGACCGGGGAACAACATCGGCCATAACGGACAAAGACGTCCCCGATCCCTTTGACCAGGACTTTGGTGACCGGTTTTTCCTGGACCGAGGTCTTGGTTTTGGGCTGAGACCGATCCGGTTGGAGCTGAGTGACTGGGCTTATGAGTTTGAGTTCAGGTTTGAGAGCGGTAATAATGGTTTTAATAACGACTTTACCGTAGGCAACGGCCACATTTAATTCGTCAAAGCTATTGTAACCGAGGGCCAAAAGAATTTCCGGAGTCAGCCGCTGCCGGCTAATCTTGTGGCGCCGCATCTCTTGGATCAAAAGAGACCGCCCAAACTCAACCGCTTGCTTTTTTTCTTCGGCGCTCAGCCACTGGCGTATTTTAGCCTTGGCTTTGGGGCTGACTACGTGCCGCAACCAGTCCTGAGAAGGGTTGGAGGCCCGGCTGGTGATGATCTCGACGGTGTCGCCGTTTTGGAGTTTTTGTTTGAGATTGGCCATCACCCCGTTGACCCGGGCGCCGCTGCAGTGGTTACCTATATCTGTGTGGACCGAGTAGGCAAAATCAAGGGGGGTAGCCCCTGCTGGCAACTCTTTGACCTCCCCGGTCGGGGTGAAGACGAACAAAGTGTCGTTTTCAGCCAAAGAGTCTTTGATGGAGTTGATAAAGCTGCCAGGATCCTCCAAAGTAGCTTGCCAGCTCAAAATGGCACGAAGAGCGTTGATGCGCTGGGATTCAATGTCGCTGATCCGGCCGCCGTCTTTGTAACGCCAATGAGCGGCGATGCCGTCCTCGGCGTAGGAGTGCATTTCGCGGGTCCGGATCTGGATCTCTATGCGCATGCTCTTAAGGCCGACTACAGCGGTGTGTAGTGAACGATAGCCGTTGTTTTTGGGGAGGCTGATATAGTCTTTGAACCGTCCGGGAATGGGCTTGAAAATAGAATGGATAACCCCCAAGGCACTGTAGCAGTCCTGGACCTGGTTGACGATAATTCGGAAAGCAACCAGATCAAAGATTTGTTCAAAGGGCAGGTGTTGGTCCTTCATCTTGCGCCAGATACTAAAAATATGCTTGGGGCGGCCTTCAATATCAGCGGTGATCCCAAATTCACGGATCTTGGCCGACAAAAATTTCTTGACTTCGGCCACGTAAGCTTGCCGGTCGTTGCGGCCTTCGGAGAGAGACTGTCTGATACAGTCGTAAGCGGCCGGCTCCAGGTAAAAAAGCGAAAGGTCTTCCAGTTCCGACTGGATTTTATGGATACCAAGCCTGGAAGCTAGAGGTGCAAAGATTTCGAGGGTTTCTTTACTTATGGTTCGTTGTTTGTCTTGGGGCATAAAGCCTAAGGTGCGCATGTTGTTGAGGCGGTCGGCCAGCTTGACCATGATGACCCTCAGATCAGTGAGCATGGCCAGGATCATCTTGCGCATGTTGGAGGCTTCACGTTCGGTGGCCGAGGTGAACTGAAATTTGCTAATTTTGGTCACCCCATCGACGATGTTGGCAACTGCAAGACCAAAGTTGCGGCGGATGTCGTCAACGGTGACCGGGGTATCTTCGACGGTATCGTGGAGAAGGCCGGCGGCGATGGAGTGGACGTCAAGTTTCATGTCGGTCAAAATGGAGGCCACAGCTAACGGATGATTGAGATATGGTTCTCCTGACCGTCTGGTCATGCCTTGGTGGGCAGCAGCGGCGAAAACATAAGCCCGACGGACCAAGTTGTCGTCAGCGTTGGGATTTTGTTCCAAAATGGAATCAATGATTTCACCGATGCGGACCGGACGGTTGTTATAGATCGGGATGCCTTCCAGGCGGCGGTAGGCGGAAGGATTGACCTCGGGTTTATCAGCCGCTGGAGGTGAATTGGTTATATTGGTTTGAGCTGGAGCTTTTTCAGGAGGCAGAGCACTGGGTTGAGCAGATTTTGAAGGCGGGGCGAAAGCATTGGTCTCGGTTTTTATTTTGGACGCTGCGGTTTGCTCTGTTGCGGCCGGTTCTGACGGTTTTGGGGGACCAGGCAAGGCGGCTGGTCCTGAATTTACGGGCAAAGACCGGCTGGTAACAGAAACGGCCTTGGGCTCGGCCGCTGGGTGGGCTTCCAGGGTTGATTCGGAGTTAGATGCCGGAGCACCTAGTTGTGGGTGCAGGGATTCCATGGTTGAATCAGTTTTGGCCTCCTTTTTGGAGAGCTAGGGTACAAAGACCAAAGATGATTTTGGAAGCATCTTTTTCGGGGATCATGACCACCTCCCCAGTGCGGCGGTGTTTGAGTTCAAACTGCCCGTTGGCCAGGCCCTTTTTAGATATCGTAATTTTAATGGGGATGCCTAAAAGATCGGCGTCCTTAAACTTGTTGCCAGGTCTGAGGTCGCGGTCGTCTAACAGAGTTTCCACCCCCAGCTCGGTCAGTTGGTCAAAGAGGGTTTCGGCGGCCGTGCTTATCTGTTCGTTTTGAACTTCCAGAGGAAGCAAGATCACCTGGAAGGGAGCCAGGGCCATGGGCCAGATGATGCCGTCGCGGTCATGGTTTTGCTCAATTGAAGCGGCCAGAGTCCGGCCCACTCCAATGCCGTAACAACCCATGACTATTAATTTATCGCTGCCGTCAGGCGCAGTAAAGGTTGACCCGAGAGCTTTTGAATATTTGGTGCCCAGTTTAAAAACGTGACCTACTTCAATACCTCGTTTGAGAACAATGGGAGCCCCGCAGCGGGGGCAGGGATCAGCGGCTTGGGTCTGGGCCAAATCAAAGACCCCGTCGATTTTAAAATCAACCCCCGGTCTGGCGCCAGTGAAATGGTAATCCTTCTCCCCAGCTCCAACAACTCCAGCAGTCAGCTTAGCCGACATTTGGTCGGCTATGATTCTGACTTTGGCTCCTAAGGGGGTGACGTAACCTTTTATGACCCCGGTAATCTCTTCGGCCGCTTGGGGGGTACACAGCACTGGAGTAAGTCCGCCTAAAGCATTTTTGAGTTTAATAAGGTTGATTTCCCGGTTGCCTGGAATGACTACCAGAACATGTTCGGGGCCGTTTTCAGAGGATGCTTCAAAGAGCATGGACTTGAGGATGGAGGACTCAGGGATGTTAAGAAAACGGGCCAGAGTTGGAACGTCGGTACAGTTGGGGGTGTGAATTTTGGTTAGAGGACCGGCCGGGGCTGATTGAGCGGGGTAATCGGTGAGCTCGGCCTTTTCCATATTGGCCGCATAACCACATCCGGGACACGAAACCAAGGCGTCCTCACCGGTGTCGGCCAAGACCATGAACTCGTGAGAGTAACTGCCGCCGATGGGGCCGCTGTCAGCTTCAACCACCGCAAACTGGAGCCCGCAGTTTCGGAATATGTTTTCATAGGAGCGGTACATTTTTCGGTAGGCGACTTCGGCTCCTTGGTCGTCGACGTCAAAGCTGTAGGCATCTTTCATGATGAACTCGCGGCCCCTCATTAAGCCAAAGCGGGGTCTGATTTCATCGCGGAACTTAGTCTGGATCTGGTAGAGGTTAAGTGGTAAATCCCTAAAGGAGCGGATTTCCCGGCGGATGATGTCGGTGACCACCTCTTCGTGGGTAGGTCCAAAGACGCAGTCGTGGTCGTGGCGGTCCTTAAACCTCAATAGCTCTGGTCCGTATTGTTCCCAGCGTCCGCTTTCCCGCCAAAGATCTCCGGGTTGGACGCAGGGTAGCAAGATCTCTTTGGCCCCAGACCGGTTCATCTCACTGCGGATTATTCGCTCAAGTTTCCAAAGCGATCTCAGGCCCATGGGGAGGTAGTTGTAAATTCCGGCGGAAAGCTTGCGGATAAGACCGGCCCGGACCATGAGCTTGTGGCTGATTACCTCAGCGTCGGCGGGATCCTCTTTGAGAGTGGGGCTCAGGTAGGTTGAAACCCTTTCACCGATAGTTTCACCCCAAGCGTTGATTTTCAGACTTTTTTGGTCATCATTTGTGGTCATAAGTTTCAATATCCAAAAATAAGGCGAGCTCAAGTAAGATTTGGCACCGCCGAATAACTCGGCGACTATAGCCAAGCCGCTTCAAGGTCATTGTGGCGTCCGGGCTGAGGTTAAAAAAAGGCCTTTACGGCCAGTTTATATATTAACAAAATTAGACGTTTTTTGACAAGTTTTTTTGATTTTTTTTAAGCTCCCTTATGGTCCCATTGGCAGCCAGCCTGCTGCATAGCTATCCTCCGGTTGGCCGCCAGGCCGGAAGAAAGTCTTGGGCAGGAAAAAAGTATGGCCGGCTGACGGCCAATTTTTGGATTACAGGGGGAGCCTGAGCTAAAATTATTTTTTCAAAGCGGCGACAGCTGCGGCCAGGCGGCTTAAGGCCTCTTTTAAGACCGAACGGGGACAAGCCATGTTGATTCTCTGGAAACCGGCCCCGGCGGTTCCGAACATGGTCCCGGCGTCGAGCCATAGCTTGGCCTGGTTAATGACCAGATCATTAATTTGTTGATCGCTTAAACCCAAAGGCTGAAAATCAACCCACAACAGATAGGTGCCTTCAGTTTCCACTAGTTTTAGAGGCAAGAGTTCGGAGCGGAAAAACTCACGGGTCAACTCAAGATTGCCTTCCAGATAGGCCAAAAGTTCGGTCAGCCAGTTTTCTCCCATTTCGTAAGCCGCACGGCAGGCGGCCAAACCAGTGGTGTTAAGCTGGCTGAAGCCAGTTCGGCTGACTTCGGCGGAGAAAAGGCGCTTTAGGGCCTGGTTGGGGATTAAAGCGTTGGCTACCTGAAGCCCAGCTAAATTAAAGGTCTTGCTGGGGGCGGTCAGGAGGACTCCGATCTCCTCGAAGGCCGGATCGACGGCGGTGAAAAGGTGGTGGGTTCGGCCGCCAAAGACAAAGTCGCAGTGGATTTCGTCTGAGACCACCACGCAGCCGTGGCGCAGACAAATCTGGCCCAATTGTTTGATTTCGTCTAAAGTCCAGACCCGGCTGACGGGGTTGTGGGGGCTGCACAAAAGCATCAGGCGGATATTAAAACTGACGATTTTTTTCTCCAGGTCATCAAAGTCGATGATGTAGCGCCCGTTATGGTAAACCAGAGGGCTGTCGATCAGGCGCCGGTCGTTTTCCTTAACGCAGCCGGAAAATGGATAATAAACAGGGGTTTGTATTAAAACCGGGTCCCTGGGTTTGGAAAAAGCACGGATGGCTGCCGCCAGGGCGAAAACCACGCCCGGTGTTTTCTTAAGCCAAGCCGGTTTGAATTCATACCCGAAACGGCGGTCGAACCAACTTTGAAGGGCCCGGAAATAGTTTTCTTTAGTTTCCGTATACCCGAAAATCCCATGACCAACGACCTCTGTCAGCCGCTGGATAACTTCAGGCGGGGTTCGAAAGTCCATGTCGGCTACCCACAAGGGGCAAAGGCCCTCGGGCATACCGCGCTCGCGGGCAAAATCAAATTTGATGCAGTCGGTATTTCGGCGGTCGATTATTTCATCAAAATTATACATGGCCGGCCTGTAGTTGGGGTATTTTTGTGAACAAAAATCTTTTTATCCACAGAGTCAAAGGAGAATCAAAAAGAGACTCAATTGGCGCCAAAATTAAGTGATAAAATAACCCAAACAGGCTGTTGGTGCAAGGGGGGTAAATGGAAAAGCAGTTGGACCCGGCAGCCAAGGTCCGTAAACTCAAGGCTTAAGGTGGTTTGAACCTAGCTAAGAAGAAGTTTTCGAGGCCTCTTTAATAAATACTGCCGCAACCGGAAAAGGCGGAGTTGAGCCTTGGTCTGGAGAGTATTTGTCATCCCTGAGCCGCAGGGAGGGATACTTGTCTTTTAACCTAAATTCCCGGTTTTTTATTGACCTACAGACCTACCGTTAGGAGGGGCAATTTGATTTACCCCAATAGGATTGAAAAAAATAAAAAACAACTTGACTTTTCCCTCCTGTAGGCCT
>JAISWF010000128.1 GCA_031271165.1 Deltaproteobacteria bacterium
TACACTTCAAACCATTGCTTAGTATAGCCTGTAGAAGAACTCAAAATTCATAGGTGGCGTCAAACCGAAAAGTTGTATGCCAATCATTTTTGTTGGCGTCAACCCGATATCTAGAATTAAAGAATATTTGTCCGGTTCAATTTAAGTAAAAAGACCCCGAGGCCTATCCCGCCGGTGGCGGGCGAGAAAGCCTTGGGGTCTTTATTGTTTCATGTTCTTCCAAAAGCCAGAGCTTTGGGGCTTACCTTGGACTTAAAGGAGCAAAACGCCTCATTTAGTACAATTTAATTTAAGCTTTTTAAAACTCAAAATCATCTTCATTATCCATTGGTAGAGCTGATTTGCTTCTATCTAAGGTCTTTCTCGCCGACGGCAGGCCCAAAGCGTTACTCTTGACAGGGGCTTTATTGGTCGACCGGCCGGAAGATTCACTATTTTTGCCAAGTTGGAACTTGGTGCCGCCATAAACTAGAGCTGAAATGCTTTCCACCGTCTCCATGAGGTGTCCAGCCTGAAGAGACAGCTGACTGGCGGCGCTGGCTGACTGCTCGGCTGAGGCGGCGTTAGACTGGGTCACCTTGTCCATCTGGCTCATGGCCGTGGTAATCTGGCTGATGCCTTGGCTCTGCTCTTTAGAGGCCTCAGCTACTTCACTCACCAGCTCGGCCACTTTAGCCGAATGGAGGGAGACGGTTTTAAAGTTTTCCGACGTGGAATTGACCATGTCGGATCCGCTGTTGATATTGCTAATTGTAGCGGCAATCAAATCAGCGGTATTTTTAGCGGCGTCAGCTGAACGGATGGCCAGATTTCTAACCTCGTCAGCCACAACAGCAAACCCCGCTCCGGCTTCGCCGGCCCGGGCGGCCTCAACAGCGGCGTTGAGAGCCAAAAGATTGGTTTGGAAGGCAATTTCATCAATGGTCTTGATGATTTTTCCAATTTCGTTACCCGAGGTAGCGATTTGGTTCATAGCTTCAATGACGTTGGCCATGGAGCTTTCGGCCTTGCCGACGGCATCGGTGGCCTGGCCCATCAGGGAATTGGCTTCGACAGCGTTGTCGCTGTTGCGCTTGGTCATTGAGGAGAGCTCTTCCAAAGCCGCACTAGTTTGCTCAAGGGAAGCCGCATTTTCGGTTGCCCCCTCAGCCAAGGTGTTGGAAGCTGAAGAGAGCTGACCGGAGGTCGAGTCAATTTCTTGAGCCCCCCCGGTCAAGGCGGTAATGATCTGACTTATGGGAACCGTGATGCCCTTGGTCAGAACCAAAGCCAAAACCAAGCTGATGATAAAGGCTGCGACAACTCCGATGACCATACTGAAAAGGACCTTGGTGACTGAGGCCAGAGTTTGATCGGCAAAAGAACCGGCCAAATTCGAAACTGAACTGTTTAATGCTTGAGACTGCTCTAAAACCGCACTTTTAACCATCTCTCTGACTTTGGCCGCATCAAGGATGGCCACTAAGCTTTCTCTCATGAGCTTGATTGCTTGGTCGCATTCACGGGTAGAAATGATGACGCTGGTCAGGGTCTCACGATTTTTAGTGTCGGTAGTGGAATCCAAAAGTGAGGAAGTGACTTTGATGATTTCCTGGGCGTTGGCCGAACCTTCATCTAAAAGCTGTTCCTGCTGATAATACAAGCCCCGGAGGAGATTAGCGTACATCAAGGTAGACAACTCTTTAACAGTATCTGCTAATTCTAGAACCTTAACAAAATAGACTAATTTATCTCTGTCATTATCAGTGTTTAAAGTCTTATGTAAATTATTCACAACATCTGTTCGAAAAAAATCAATTTTTTCTATGCATATTTTATATAAATCTGCCACTTTAGCTCGCGAATTAACTAAATCATCTCCAAAATCAGGCATTTTAATTGCCATATTATCAAAGGAAACGATAGCCTTTTCCGTCTCCATCAAAAGATCACCTAGCTTTTGATCAAAGCTTTCAGACTCACGGAAAAGGGCCTTGAGCTGGTCTTTGTAATCGTGCAGGTTCTTATTTTCAGCTTCAACGGCGTCCCAGACTCTAGGCTCAAAATTATAGCCGTACTGGGTAACATCTCCAGCGAGTAAAGCCATGGAAGTCCTGAAATTAGAGACCAGGCCGTAACCAACGAGAATTTCATTGCGCAAACCTTTGGTTGCCCCCTGGACGCCAACTAGACTGATAACTACCATGGAACTGATGCCGATGAAGATCAGACACACGGCCAAAAATCCAAATATTATCTTGGTTCCAAGTTTCATACTTCCTCCCGATGGAGTAAATCTTCAAAGCCCCTGGTATCAAAGTCTATACGCAGCTCGTCGACATAAGACTGAGTCGGCAGCTTGTCCCAAGGCTTTAGGCCCTGCTCAAAAGAGGCGGGCAGAGTATATGGGCCGGTCATTAACAACAACCGCCTCAGACTGCCTTAGGGCCAATTCCGAAAAAGAGCAGAGCTAAATTGAGTCTGATCTGATGAGTATCAGACAATATGATTCAATATTGAATCAAGGAGTTTTTATAGTTTAAAATAACTCCTGAGTATATTATGCAAGATTAACATCTGAATGTCAAGTCTATCAGATGATTTTTAACCAGTCAACGAATCAAAATTTGAAGATAAATTAATTATGATTTATAAAAATAGGGACTTACCATTTTAAATTATCCGCCAGTCAATGACGATTACCAATCGGCCGGCAAAACTCAATTCAAAGATATTTCTGTAAAAATAATGATTATTTTAGGTAACATGACCTTCTGCCTTTGACCAACCAAGTGCTCAAAACATAAAATTATGCCGCTGATGAAAATAAAAAAAAATCTAAACGACCAAGACCAAGCTTTTTGGCTCCGGTCGACTAAGGCCAGTTAAGAGCTTTAAAACCCAGCTTGTTAAGACTGGAATTTTGGGCATTGTTTAAATTGAAATTGGTCTTCAAGACTGGGACAGGGTATGGTCAGAAGGGATCTTTAAGGCTGGGAGTCAAAACTGGATTTAACCACGAACAGGGGGCAAATTTGAGGCCTTTGGTATTTCAAACAATGGTTTGGCCGGCTTAAGGGTCACAACAGAAGCATTAGAGAAAAGTCAGAAGTATTTCTTGGAGCCGGAGGTCAGTTTCTTAAGCCAAATAAGTCAGTTACCTTTAGCCGATTGATTTTGATGAATTAAGTTGACTGGGTCTCGCTTTTTTTGAAGCGGTCATAATTTCTGGTAACCACTTCAATGTAACGTCTGGTTTCCTTGGGCATGGATTTGCCTCCAAATCTTTTTAAATTGCCAGGGCCCCAGTTGTAGGCCGCCAAGGCTTTACTGAGGTTTCCGCCAAAATTTTCCAGCATCCGTTTAAGGTATCTGGCCCCTCCCCATATGTTTTCCAGGGGGTTGAAGGGATCTTTGACCCCAAGCTCTTTGGCTGTCCCAGGCATCAGTTGCATCAGACCCTGAGCCCCGGCCGAAGAAACGGCCTGGCTGTTGAAATTAGATTCAGTTTTGATGACAGCCTTAATCAAGGCCGGATCAAGACTCAAGGCCTCGCCGACTCGGGCGATTATGGATTCCAAATCGCCAGATATACTTGATAAATCCGGCAGTATTGACTCATTGGCCGCTGAGTCTTGGCTGGGGGACTGAGTGCTGGCCGCCGAGCCAGACGAGAGGTCATTGGAAGAGCTTTCAGTTAAATTTTCGGCTTCTGAGAGGACCGGCCAGTCTATCTGCCCGTCCTGGGGTACGGAAGAAACGGCGGCTGTCTTTTCCACCGACTGGGTGCGGCCGAGATTTATGCCCAGCCCATTTTTCTGTTTGAAGGCCACCAACTGAGATGGGGTAAATCTCCGGCCTGTATCAAGACCGGTGGCTATGGTCGTCCCAGCCCCCAAACTCAAAGGCCGGCGGTTAGTTTTAGTTCCAGAAGAATTGGCTTCCCCGTCCACCGCTTGAGCCAGTTCCGCCAGGTTGACCTCTCTGAACTCTTCCGCCAGCTGATCTCGGGCACTGGTCTCCTTGAGCTTGGCCAGCTGACGCTGGGTTTGCTGACTGACCGGCCCTTTGAGAACATCATTTAAAATATTATTTTGAGTCTGGTTAGCAGCCATGACCGCTTCAAAGCCGGTCTGACTTTGACCCAAGCCCGGCACCTGAACACTGAGCTTCACCGGGGAACTTCTGCGGGCAGCTCTGATGTCGGCCCGGGAGGCCGCCGGATTTATCTTGGCGCTGGTAAGGTTAGCCGCCACAGGTTTGGTATTGTCCAACATGCCACAAAACCTCTTGATACCTACCAAGCCCCTGTGGTTACGGCCAAGCCGGCCAAAAGCCAAGGGCCCGAAAATCTAAATCAACCGGTTGGGAGCTGTTGGACATGCCTCTGAGCCAAATTCGGATGGCAGCCGGCAGCAACAGCCCCAAAACCAGGCTTAAACCAGATCCCTGCAATTTTGAAGCCAAAAATCAAGGAAAAATATGGAAACTTTTAGCTATGACCGCCGCCGAACATGACCGAGCGAGCCGCCGGTCAGGCGGCTGGACGGCGGACGGCCTCGGCTAGTGGCCTTTAAAGCTGTCTTTAAGCCCTGACCGCAAATTTTCAAATTGTCCCAGGTCTGGTAATTTTGACAAAATTGTCCTATAATATTAAGTTATGCTCGCCCTCTGCGGCTAGACTAGATATTTTCGTAATTTAACCATTACTTGCGGAGAATACATGACCAAAGAGCCTATCGACGTAGTTGAACTGTTTCGCCGCCGGACCAGATCCCCTTTACGTCCGCGCTCCAGCGACCTCATTCAGGCTGTATTTCCGACCTTCCGACGGGTGCAGCCATATCAGGGAGCTTTGATTTTAGGTGAGGCCGAGCAGTGGGGATATAATAATTTCATTATCGCCCAGCAAAAGCCAAAGCCCGAGGATTTGAGGACCAAAGAAGATTTGTCCAAGCTCAACCACGGCATGCTCACCGCTGAGGATCACTCCCTGATCGTCCGTTTTCTCAAAAGAGCGGTCCAAAAATCCAGCCAGGGCGACCCGGTGGCGGTCATTACCCTCATCGACACCTACGGGGCCGATATTTCCATGGAATCGGCCAGGCATTATCAAGCCTTTTTTATTGCCCTTTTGATCAGAGATTTTCTAACTCTGCCGCTTCCCACCATCTCGGTCATCATCGGTGAAGGCGGAAGCGGCGGAGCCTTGGCCATCCAGATGACCGATCGGCGGGCTCAGTTTGACGATGCCCTCTACGCCACCGCTCCGCCGGAGAGCTTGGCGGCCATTATTTTTCGCGACCCTTCCAAAGTCCGAGAGGCCCTCCTAATCTCCAAACCCACCGCCGAAGAGCTTAAGGTGCTGGGCATAATCGACCAAGTCCTGCCGGCCCCCAAGAAAGTGACTGACATTGAGGGTTTCGCCAAACCCTTGGCCAACTTCCTGGAGCGCTCAGTCCGGGATCTTGGCCGCCGCAATGTCAAGGTCCTTTTGCGGGTTCGGCGCAGCCGAGCCCGCAGCTTTGGTGTTTACCGCGAGGAAGCCGGCAAAAAGGCCAGCCGCTGGAAGTCACTGTTCCGCCTGACCCCGCTTCGCCCCAAGCCGGTCCCCACCCCGGATCTGAAAACTTTCAGTCTGACCAATCAAGACATCCAGCCAGGGGTTGACTGGGGCGATCAGACCGATCCGGTCCCCTCCCCTGACCGTTACCTTAAATGCGGCGACATGAGCCTTAAAGCCGGAGGCCTTGAAGAGCAGGGCTGCGGCAAAGTTTTTCCGTTAACGGAATTTATCGCCAACCATTACGTCTGTCCCAATTGCGGGGCCAGCCGGATCATGGGGGCCATGGGCTGGATCAACTGCCTGGCCGATCCTGACAGCTTCCAGGAGCTCAACCGGGATCTGACCGCCCACCACCTCCTCCACCCCTCTCTGATGACCCAGGAATACATCGACTTTTTGATCAAACAAGATCAGCGCACTCCCTTTCACGAAGCGCTGGTCACCGGAGAAGCCTCAATTTTTGGTCTCCCGGTCGCCTTGGCCATTTGCGAGTTTTATTTCGCCGGGGGGACCATGGGCGTAGTTTTTGGTGAAAAGTTCTTCCGTCTGTCTGAGTACGCCCTCAACAAAAGACTGCCTTTAATCAGCCTGTGCTGTTCTGGCGGAGCCAGAGTCCTGGAAGGCACCCCAGCGTTGATGCAAATGGTCAAAACTGTCAACTGCATAACCCGCCTCAAGCGTGACGGTCTGCCTTTTCTGTCGATCTTAGGCGATCCCTCTACTGGAGGAGCCATTGCCAGCTACGCCGCTTTAGGCGACGTAATTTTAGCCGAACCAAACGCTTTAGTTATCTTTACCGGACCAAGGGTTATGGAGGCCCGTGGTTTTCCGGTTAATGAATCCGATGTCAGAGCTTCAGCCCTGTGCCGCAACTCCGACAAAATCTACAAAAACCTCGAATATTATTCCGACATCCGAGGCATACAGGAGATCGCCGAACGCCGAGATCTGAAGCGGACGCTCTTTAAATATCTTGAGTATTACCACAACTCACAGCCCAAATCCAACCGGTATTGGAGTCGGTAACAAAATAACTCCAAGAATCAAATCACTCAATCTTTTCACCCTCAAACTCCTTCCAGCAATAGGCAGGCTCTAAGCCTGCTTTATTTGTAAATTCAAGGATTAAACGTGACTATGGATAAAGGCCTCTTAAACCCTGAACAGATGTCGGACGACCTTGAGGTCGAATACACTTTAAGGCCGAGATTCCTAAGTGAGTTCTTGGGCCAAAATGATCTTAAAGAAATGCTGTCGATCTTCATCCAAGCGGCTAAAAAAAGGGGCGACAGCCTCGATCACACTTTGATTCATGGACACCCCGGCTTGGGTAAGACCACTTTGGCCTCGATCTTAAGCCACGAGATGAACACGGGCTTTAAAACCACCTCTGGCCCGGTTATTGAACGGCAAGGCGATCTTGCGGCTCTCCTAACCAACCTCAACCCCGGCGACGTCTTATTTATCGACGAGA
This sequence comes from Deltaproteobacteria bacterium, assembly GCA_031271165.1. Taxonomy (GTDB): domain Bacteria; phylum Desulfobacterota; class Desulfarculia; order Adiutricales; family Adiutricaceae; genus JAISWF01. The sequence goes on from JAISWF010000128.1 coordinate 7,020, forward strand.
TCCACCGCCTCAATCCCCAGGTCGAAGAAATTCTCTACCCGGCCATGGAGGACTATAAACTGGACCTGATGATCGGCCAGGGACCGGGGGCCCGTTCGGTCAGACTTGATCTGCCGCCCTTTACCCTGGTCGGAGCCACCACCAGGGCTGGCTTGCTAACCCCGCCGCTAAGGGACCGTTTTGGCATTCAACTAAGGCTTGATTTCTACAAACCGGAAGAGCTGGCCTTAATCATCAAACGGGCGGCGTCTCTGCTTAAAGCCGATATTGATGAAGAAGGAGCCATGGAAATAGCCAAGCGCAGCCGTGGAACCCCCAGGGTTGCCGGGCGTCTCCTTAAAAGAGTCCGCGACTTTGCCGATGTTAGAGCCGATGGCTTAATCAACCAGCAGACTGCCGACAAAGGGCTTAAACTTTTGGATATTGACGAATTCGGCCTTGATAACCTCGACCGCAGACTTTTGGATATCATCTGCGTTAAATACTCTGGAGGCCCGGTCGGCCTGGAAACTCTGGCTACCGCCGCCGGAGAAGAATCAGAAACCATCTTGGAGGTTTACGAACCCTTCCTCATTCAGGAGGGCTTCATCCATCGGAGTCCCAGGGGCCGGCTGGCCACCGACAAAGCCTTCCGCCACTTACACACACCTAACCCCAAAAGACCGGCCTCACTTTTTTAACCGCAATTGATCAAGGCTGGTTTTGGGTCAAATCCATTAAATTCGAAACAGCTGGCCAGGCCATTTAAGCAGACAAAAAATCTCCAGGGACGACCGGCCTTAACCGCTCAATCACCCAGCCGGCCTCTAGGAGTCTGGATATTTTTACCCCTCTTCTCCAGCCTGACCGCCGTTTGGCTCAAAACGGCCTAAACGGCCCGGAGGCTCTTAGGCCTTACGGCCACTAGGTCCAGCCTGCGCCGGCGTCCCCAGCGGACCTTAATACTCTGATACTTATCCTTAAAGAAGAACTGAGTTTTTACGGCTAAACCAGCAATCTGGCCCCGGCTTGACCGCCGTGCAATGTGTCAAGGCAATGGAAACCATTATGACAGCCCAAACTACACTCAATTGCTTTAATGATTATTTTAACTTAAAAAAAATTGATGCCCATGCCCACATCGGCCCCTTTGGCTCATGGTGTGATGTCTCAATTACCACCGAGCATGCCCTCTCTCTTATGGACCAGTACGCCATAGAGAAAGCCATTATCAGTTATCCAGATAACCAGCTGACCTTCTCCTCTCAAAGCCAATCCCCGGAAAGGTTTCTGGCACTGGCTTGGTTAAACCCAGCCCAAGGAGAAGGGGTAACGGAAAAGTTTATAGAACTGGCCCAAAAAAAACTCATCTTTGGTTTAAAGCTCCATCCACTTTTCAATTCCTACACCGCTGATGATGAATGCGTCTTCCCCTTAATTGAGGCGGCCATCAAGCTGAATCTGCCTGTCTTTATTCACTCTGGTCATCCCCCTTTTTCTCTGCCTTGGAGCATCGGTCAGCTGGCCAAGCGCTATCCCCAAGCCCGCATCGTCATGGTTCACATGGGTCATGGGCACGGGGTCTATATTCAGGCAGCCATTGAGGTAGCTATTGAACACCCTAATGTATATTTAGAAAACTCTGGCATGCCCATGCATACTAAAATAAAAGAAGCTTATCTAAGAGTTGGCGAAAGTCGGCTTTTTTGGGGAAGCGACATTCCCTTTCATCATTATGCTGTTGAAATACTGCGGACCGCCGTAAGCGGTTTGAGTAGCAGGCAGCTAGATGATGTTTTTTATAATAACATTAATAAATTCATGAATTTATAGAATTAATCAATTTATCTCAATCTAATTTTATATTTAAACGGTTCGGCCAAGGTTAAGCTTTAGGATGCCTTTTGGAAAACCGCCTTCCTGTGGCTACGAAATTTTTATTCCAAAAACTATAGAACCAGCCGCCAAAGCAGGAGGGTCTTTCACCAAGTAATTTAGAAATCACCCAAGAAAGTGGCTTGGCCAATCAGCGAGGCCAGCAAGAGCAAAGTCTGAGTTAGTTCCGGCCCATACCTCCGCTAAATGCGGGGGTATCGTCTTTCTTAAAATTTACTTTATCCTTCCAACTAACCTATCAGTTCTTATCTGACCACTCTCCCCTGCAACAGTAACCACGTCTAACCATTGACAAAACCTCCCCGCTCATTTGGCCGGCTCAAGTAAACCTTGGGGCCAGCTATAATCTTGAGATTTTGGTCATCAAGCTCAGTGCGTACCGGTGGTCAAGTGGATATATGGAGCCAAACTAGTACACAGTCAAGCGGTTGACTGTGGGTTGGCGAGTTCAAACTCTAAAAGGGCTAGTCCCCCAGATTATTCGATCATAACATAAATTCACAGATAGTTTAAATAATTTATATCGAC
>JAISWF010000164.1 GCA_031271165.1 Deltaproteobacteria bacterium
AAAACCGGACAATTGAATTTTGTTGTTAAGCAAAAATAGGACATTTGGATTTTGTTCTTAAAGTAATGGAGACATTTGAATTTTGCTAAAGGCGGCTATTTGGATTTTGGCGTAACACCGTCAAAAACGGCCCGATGGTTTTCAAGTATGTGACTTTGGTTCTGGGTGTCCAGAAATACGGAGACATGATCATGCTCAACGCGATAAACCTTTTGAGCCTTCCGCAGCGGCCGGACTTAAAAGTGTTCTTGATAGTTTTTGACTGGGCTTTAGCAGTCCCTGGTCCTTGTTGGAAAATTCCAGTTCTTTGACACATTTGAGTCAAAATAACAAAAAAATGGCCGCTTTGGACTGCGAAAAAAATAAATCAAAAATTTCAGTAATTTATAAAAGCAATGGAAATTTTTATATGACAAAATTAAATTAAAATAATAAAAAGACAAATAATACATATTTTATATTGTCAAAAATTATCTTAATCCTAAAAAATCCCGAAGTAAACTGGGCCAAATTTGATAAATAAATTTTTTGACTTTTATTGTTTTTCAGGTCTTCAGAACCCGATTTAGGCAAGTGTTTTTTTTACAAATCACTCGGCCGAAAACACTTTAAATACAAAAAAAATTATAAAAAAAAGGTATTTAACCAAAAGGGTTTTTGGCTGTTTTATCCTCTTTAGGGCGGTTCATACAGCTTCAGGTTTCTTCAGGGTTTACACTTGACAAACAACTAGACGTTTTTTAAAATGAACCATTCGAAACACACTCTCTTGGCTTTTGCCCGATGACCGGAGGGGCAGGATTCGAACTTTTTTAATAGGCGAAAGGGCACTTACGACTGAAAAAATGGGGAGGTTGTTATGGCGTCACACAATGTGGTCGGCGCAGTTCTGGTGGCCGGAGGAGGCGTAGCCGGCATGCAGGCGGCGCTGGACTTGGCCAACGCAGGTTATTACGTTTACATGGTTGAAAAATCGTTGGCCATAGGCGGCAGGATGTCTCAATTGGACAAAACCTTCCCCACCAATGACTGTTCCATGTGTATTATTTCGCCCAAACTCGTCGAAGTCGGACGCCATATCAATATTGAGCTGCTGACCCTCACCGACATCCTTTCAATAAATGGCAACGAAGGCAACTTCACTGTCACCGTCCGAAAAAATCCTCGATATATTGACATGTCCAAATGCATCGCTTGCGGCGAATGTACCAAAAAGTGTCCTCGTAAAGTCAGCAACGACTACAACGAAGCGCTTGACAATCGCAAAGCGATTTATGTCCAGTACGCTCAGGCCGTTCCTCTGAAATACGGTATTGATGCGTCCCAGTGTCTGTATCTGACCAAGGGTAAATGCGGCAGCTGTAAAAAGGTCTGCCCGGCCGAAGCCATCAATTACGATGACAAGGCTCAGGAAGCCACTTTTAAGGTTGGTTCAGTCATCTTGGCCCCAGGTTTTGCCCCGTATAAACCCACCGACTTTGAGACCTACCGTTACGCTGACGCCAAAGACGTCATCACCGCTTTGGAATTTGAACGCTATCTTGGGGCCACCGGCCCAACCATGGGTGAAGTGGTCCGGCCCAGTGACGGCCACCATCCGACCAAGATGGCCTTTTTGCAGTGCGTTGGCTCCCGTGACGTCAACCGCACCGACAATGGCTACTGCAGCTCCGTTTGCTGTATGTACGCCATTAAGGAAGCTCTGATTGCCAAAGAACACGCTGGAGGCAAACTTGACGTCTCCATTTTCTACATGGACATCCGGACCTTTGGCAAGGATTTTGAAAAGTACTACGAAAAAGCCAAAGCCGCCGGGATCAAGTTTATCCGCAGCCGCGTTCATACCGTCAGGCCTGAGCCCTCCAACGGAGTCAAAATCGGCTACATCACCGACGGCGGAGTCCCCAACGAAAGCTTCTTTGATTTGGCCGTCCTCTCCCACGGCTTGGTGATTACTCCAGAGACCAAGGCTTTGAGTGGTCTCTTGGGCATTGAAACCGATCATTACAATTTTGCCAAGACCTCGACTTTCGCCCCGGTCGCCCTCTCCCGTCCTGGTTTCTACGGCTGCGGTGTGTACACCGGTCCAAAGGACATCCCCAGCTCGGTCATGGAAGCCTCGGCCGCTGCAGCCGCCGCCACCTCCAAACTGACCCCGGCCAGGAGTTCTCTCACCAAGGTTATCAATATTCCGGCCCCGGTAGACGTGACTGGCGAACCGCCTCGGGTGGGCGTATTTGTCTGCCGCTGCGGTATCAACATTGCTTCGGTTATCGACGTGGAAAAAGTGGTCGAGTTCGCCAAAACTCTTCCCTTTGTCGAATACGCAGCTGTGACCATGTTCGCCTGCTCTCAGGACAGCCAGGAAAAAATTGTCTCCCTGATTAAGGAGTACCGTCTCAACCGCATTGTGGTCTCAGCCTGCTCACCGAGGACTCACGAGCCACTTTTCCAAGAGACCCTAGCTGCTGCTGGCCTCAACAAGTATCTTTACGAGATGGCCAACATCCGCAACCACGACTCCTGGGTCCACGCTAACAACCCGGTCGAGGCTACCCGCAAGGCCATGGACATGACCGAGATGGCCGTGGCCAAGGCGGCTCTGCTGGTCCCCTTGAAGGAAAACGTCATCGACGTCGATCCCACGGCTCTGATTATCGGCGGCGGGGTGGCCGGTCTCAATGCGGCCTTGACTCTCTCCAGCCAGGGCTTTAAATCGGTCATCGTGGAAAAGGAACAGCGGGCCGGCGGCAACGCCAACCGCATTCATACCACGGTTAAAGGTGAAAACGTTGAAAAATACCTCGAGAGCCTCAAAAACAAGATCTTAGATGATCCCAAAATCTCTTTGGTCTTAGGCGCTGAAGTTGCTAAAGTTGAAGGATACGTCGGAAACTTTGTGACTACCTTAACCAATGGAGAAGACGTCAAACACGGCGTGACCATTATTGCGACTGGAGCCAAGGAATACAAGCCCGTCGAGTATCTCTACGGTCAAAACGACAAGGTCGTCACCCAGCTTGAACTCGACGAGATGATCAAGGCTGATGACGATCGAGTCCACAACTCCAAGACATTTGTCTTTGTGCAGTGCGTTGGCAGCCGGGAACCCGGCCGCCTCTATTGCTCCAAGGTCTGCTGCGCCCATACGGTCCACACCGCTGTCGAGCTTAAAAAGAAGAATCCCGATGCTCGGATCTTCGTTCTCTACCGCGACATGCGCACTTATGCCCAGAAAGAGGATCTTTACAAAGAAGCCCGCGGCCTGGGAGTAATTTTCATCCGCTATACCCTTGAGGATAAACCCAAATTCACCCAGACCGGCGGCTCGCTCAAAGTCGAAATCCTTGATCCCGTCTCGGGACGCCGTTTGCTAATCAACCCCGACCTGGCCGTGCTGGCTGCGTCTATCATTTCCGGCCGTGAAACCGAGCTGGGCATGAAATACAAAGTGCCCCTTGATGAAGACGGCTGGTTCTTTGAGGCCCACCAGAAACTCCGTCCGGTGGACTTTGCGACCGACGGCATGTTTTTAGCAGGCATCGCCCACTATCCCAAGCCCATGGACGAAGTCATCGCCCAGGCTCAGGCGGCAGCGGCCAGGGCTGTTACCGTCCTAACCCAGCCCAAGATGACCGTCGGGGGCATCGTTGCTGAGATTAATCAGGCTAAATGTTCTGGCTGCGGTGTCTGCGTGTCCGTCTGCCCCTTTTCCGCTGTCAGTCTCGACGAAAAAGGCAAAAGCGTGGTCAACGAGGCTATGTGCAAGGGCTGCGGCAACTGTGCTTCATCCTGCCGCTCTGACGCCCCCTCTCTGAGAGGCTTTACCAACGCCGGCCTTTTTGCCCAGATCGCCTCGGCGCTGTGAATCGCCAGGACCCCGCCTGCATCTAAACAGTTGTAGGCGGGGTCGGGTTCTCATAACATGTTCCCCGGTTTTCCCAAAAACAGTCCCGGGTCGATAACTGAGGTTTTTATGAGTGATTTCGAACCGAAAATCGTGGCCTTTTTCTGCAACTGGTGTACCTATGGTGCGGCAGATCTGGCTGGGGTCAGCCGCCTGGATTACCCGCCGAACTTCCGAGTGGTCCGTCTCCCCTGCACCGGTCGCCTTAATCCCAAGTTTATAATGGAGGCTTTTAAACGGGGGGCTGACGGCGTGTGGATCAGCGGCTGCCATCCCGGCGATTGCCATTACATCGCAGGCAACTACCATGCCCGCCGCAAGTTCGTTTTGATGCATCAACTGCTTGAGAGCATCGGAGTGGAGCCCAATCGCCTGAGATTCTCCTGGATTTCTTCGGCCGAGGCCAACAAGTTCCAGGCTATGGCCCGCGACGTGGTCGAAAATGTTAAGGCCTGCGGTCCCAACACCACCTTCCGGAAAGAAGACCTCAAGCTTGGTCTGGCGGAGGTTGCCTGACATGCCGGCTTTATCTGACATCACCAGCAAAATAAGGGAAAGCGCCAAAAAGCTTCTAGCTGATGGCCGGGCTGAAGTAGTCATCGGTTACCGTCAGGGAACCGTTCCTCTGACCACTTCGCCTTTCTTCGCCCGAAGCGCAGCCGATTGTGACCAGCTGGTCTGGAGCAATTTCAGCCGCATCAATTTAGCCAACTATCTGCCCGGTCGCCCCGGTAAAGTGGCCTTGGTCGCCAAAGGCTGCGACGCCCGAAGCGCCATCGGTCAGGTTACCGAAAATCAAATCCTTAAAGACAATCTTTATATTATCGGAGTTCCCTGTACCGGTATGATCGACACCAACTTGGTCGTAGCCAAAGAAACCAGGCCTATTAAAGAGGTGGTGGAATCGACCGATGATGCGATTACGGTTAAGGGAGAGGGTTTTTCAACCGATATTAAGAAAACCGACGTCTTGCGGCGCAATTGCCAGACCTGTGCCAACCGAACCCCGAAATTGGCCGATGAGCTGATTGGAGCAGAGACACCTGGCGCCGCCCCCGACGATTTCTCCGACATCAAGGCACTTTTGGCCAAAACACCGGCCGAGCGCATGGCCTATTTTAAGGATCTCATCAAAGACTGCCTGCGCTGCTACGCCTGTCGCAACGCTTGTCCGCTTTGTTACTGCCCGATCTGCTTTGTCGATGAGACCAGGCCGCAGTGGTTGGGCAAGTCCAACGATCCTATGGACACACTGACCTTTCATCTGCTCCGGGGCCTGCACTGCTCGGGTCGTTGCACTTCCTGCGGCGCCTGCGAGACCGCTTGTCCCGTCAATATCAAGGTCAGGGAATTCAACCGGGTCACGGAGCTGACGGTTCAGAACAATTGGAATTACGAGGCTGGTCTGAACTGGGACCAGAAGCCGCCGTTGACCATGTTCCAGACCGACGATCCGGCCGATTTCATTAAGTAGAAAGGTCCCACCCAAGATGCCGGAATATATAGTTAAAGAAAGCGCCCTGACGGAGTTTTTCAAATCTCTGGCCACCGGGCGGCGCCTTTTGACCCCTCAGGGGGCGGGCGATAAGTGTAAGTTGGAGGAAACCGGACCTGACAAGGTCAGATTCGACTATTCCAACACCCATATGTCCCCTAAACAGCTGTTTTTCCCCCAAAATGAAAACCTGATGTCCTTCCATAACGACGCTTCCAAGTCCGACCCCTTTGTCTACAAGGATCTCGGAGACAAGGCCAATCCCGCCGTCATTTTCGGGATCAGGCCCTGCGACGCTAAAGGCTTGTCGATCTCCAACCGTGTTTTCCAAAATGACCGGTTTGTTGATCCGTACTGGAAGGGTAAATTCGATAAAACCATTAAAGTCGGCTTGGCCTGCGCCTCCCCTTCCCCTCAGTGTTTTTGTGCGGCCATGGGCGGTTCCCCTTATGGGGAAGCTGGTCTGGACGTTTTGGCTTTTCGGGTTGGTTCCGATCTTGGCCTAAAAACCATTACCCCGGCCGGCGAAGAACTCATCAAACAGACCGCTGCTTCCCAAGCTGATCTAGCTGGTGAGCTCAAAAATCAGGAGGCTGCCGCCGTTAAAAGTCAGGGTGTGGGCACAGATTTGAAACCCATTGACGATAAAGATCTGATGGTCCTTTTTCAGGATCCCCATTGGACGGCTACAGCTGAAAACTGTCTCAACTGCGGGGTCTGTACCTTTTTTTGCCCCACCTGCCACTGCTTTGACATTCAAGATGAGCAGAGCGAAAAAGGCGGAATCAGGATGCGCAACTGGGATACGTGCATGAGCTGGCTTTTTACGGTCCACGGCACTGGCCACAACCCACGGCCAAGCAAGACCGAGAGAGTCAGGCAGCGTTTTATGCACAAACTTAAGTATATTCCTCTCAAACAGGATGGAACAAGGGGTTGTACCGGTTGCGGGCGCTGCGTGGTCATGTGTCCCGTTAACATTGACATCAGGGAGGTGGCTCTGAAAATGTGCCAGCCCCAAGCCCCCAGCCAGGCCTAGCAGGTGAGCCCAAGTGAATAATCCATACCTCCCCTACCCCGTTCGCATCGCTGAAATCCGAGTTGAAACTGAGGACAAAAACCTCAGGACCTTTAAATTCGAGTTCCTCAACCCGGCCGACGAGGAAAAGTTCGCCTACCTGCCCGGTCAATTCGCCGAGCTTTCGGTTCCCGGTCAGGGCGAGATCCCCATCGGCATCGCCTCGTCGCCGACGGAGAAGGGTTTTGTGCTCTTTACCGTCAACCGGGTCGGCCAGGTCTCCAGCTACATGCACAACATGAAGGCTGGCGATATCATGGGCATCCGGGGTCCGCTGGGACACCCCTACCCCCTGGATACTCTCAAAGGCAAAAACTTGGTCATCATTGCCGGCGGGTTCGCTGTAACCACCCTGAGGTCGACCATTACCTGGCTTCTTGAGCCCACAAACCGGCCTAACTACGGTCAAATCACTTTTATCTATGGCGCCAGGAGCCCGGGGCTTCTTCTTTACAAAGATGAATGGATGGCTTGGGAAAAACGCGATGACATCAACGTCTTTGTGACCATCGACCGTGAAGTCCCCAACTGGGGCTACAAGGTTGGTTTTGTCCCGGCGGTGACCAAGGAAGTGTGTCCTCCTCCGAAGGACACAGCGGCCCTTATTTGCGGTCCCCCGATCATGATCAAGTTCACCCAGCCTGTCCTGGAAGAGGCCGGTTACACGCCCGACAACATCATCATGAGCTTGGAGAACCGCATGAAGTGCGGCTTGGGCATTTGCGGACGCTGTAACGTGGGCCCGGAATACGTTTGTAAAGATGGACCAGTCTTTACTTTAGCTCAGCTTAACCGTCTGCCCAAAGAGTATTGAGACCATTTAGGATCACCTGGTAACCTAACAAAGGCTAACTCGGTTACGGCTTAGGCCAGTCTGACCCAAATGCCCGCCCAAAAAACCTGGTCATCTGGGTATCAGGGAGGGCTTGAGATAAAATGAATACTAGCTCGGCGTGGCCAGCACTGCGCCGAGTTTTTTTATGCCCTCAAGCGTAAACGTTCACGGCTGAGGCGACACTACCAACATCACGAACCAGAAATAACCTCACGATTACTAAGCCAGCCTGAGCCAAAATTATCATTCACTGCTCTTCAGTCTATAAACCTCTCTTTGGTTGGTGCTTTCTGGTTAGCTTTTTTCTTTTTGTTCTGGCCAAATATTATTATGTTAAAAAAAACCAAAACGATCCTGATGTTCCCGATATTGATGGGGAGACCAGAATAGCTAAGACTGGCCAAGTCTTGAGCCCAAGGCGAGAAACCGCCCGGAGATTCAGCCAAGAGCCCTTAGACGGCCCCGATATTAAGAAGGCCAAGATCTTGGCCAAGTGATTGACCCCATTGTCCGGCTGACTACTATCAGACATTTTTGACCGATGAAGGGCTGGCTTTGGACATTGAGTCCACTAATATGCCGCCGAGCAGATGGTGAGGTTTGTTGTCAGAGACCGCCACCTGGCACAAGACAACAACCAGTAGCGATTAGATGCGGCATCGTCTAGACTCGGCCGCTTTAAGGAGGTGGCCCGCAGAGGCCGGAAGGAGTGTCTTTGGTGTAATCAAGCCCCTTGGGTGAGGAGGCTTTCGTTTTTCTCGACCAAGTCAGACTTACCATTATCCCGTCGGGATGTAGTATGCCACAGCGGGTACCCTTTATTTCGATTCCCCACCGCCCTCATCAAACTCAAGGCCTGCCTCCGAGCTAAAGCCCGCCCCAGTCAGTCATTAGCGTAGGTACTGAAGTTAATTGGACCTGGTCTATACTGAAATTTAGTACCTAAATATATATTTAAAGACTTAATTTTTTGAGGTTTTGAGGCAACCAATATTTCCTGCTCGCCCCCCCCCCCGACCATCATCAATTGATGTTGTAAAGCGTTCTATATTTTGCCATAATAAACTAAACAATGAGAGGCATCCAAAACTATTGACCATCGCTAGGCTCATTCAACTTAAGGAATTGACTATCGCCCCC
>JAISWF010000026.1 GCA_031271165.1 Deltaproteobacteria bacterium
GGGCCAACGCGTTTATTAACACTGCATCTTGTGGTACGTCCCTTTGGAACAACAGCGACGCGATCCTTAAGTTTCTCACACAAAATGGCCACCCACCAAAGGTGAGGGCGACCGCGGTGGCTGAGATGCTAATAAAATACTTCAGTAAAAGCCTGCCAATGGGAAATGCCTGATGGGGGAAGTTCATCAAATTGGAAAACCGGGTCTGCCGGCTCCAAAACCAGTATCCCCAAAAAACCTTTCTGCCCTCATCAGAGTCCAAACCCCAGCCGGCCACCCCTTGAGGCCAACATATTTCAATATTGGGTCTTGATTATGGCTCCGGATGTGTCGGCGGAAGGGATATGTCAGGCAAGGCGGCCAGACAGGGGACTGCCGGCCGCAGTTTCATCTTGTCATTTGATGATGAAAAGGCAGCTGTTATTTTAAGGCCGAAGAATAGTTCATTGAAAAATAAATAATGCACAATAATTCGCCCGACCAACAATGGAGATTGATTAAGCAGCATCCAGTTATTAAGTAAAGGTTTTCCAAATCAAATTTCGCTCAATGGCCGAGCTTCAATTATCATCGGTGCGCCTAAATTTATCGGCCGCCAATTGAGTCGGCAGCGCTATCCATTGAGGCCGGAGCCTTAAGACCGGAGGATAAAATCACCCAAACTTCTTTTAGTTAAGACTGTTTATCTAGCAAATATATCTTTAGATTTAATTATACTATAAATATTATAAACATATATCTCTTTTAACAGATCGCTATTAGCACCGTTAGATTATCTGGCATTTTTTTCTTACAGATAGTTGACATTTTGGGGGTGCCAAGCTATAATATACAAGATCAGGGGCTCTCTAATTTGCCTGCCAGATCCGGGTCCCCTCCGGCTTGATTTTTTTTGGCCCCAACTTTTTCGCTTTTTGACTGAGCCGACGCTTATAAATCGACATCCGGCCCCTGAGGCCGCCAAGACAGCCAGTTTTATATTTAATGGGAGTAAAAATGACGGACAACGCACCGGCACCGGAAGATTACGGCGCCAGTAATATTCAAATCCTTGAAGGCTTAGAGGCCGTCAGGGTTCGGCCCTCAATGTATATCGGAACTGTGGCCGCCCCTGGACTCCATCACCTAGTTTATGAAGTAGTTGACAACGCCATTGATGAAGCCATGGCCGGTTTCTGCAATCGCATTGAGGTGACCATCACCCCGGCTGGAACCATCAAGGTCAAAGACAACGGCCGGGGCATTCCGGTGGATCTGCACCCTACTGAAAAGGTTTCCGGGGTCCAGGTGGTCATGACCAAACTTCACGCCGGCGGAAAATTCGACAAAAAGACCTACCAGGTTTCCGGCGGACTTCACGGAGTCGGCGTCTCGGTCGTCAACGCCCTGTCGGAGTGGCTGGAAGTTGAGGTCAAGCGCGACAAGCAGCGCTACCGCATGAGATTTGAGCGGGGACTCCCCACCGGGCCCTTAAAACAGGTCGGGGCGGTGGAGCGAACCGGGACCATGGTCCATTTTAAGCCCGATGCCACCATCTTTGAGACCACCGAATTTGACTTTGAGATTCTGGCCAAGCGGCTCAGAGAGCTGGCCTTCCTCAACAAAGGGCTTTACATCAATCTTTTAGACGAACGGACCAACGAATTTAAGGAATACTGCTATAAAGGCGGACTGTTAGAATTTGTCAGTCACCTTAATCGTCAAAAGACGCCTATTCACGAAAAACCGGTCTACTTTGAAGGCCAAAACAGTGGCGTCATAGTCGAGGTGGCTTTCCAATACAATGACGGCTATTCCGAACAGGTTTTGACTTTCGCCAACAACATCAGCACTCCCGAGGGCGGAACTCACCTAACTGGCTTCCGGACCGCCCTGACCAGAGCCGTCAACCAATACATGGCTGCCGGCAACCTCCCCAAAAACCTCAAAGTCAGTAACCTTGAAGGCGAGGACGTCCGCGAGGGCCTAGCTGCCGTAATCAGCGTCCGCATCCCCGAGCCGCAGTTCGAGGGCCAGACCAAGGCCAAGCTGGGCAACGCCTCGGTCAAAGGGCTAGTCGACACCTTGGTTTACGAGCGGCTGTCGGTTTTTTTCGAGGAAAACCCAGCCGTCGCCAAAAAGATAATCACCAAGGTCGTTGACGCTGTCCGGGCCAGGGAAGCCGCCCGCAAAGCCCGTGAGACCATCCGCAGCAAAGGCGGGCTGGCCGGCAACTCTTTATCTGGCAAACTGGCCGACTGCCAGTCCAAAGTCCCCGAGCAGTGCGAGCTTTTTTTGGTGGAGGGCAACAGCGCCGGCGGTAGCGCCAAACAGGGCCGGGACCGCAAATTTCAGGCCATACTGCCCTTGCGGGGCAAAATCCTCAACGTCGAGCGAGCCCGCTTTGATCGCATTATCGGCAGCCAGGAAATCCGCAACATCATCACTGCTCTGGGCACCGGCATCGGGGCTCCCGGCACCAATGGCACCAACATCGACAAGCTGCGCTATCACAAAATCGTCATCATGACCGACGCCGATGTCGACGGGGCCCATATCCGGACCCTTTTGCTGACCCTTTTCTACCGCCAGATGCCGGAACTCATTGAGCGAGGTCACGTCTACATCGCCCAACCGCCTCTTTACGGGATCAAAACCGGGCAAAAAGAGTTTTACATCAAAGACGACGCCGGGCTCAGGGCCTTTACCTTGTCACGTTACGCTGAAGACCGGGTCCTCACGGGCGAGGGCTCCGACATTCGGCTGGAAAAGGCGGAGTTCAAAGAGTTTCTCGACAGCCTCATCGCCGAGCGTGATTTTAAAGATCGCTACTCCCGACTGGGCTTTCCAGCCAGACTCTGGTCGCTTCTGTATGCTCAGATTAAAAAGAACCCGGTTGGTTTCCGAGACGAAAACTGGACCAGGGCAACAGCCGATATTTTTCTGTCCGCCGGGCTTGACGTCCGGGGTCCTGATTTTCCCGATGACGGGCCGGACATCTCCTACCGGAGCTTGGATGAGCCCCCGGAAGAAGCCTCGGAAGAGGCCAGCGATGAGACTCCTGTCAGTCCCGATTTTCGGCTTACCCTGACCGCCACCCACGATAACCGCAAAAAGCTCATCTTAAACACCGCCTTCCAAGAGGGTGAGCTTTTCGGGAAATATTTCCGGCTTCGCGAAAAGGCTGATTCCTTTGTTTCTCCGCCGTTCACCATCGAACACAAAGAACGCCGCTACCGGCTGGAAACTGAGCGTGAACTTTTGGAAGACATGGAAAATGCCGGTCAAAAGGGCCTCAGAGTCCAGCGTTACAAAGGCCTTGGCGAAATGAACGCCCCCCAACTCTGGGAAACCACCATGAATCCGGTCAAGAGGAACTTCCTGAAGGTCAAAATCGAAGATGCCATGGACGCTGACGACATCTTTACCATCCTCATGGGTGACCAAGTCGAACCCCGGCGGGAGTTTATTCATGAAAACGCCCTAAATGTCCGTGAGCTTGACATCTAACCAACCTAAAGCGCATCCCCTAAAGACCCTGCCCTAAACGGCCCTGCCGGGCCTGGGGCAGGGTTTATGACCTGACTAAGCCCGTCAGCCTTGGCCGGCAGCCTTGTTGCTTACCGCAGCCCCGTGAATTTTTTTAACTAATGGATATTTTGATTTCAACAACATTTAGCTGCCAGCAGTTCAATAACACCTGGCCGGCAAATATGATGAGGCCGCCCGCACTTTTAGGTTATGGCTTTTTTATTACCCTCTTCCCATAGTAGTCACCCCTAACGCTGGGCCTGCAATACGCTGAAGGACGAGGGCCGGTCACCTGCGGCAGTTATAACGGGCTCGAAGGCCCTATTGAATACCGCTTGAAATCAAGAGCTAAAATGATCGCCGGCCATTTAAAAAAGCTGCAATGTTAGCCTAAGCTTACTAAATATATGGATAAAACTGGTGCTAATGATGGCGGGATAAAAAAGGCGGGCAGAGCGAAATTTTTGAGACCCTAAAAAATATCAAAATTCAATTAGCAATATTGCTGGGCTATATCTAAAATCATAAACAAGCATAAAAAGGTCTGACAATAAACAAGTTTGAAGTAAAGACCTCCGACCGCCAAGGCGGCCCCCAAATTTTCAAAAAGCTCAACACCAGAAGCTCACCTGCAGTCAGGCCTGTTGTTATAAGGCAACTTGTTTGGCCGGAGAAGCTACTTGGTCTAAAGACCATCTCTTGAAACCATATTCTAAAGACCTTTTCTAAAGCTTTTCTCTAAATCTCTAAAGACCTCCTCTAAAGACCTTCAATGAGTTTTAAAGCCTCCCGATAATCACTTAAAATAACATGGTAAGAGATCTGGGATAGAATCCTTCTCAGGCCCGGGTCGGCCTTTTTCCCCAGCTCTGACAGCAGGCGCTCGGCCAAACTCCCATCGTTTTCCGCCAAGGCGACCTTCAGGCGCCCCAATTCTTCGGGACCAACGGAGCCGCCGCTGGCCCCGGAGGTCTTGACCCTGCCTTCGAAAGCTGCCAGAGCCTCTTTAATACTGGTCGACAAGGATAAAAGAGACTGACAAAAAGAGGCCAGGCCCCCGCCGGTAACGTCAGAGAGGTCGCCGGACTTTAAAGCAGTTTCCAGACGCAAAGCTTCGGCCGAGATATCTTCAGCCCCGATGTTGGCGGTGGCACTTTTAACGGCGTGAACAGTAATGGTTAAGGCCTCCGCTGAGGCCGCATCCTGAAGTTGGGTTTCGGTTTTCAGTTGTTCAGAAATACGCTCCAAGTCACGAACAAAGGTCTCCAGGATCCGGACATAGACCGCCGGGATTCCGCCGCACCGCTTCAAACCCAAGTTGGTGTCAACATGCGCCGCCTTTAAAGCCACAAATAACTTATCCATATCGGTAGCGTCCTCATAAGTTGGTTGAGTTTCCTCAAAGACTGACTCTTGTCTGGCCCCAGGTTGGACCCATTTGTCTAATATATCGGTCATCTCATCTGAGTCAATGGGTTTGGACAAAAAGTCGTCAAACCCCTGGCTGATAAGCATTTCACGGGCCCCAGCCACGGCGTTGGCAGTTAAAGCCACCGCCGGAGTGCTCAGACTGCGGCCACCTAAGGACCTGATGCGCCGCAGGGTTTCCACGCCGTCGATATCTGGCATCATATGGTCGATAAAAAACAAATCAAATGGTTGTTCGGCCTCGGCCCGAACCGCCTGCTTACCCGACAGACAGGTCACCACCTCCATGCCATAAGGAGCCAATAGTTCCCTGGCCACCATGAGATTGGTGGCGATGTCGTCAACCACCAAAACCCGGTAGCCTGAGGCGGTGAATGCGGCGACGTTTCTGGGAGCAGGTACCACCTGTTGGAAGGCCCCTTCAGAGGCCCCAATGGGCGACGGATCGATCACCACCTGTTGGACGAAGGCCGTAAATTTGGAGCCCTGGCCAGGCTGACTCTCAGCGGTCACGTCACCGTTCATCTGGCGACAGATGTGCCGGGAAATGACCAGCCCTAAGCCGGTGCCCTCGACGTTGCGGCCAATCCGCCGATCGGCTAAGCGCACAAAATCGGTAAAAAGCTTATCCAGCCCTTCTGAGCTGATGCCGACTCCTGAATCCTCAATGGTAAAATTAAGTTTAATAACCTGATCATTGACCATTTGGCCGGAGGCCGAAAGCTTGACAAATCCAGACGGGGTATACTTGATGGCGTTGGAAATCAGGTTTAAGAGGACCTGCCTGAGTCCTCGATCATCTCCTAAAAGTCCCTTGGGCAGCGTCGGGTCAATGGAGGTTTCTATTTTGAGGGACTTTTCATCGGCCCGAAGCCTAATGATGGCCAAAACATCCCCTAAAAGGCGATCAAGATCGTAATGGGTCTCAATAATACTGAATTTTCCTGATTCAATCTTAGAAAAATCCAAAATATCATTGATGATGCCCAGCAAAATTGAGGCCGCTCTTCTGATCTCAATGATATATCCCAAAACCTGGGGCCGGCCAAAGTCGCGGTGGGCCAATTCGCTTAAGCCGACAATGGCGTTCATAGGGGTCCGGATCTCGTGACTGACCCTGGCCAAAAAAGACGATTTGGAACGGTTTTTCTCTTCAGACTGGATTTTAGCCATATTCAGCCTGACTATGAGCAGACTCAAAACTATAGCCAGGACCAGCCCAACCAGAACAAGGGCCGCCTTAATGGAAAAGCTCTGGTGGAGGTAATAATCAATCGGGCAGAAAATGCCCATGGACCAGCCGTTGGATAGGCGGCTGAAAAACCCGATCTGCTTGACCCCTAAATAATTAAAATTACTGACTTGCGCTTCCGGTCCCAACTCCCTTAAGAAATTGACCAAAGGGGCCAATTCCGGGATGTCGGACAGTTTTCGGCCCACCTGATCGGCCTGGGGATAGGCCAAAAGAACCATTGAAGAGCTAAGCAGCAGCCCATGGCCCTGGCCGCCCAATTGGTAGCTGGAAGTCCTGGCAATGATTGGCTCCAAAAGAAAATCGACCGCCATAAACCCCCTGACCACCCCTTGGCCATCGCGGACAGCCAAGGACGCAGAAGCCACCGTCTGCTGGGTTTGGGGGTCAACAAAGGGCTCGGAGCGAAAGAGCCCATTGGCCGCCAAGACGGCCTTAAGCCGCTCCGCCGATTGGAGATCAAGAGTGGATTCGGCGGTCAAGTCGGAGGTCTCAATGATGCGGCCGTCAATAACACCATAAAGGCGGGCAAAAACGTCTTGAATATCGCTTTGGTTGGCGTAAACCCCGCCCAGAACCCGTACTATTTCCTCCAAATCAAATTGTGAGGCCTGACGATCCAGAGCCAGAGCCATCACGGCGGCCGCATTAGTGAGAGCCGCCTCATGGGCATCAAACAACTTGTCCAAGGCTAACTTGTAAAAATTAATCTCATGGCTGCTGTGTAAGTCTATTTGCTCTTTGACGCCGGAATTGACATAAAAATGGCTGACCACGACCATAATCAAAAAGGCCGACCAGATTAAGAGAATGGATTTGATGTTGCTTCCTATGATTTTTAAAAAATTCATAGAAATAATCCATTAAAAGAACGCAATTTTATCAAAAGAAAATTAGTCATTTATTCAACTTTTTAGCATAAACTCTCAACCATTGGCCAATTTAAAACACACAAAAACCTTATAATAAATACAAATTCGCAATTTTTTTATCCGTTTGTCAAAGCCATAAAAAGTCGATGCGCCCAGACTTTGGGCCGTCCCCTTTGGAGCTTCTATTGTGGCGGTGATACTCATTGTTCGCTGTTGGAAGTTGCCGATTTGGCTGGAGATGACCTCCAGCAAGCCTTGGCTTGTCATAGGGGGTTACCGAAAAAGAACAACACCCGCCCAAGGCCCCTGGGCCCTTGGAGCTGCCCAGCTTGGGAGCGATTAAACCTGGTCGGTCCTGACCCCAACAAAACTAAACCCGCCCGAAATATTAATACCCCTCCCAGGCAGCGCATCTAGAATCAGTAACCGTATCGGCCGCCCGTAAGGAATTGTTAGCTATTGAAAGGGCTCTGTCGGCCAACTTAATGGTTTTAGCCAAAAAGACTTCTAAAGGTTTCGCTCTATTCTTTTGGCTGCCGTTGGGGCCAGCCGCAGTCAGTTGGCCAGCCAGGCCTGAGGCGCCATTAATTTAGTTCAACACCAAGCGGCCAACTGGGCAGGCAGACTTTGGGAGGCTGGTAATTTTTGGCTGAAGGGGTCTTCAGGGTGCCTTAACTATTGGAACGGGGCCTTAACTTTTGGGTTAGATTATTCTTGGCCGAAGACTTTAGGCACCCAATGGGCCGAGGTTTTGGTCCATCCCCCAGCCCGTGGTCCCGCTCAGGAGCACTTTGTTGACCCGGGCTTTTAACAGCTGCCATGGCCGCCGCCTTAGGGTGGGCCCATGGCCGAGGCCAACTTTAATGGGCGGCGACTTTGGCGTGATCGGCCAGAAAAGCCGCCAAACCTTTGTCAGTCAGGGGATGACCCGAAAGCTGCTGGATAACGGCAAAGGGAATGGTGCAGATATCGGCCCCAAGCAAAGCCGCCCGATGGACGTGCTGGCAATGGCGGATACTGGCCACAATAACCTCGGTCTCAAAATCGTAGTTGCCAAAGATATTTAAAATATCTTCAACCACAGTCAGGCCGTCCAGCCCGGTGTCATCAAGGCGGCCGACAAAAGGACTAACGTAGGCGGCTCCGGCCTTAGCGGCCAAAAGGGCTTGGATGGCTGAAAACACCAAAGTCACGTTGACCCTGATGCCTTGGCTCGACAGTTCCTTGGTGGCCTGAAGACCGCTCATGGTCAGCGGGATTTTGACAACCACGTTGGGAGCCAAGGCGGCCAGTCGTTTTCCTTCATCAATCATGCTGTCGGTTTCAGTGGCCAGCACTTCAGCGCTAACCGGAGTCGGGGTAATGGCGCAAATCGCCTTGATGTGCTCGCTCTGCTCAATGATGCCTTCTTTGGCAATCAAGCTGGGATTAGTTGTTACCCCGTCGAGAATACCATAGCCGGCAGCTTTGGAAATTTGGTCCAAGTTGGCAGTGTCAATAAAAAACTTCATAGAAATACTCCAAGCAATCATCAGATTTTAGTTAAAAATTGACTTAAGTCTTTATTTTAACTTTTTATTATAGAAATTCAAAAATAGCTGCAGGATAAAGTCGGCTCTTGATAATTTGGATGTCAAAAAAGGGGCCCGCAACGACCCCCTCATTAGGTTCTCCCTCCAACCGGGAGAAGTATCAGCCGTCAAGGCCTATTTTCTGGCGGCTTTTTGGCAATCTTGGATTGGTGCTGGATTATCTAAAACTGAGGGAGCATTATAAAGTCTTGAGTCTGTTATTTACTTAAAGGACTCCAAATCGTTGGCCCTGGTCAAGCCAGCCGGCTCGGCTTAGCCTCAGCACCGTCAATAGAGATTATTTATATTTATATAAGAATTAATAGCCATAGTGATTTCAATAAAAACAAACAAAATGCATTATCTACATAAATGCAGAACTCGAAATATCATCTTTTTTGGTTGACCGACTATGACAGGTTAACTGTTTCAAGCCATCAGACATCAAGCCATCAGACCTCAGAAAAGAAGACCCATAGCCAACATTATTTTTGAAATTATAGCCCGGTACGGAAGAATTAGCAAGAAAAAACCCTGCCAACTTGACATCAATACTCTTTTCCAAGAGGCCCAACACAGCCTAAAACACCGATATCTCAAATAAGGCCTGACTTAGCCTTATCTTATCTGACCTCTTGACCGTCCAGAGGCGGTCAAGCCGATGGACCTGCAGACCAAACTAAATTAGGACCGAAGGCAGCAGCCATTTAGTCTACTCTGAACTCTTATCTGATCAAATATGCCAAAATAGCAAGTCAAAGTTTGATCTTTATTTTGATTAAAATAATAGTATAGAAACAAAAATACTATTATGAGGTCTTAAAACTGCCGAGCGCCGCCAGTTAAAGTTAAAATGAACATTTAAAATGAACCAAAGCCAGGGTCCTGGCCAACCCCAAAACAATCACCCTTTGGGGCAGCTTGGCCCAGGGATGCCGGCCACTTGGGCACCTTTCCGGGTCAGTTAAAGCCGAAACTTCTCGTCGGGTGGCTTTTTCCGGGTGCGGTCAAAAATTTTCAAATTTTTTCAACCAGCCTTGTTTAGTTCCAGTTTTATCAATATATTAAGCTAATTAGGAATCATTTGGCTTTTTCAAATGCCCCATGAGCATTTTTAACCTTGACTTCAATTGGGTATTCAACCCCGTTATAGATGCCGCAGATATCAACGCTCCCTCGTCCTTCAGCGTATTTCATTTCCCAGCGTATGTTGTGGCCAGTGGAGGAGCGTAATAAAAATGCGTACAGCATAAAAACGTGAGTGGCCTCGTCATATTTGACGGCCAGGTTGTCCTTAAACTGTTTGGCAAGAGAGGCGCTGTATTCTTGCCATATTAATCTATATTCATCTAAAAGTTTATTTACTAACAGGCGATCATCTTTTATCCACATGCCCTGTGGGATGACCGGAAATATTTTTTGCAGATCAATACTGATGTACCTGGCCATAGCCTGGCGATAGATAGGATTGGCCGGTCTGAGTTGTTCCAAATCATCACTGACCACCAAACCTAAATCTTTACAATACTGGACATCATCATCGGTTACTGAGGAGGCTAAAGACTGAGTCCCGGCAAAAACCGGCTGCATTACTTTGATAACCCGAGGCTCTTTTAGCCTGGTTAAAAGTGTCCCCAGGTGGGCATCCTGCCGTTTAAACAAACCATCGGCGGCTTGATCAATTAACTGCTCCGAGATGGCCACCGAATAATCATTCTCCAATTCTTTTTCAATGACCTGCCAGGCTAAGGCATTGACCAGCCAAGGCTGCCCTTCTGACCAGTACCAAACCCGCTCAATGGCTTCGTCTTCAAACACTTGACCGGTAGCCTCAGTATGCTGATGGTATAGGGTCTTGATTTCAGAATGGGTGAAATTGGCCAGGGTCATGGAATCGGCCAAGATGTTGAAAGAACTGGCTAGAGCATCTGATTGTTCCTCGGAATAATTTTGGCTGGTAAAGTTCTTAATAATATTGCTCCGGCCGACCAAGGCCAAAGAACTAGGAAATTTATTATTTGGCCTGTGCCGGAGGTTATACCCATCCCTAATTTGCGACAGAAACGTTAGCAGAGCAGGCCCGGACAGACAATCCACCTCATCGAAAATAACGACCAAGTCTCTGTCCAGAGCCAGGCAGAGATGATTGAGAATTATCAAAACTTTACTGTCCGGAGCATCCATTCCTGGCAAAGAATTGAACGAATAGGCCTTTCGTTTGATACTTTTAACTTGTGAAGACCTCATAGCTATGTTGAGCTGAGAAATAACTCTAGACATAGCGATATTTTCGTCTGTAACATTTTGCAAAGTAGCTAAAGAACAATTTATGGCGTAAAAACTATTATTAGAGTTTGTTTTATTAGTTAATGCGTCAAAAAAAGTAGTTTTTCCCGATTGTCTAGGAGCATGAAAGACAAAATAATATTCACCATTAATCATATCATCTATCTTAGGTTGCCGAGGCAACGCTGGCAGCATGTAATGCTTTGACGCCACGCAAGGACCAACAATGTTAAATTTTTTAATAGATTGGGTGTTCATATGGTCCTCGCACCATTTCATCTTGCCGCTGCTTTTTAGCGGCCCCTAAAATCCATTGAAAATCCATTGAAGGCTTCACCAGTCCCTTCGGCCTTGGTTGCGTCTATCCCCAAGAATTTATCCCCAAGAGTCTATCCAAAAGAGTTAATCCTCAAACTGGATAAACTCAGCCCCATGTCCGTCACCTCACAACTAAACAATATGTTTTATGGCCCGACTTATGGCCGGATAAGCCAGCAGTTCGCAGCCAGCGTAGCTGCCCAAGCCCCTGGCCCAGCTCCCGGCGGCCATCAATGCTCCAAAGGAGGTCAGGATGTTTTTAAAAAAGGCCGGCCGGTAACAAGCCAGCCTTGGTCAGGGCAACTGACCAAACAATGTAAAAATTCGCTCTTCTCAGCTTAATCATCACCGGATTGACCAAGAGATCACAAGCCGGACCCAGATGTTATTGTCCCATGATTGTCTTGTTGCAGTATGCGGAAATGGACGGCCGATTTAGCACCAAGAGTTCCTTAGCCTTTGAAAGATATTATAACTTTTTTGTGACCGATTAGCCATAATAGGCTACACGTTAAAATTCAAAATTTGGGGCTATTGTGGTCAAGAGGTTAAGACTTTGCTCTTGTCCGGATGGACTGAAGCAAGCCTTGATGTTGGTTGGCAAGTTTTTTGAAGATCTTGAAATTTTACTTGAGGTGAACTGAAGGGCGGGTTAAAAAAACTAGAAATAATTTTTAAATTTATCCAGCGAAACCTGAGGCTAACCTCATTGCGGGGCCATTTTGAGCCCCAAAAACCGCCGACGAGTACGATCGACGGGTCATAGTTGAAAGCTGTGTTCGCTAAAAATTTGATATAAAGCTGCTTTAAAAGTTCTGGTCCCATATCAAGCCGTTATTTTGTCGATGTCGGGTTAATAGCTGGCCTCAGGCGCCTGACCCAGGGTCTACCAACCTGTTTATTGCGTCCGGGGTTAGATTTTAGGCATTCTCGCTCAAATCAGTATGTTAATTTTTGTCAGTCGTTGATCGGTCCCTCGGTTTTGGCGGCTTGGCCAGTCAATTGGAGAATGGCCGCTCGGTTAGACTGGCTATTAAATTGAATATCTTGATTAACCTAAAAATTCGCTGACATATGAACTTAATACCTCCACTGGCGACCGGATCTGAGACGGTAAAGAGCCGGTAGTCTGCCAAAATTTTATTCGTATTGGCATTAAAAAAAACTTCTTTTTATTTTTTTGGTTTTATGCTATTAATTAGAGGCAGAGTATACTGCTCGACGTGCCTGCGGCCAAAACAGCCAAAGAAGCCCTGAACCGACTTTGACCACCGGTCTGACCATTTGATAACCAAATTTCAAACTGGCGCCAAGGAACGCTTTGTAGTGCTCCATACAGTCGGTCCTTAGATAAAGATAAGCCTTAATTTTTAGTGGCACATATTTGGTTTCTCATTTGGCCGACAGCCAGCTGAGGGAATCAATTTTTTTTTCGCTTCACC
Source organism: Deltaproteobacteria bacterium (assembly GCA_031271165.1). Lineage (GTDB taxonomy): Bacteria > Desulfobacterota > Desulfarculia > Adiutricales > Adiutricaceae > JAISWF01. The sequence goes on from JAISWF010000026.1 coordinate 12,680, forward strand.
AGGCGGCGGTCTTAATAACAGGACTAATACGCCCCAATAAAAAAATGGAGGATTAAAATGAGCGATCTTGCCAAAACCCGGGCGGGCCAACGTGTGGTTCTGCTGATGATCGCCTTGGCCATTGCTCTGGCCCTAACGCCGACCAAGGCAGCCCTGGCCGGATTTGCCACCACCGTTGACTCCCAATCGACCAGAGAGGCAGATCTGGAAAGCATTAGAGCAAACCTTGAAAACAAAAAGGTGGCCGAGACCTTAACTGCCTTGGGTTACAGCCGCGAAGAAGTTGATCAGCGCCTGGCCTTGCTAGACGAGGCCGAAATTCGGTCCCTGGCCGGAGAACTCGACCAAACCATGATTCCCGCCGGTGACGGCACGGCCGGAGTTATCATTGCCGTGGTCGTAGTCTTCCTGGTGGTGCTGGGAGTTCTGAGCCTCATGGGAAAAAGCGTCGTGGTCAGCTGACCTCACCAAATCCCAGGACAAGACGATGTCCGACCACGACGACCGAGACATCGGTTGGCTGCTGGGACCTGACGGCCCCTTAGCCGGGGCTTGGCCAAATTACGAAGTCAGACCAGACCAGTTAACCATGGCCCAGGAAGTAACCAGGGCGCTGAAAAAAAAAATAACAACTATCATTGAAGCCGGCACCGGAATAGGCAAGACTTTGGCCTATCTGCTGCCGGCTCTTTTGTCTTCAAAAAAGACCATAGTTTCTACGGGACTAAAAAATCTCCAGGACCAGATTTTTTTTAAAGACTTGGTCTTCATCCGCCAATACTTTGGCAGTGGTTTCCAGGCGGCCTTGGTTAAGGGCCGGGAAAACTATCTGTGTCTCCTTAAATACCACCGCCTTCGCCACTCCCCTAATCTTTTCCGGGAAACTACCCGCTCCGAGCTTCAGCAACTCTTTAAAAAATGGCTGGAAAATACCACCGACGGCGATCTGTCGAGCATGCCCAAGGGAATCGAAGCCCTTTACCCCAGACACAATCTGACCATCACTTCCGAATCGTGTTTTGGCGCCAAATGCGCTCATTTCGATGACTGTTATTTTTTTGCCAATCGCCGGCAGGCCCAGGCAGCCAACCTTATTTTGGTCAACCACCATCTCTTTATGGCCGATCTTTCGGTCCGCAGCAGCGGATTAGGCCAGGTGCTGCCGGAATGGGAGGCGGCCATTTTTGATGAAGCTCACCTTTTGGAATCGGTGGCCACCTCCTGGTTCGGGCACTCCCTGAGGATTTCAGAGTTAAGGAGCATCGCCCACTCTTTGGCCTCCATTTTTGGTTCATTTGAGGTCCTAAATAAATACGAAAATTTGGCTCTTTCTTTCGGTAACTATCAGGAAAAAATCAGCCAATTTTTTGAAGATTTCCAAGGTGAAGACTTTCTTTTTCCGGAAAATAGTTATCGAAACAATGATCTCAAAGAATTGTTACTGGGCTTGAGCCAACAAGGGCAGATGCTCCGCCTGCACCTTGAGCCGCTCAATGACGAGGCCAGGCATGAAGAACTTGAGTTCCTTAAAAACCGGCTGACAGCGGCCTCTCAGGCGGCGCTCATCTTGGGTGAAGCCAATGACCCTGACTTTGTCTACCAAGTGGAAAAAAACCATTCCGATCTTGTTGTCTCGGCTCTGCCCATTGAGGTCGGGCCCATAATTGGCCAAAAGTTCCGTCAGCTTGGGCGCCCGGTGATCATGACCTCGGCTACTTTAAGTGAAGACGGAGACTTTTCTTTCCTTAAAAATCGCTTGGGACTGCAAGAGGAGTCGGCCTCCCTTTCACTGTCCTCACCCTACGACTATCGCAACCAAACCATGCTGTACGTTCCGTCACCTTTCCCGACGCCAAAAAACGAACAGGCCTTTACCCAGGCCTTTATTAATGAAACGGAAAAAATTCTCCAGCTGTCCAAAGGACGAGCGCTGGTGCTGTTTACCTCCAACCGCATGCTCAAAATCACGGCCCAGGCCCTAGAAAGCCGGCTGCCCTGGCCACTTTTAGTCCAGGGACGAGCCGGCCGTAACAGTCTTTTAAAAGAATTTTCTCAAAACGTCCATTCGGTCCTTTTAGCCACCAGCAGCTTTTGGCAGGGTGTTGACGTCCCAGGCCAAAGCCTTTCTCTGGTGATTATTGACCGCCTCCCTTTCCCCCGGCCTAATCAACCCCTGGTCCAGGCCCGCTTTGAGCTTATCAAGCAGCAGGGCGGGAACCCTTTTAATGACTACAGTCTCCCCGAGATGCTCCTGGCCCTCAAGCAAGGCTTGGGCCGGCTCCTGAGAAACTCCACTGACCGAGGACTTTTGGCAATCATGGACAATCGGCTCACCACCACCGGCTACGGCCGGAGGGCCCTGAAAAGCCTTCCGCCAAGCCCGGTGACTTCGGATTTTACTAAAGTGGCGGAATTTCTGAAGACCCTTTGAGCCGTCTTTTGGCCCCGGTCCACTTGGCCAACCCCAACAGCCAGTCAAACTGCCAGTCTAAAGCTTTCAGTTAAAAATTTTCGGCCCCGGTTTACTGAAGTCTGGCCTCATCATAGTGGCCGACTCAAGATCCTGGACGTAGGTATTAGTCAACCCTAATGACCAGGCCAAATTCACACACTGCTCGTATTCCCGTATGGAAAGCGGCCGGCCCAAGCCGAGCATGTCTCTAAATTCTGGATTGTCGCCGACTTTGATGCGGTTGGCGGGGTGGTACTGGGCCATCAGGCTCAGGTGGAGTTCGGGGCCGATATTTTCGGCCAGCCACGGCAAAAGAGCGCTGGTCCGGGCCAGATCGTCAGGCAGGACCAGATGCCTGACCATCAGCCCTCTGGCCGCCAGACCCTGTCCGTCAAGCAGCAGGTGTCCGACCTGGCGTTTCATTTCAAGTAAGGCCGCCCGGTTGAGGCGAACGTAGTCGCCGGCCCCAAAAAGTCTCATGGCCCTTGAATCAGGCTCCGCCGGATCCATGGCCGCCTCCAACCCGATTTTGGCGTCTGGAAGGTACACCTCCACCAAGCCGTCCAACATGGCCAAGGCGGCCATTGAATCGTAGCCGCCGGTATTATAGACCACCGGTATGTTGAGGCCGGCCTTCTTGGCCGAAGACAGGGCCCGAGCGATCTCAACGGCGTAGGGAGTGGGCGAGACCAAATTGATGTTATGAGCGCCGTTTTCAGCCAGCTGGAACATCAGCTCCACCAGGCGGCCCTCATCAATGTCAATACCTTGACCGCCGGACTGAGAAATCTGCCAGTTTTGACAAAAAGCACAGGTCAGATTGCAGCGGGTAAAAAAAATCGTGCCTGAGCCCCCTTCCGGGCTGTATCCCGATAGAGGGGGTTCCTCGCCGTGATGAATGAGAGCGGCGGAAAATCCCAACTTGGTTTCGGCGCCGCAGCGCCCAATATGACCGGAGTTGCGGTCAACCCGGCAGTGATGACCGCACAGGATGCAGCCTGGATGATTACTAACGCTCATAGAGGTCGCCGTCGCCGGCTTCGGGGCTTGGGGCGCAGCCGAAGACGACCGGGGGTGGTCGGCCGATCAAGCCGGAAGCGGCAGGAAGGAAAACAGATCACCAAAAGCTCTTGGACATTGTCAACGGTGAGAAACTGGATCTGGCGGCGTAAGCCGGACGGAATCTCGACTAGATCCTTCAGATTTTGTTTGGGGATAATGACCTTTTTGATGCCGGCCCGCAGGGCGGCCAGGGATTTTTCCTTAAGGCCGCCGATACCCATGACTTGACCCCGCAGGGTAATCTCCCCAGTCATGGCGATATCACGAGGTGCCGGCTGCCCGGTCAGGGCAGAAAACAAGGCCACTAAAAGAGTCACCCCGGCTGAGGGGCCGTCTTTGGGGACGCCGCCGACCGGAAGGTGGATATGAATATCGACCTCGTCATAAAAGTTGGGTTCCAAGCCCAGTTGGTAAGAGTGGGCCCGAGCAAAGGCCAAAACCGTCTGCGCACTTTCCCGCATGACCTCCCCAAGCTGCCCGGTCAGGGTCAGGTTCCCCTTTCCGGGCATGGTCCTGGCCTCGACGTACATGAGTTCGCCGCCCATCCCGGTCCAGGCCAGTCCGGTCACCACCCCGGGTTGCCCTTCAGAGATGACCGGCTCCGGCAAAATCTCAGGCGGACCCAGGTATTTGGGAATCTGGCTCTGAGTAACCCGACAAGAGCGGTCATAGCCCTCGGCCACCCGGCGAGCCACCTTGCGGCAAATGGTCGCCAGCTTGCGTTCCATTCCGCGGAGGCCGGCCTCTTGGGTGTAGGAGTTGATGACGGTCTTGATGGCCGAATCGTTAATGGTCAGAGACTTAGCTTTCAGGCCATGGTTGGAGATGAGTTTGGGAATAAGAAATTTTTTACTGATCGCAACCTTTTCCTCATTGGTGTAACCGGAAAGATAAATAACCTCCATCCGATCTTCCAAAGCCTCAGGGATGGGGTCAAGGAAGTTGGCCGTGGTAATGAACATCACCTTGCTCAAATCGAAGGACAGGTTGAGGTAATGGTCGGAGAAATGGGAATTCTGTTCAGGGTCAAGCACCTCCAAAAGAGCCGAGGCCGGATCGCCCCGAAAATCAGAGCCTATTTTATCGATCTCATCGAGCATGAAGACCGGGTTATTGGAGCCGGCGGTTTTCAGGCTCTGAAGGATGCGGCCGGGCAGGGCCCCAACGTAGGTGCGCCGGTGGCCGCGGATCTCGGCCTCGTCTTTTAGGCCGCCCAAAGAAAGCCGGACAAATTTTCGGCCCATGGCCTTGGCAATGGACTGTCCCAGGCTGGTTTTGCCTACCCCTGGGGGGCCGAGAAAACAGATGATGGGACCTTTTTGGCGGTGATTGAGTTTCATGACCGCCAGGTATTCCAAGATGCGGTCTTTGACCTTTTGGAGGTTGAAGTGATCGGAGTCCAATACCTTTTTGGCCGCTGCCAAATCCAAGTGATCGCGAGTGCTGACCGACCAGGGGAGATCGCTTATCCAGTCGAGATAAGATCGGATGATGGTGGCCTCAGCCGCATCCTGGTGGAGCCCTTCCAAGCGGGAGAGCTGCCTGGCGGCTTCGGCCGCCGCCTCTTTGGGCAGGCGGGCTTTACGAAATTTGGCCCGATACTCTTCGGTCTCAACGTTTTGTTCCCTGTCCTCGCCCAGTTCTCGTTTTATGGCTTTGAGCATTTTCCGTAAAACATGCTCCCGCTGTTTGGGGTCCACTTCTTCCCCGTCCTCGGAGTCAAGCTTGGCGTAGAAAGTACTGCCTTCAAGCTCTCTGGTCAAGATTTTATTGACCTTTTCAAGCCTGGCCAGCGGCTCGATGGCCTCCAAAACCTCCTGGGCATCGACGGGCCTGATTTTAATGGAAGCGATGACTGCGTCGGCCAAGCGTCCAGGCCCATCCATGGCCTCCAAATAACCGACTATTCCGCCGCCTGAGTGCCCCTGAAAAGCCAAAAGGCGAAGGCACTGGTTGCGAACGTAGCTCATGAAGTCCGCAATCTCCTCTGACATGGTTGTGACAGGGGAATCCTCGATCACCTCGAACCGGACCTTAAAAAACGGCTCAGTAGAGGTGAATTCCACGACTTTGGCTTTAAATTGTCCTTGGACCAAAATCTTAATCCGACCGTCAGGAAGCCTCATATGGCGTAAAATCGTTGACACCGTCCCGATCTGGTAAAGATCTTCCGGACCGGGCTGGTCGGTTTCAATGTTTTTTTGGGCTGTGATAAATAGTTGTCGGTTGTCAACGGCCAGAGCACTCTCAATGGCCGCAATGGATTCCTCGCGTCCGATAAAAAACGTCAGGACCATCTCGGAAAAAATGACCACCTCACGAACGGCCAAAAGCGGAAGTTCGGTGGGTATAGTAATATCATTGGACATGAACGGCGTGAAGACCTCACCGGAAAAAAGGTTGACGGCCGTGCTCCCGACGACCAGATAACCACTTATACTACCAAAAACCCTTGACAAAGCCAACTACCAGCTTATGCCGCCCGGCCGTAAATAATTTCAGCAACAACATTGAGCAAACTGAAAAAACCCTTCAGCTGATAGGTCTTTCCAATTGGTCAGATATTGGCGCTGCAGCGGCCAAAAATTTCTCTGAGATCGAGCCGCCGGCAAAAAAAACTCGAAATAATTTTTAAAGATTCGAGATAACCTTTAAAGCCTGATAATATTAGCGATTTATATGTGAAATATAGAATTTTAAAATTATTAAGTTTAAAAATTTGCTTTGCAGAACATTAAACATCAATCTGATTGGCCAACTAAACCTGTCCAAAATGCCAAACTTTTTAAATATAATTTAATTTGATATATTCAAAATAATTTTGGCAATAAATAACCGTGACAAGTACCATAAGCCTGGACAATCCTCCTCGCCAAATCTTCCCTGACACCAATCCTCCCTGAATGGTTAAGGCTTTTCCTAGGCGGCTGGACCGTCAGGCTGGGCCCAAGGCCCTCGAAGCCGCTGGCCCATCATTGTCATCATCACCTTTGGCTGTTACCAGCTAAGACTAGGCCAAAATGGCTCATTTTTACCAGCTGAGAGAAGGCCGGATAAGCCGGAAAAAAAAGGAATTTACCAGCTAAAGCGGACTTGCTAATTTGGTTTAAATTTTTCGTGTTGATAATATTTAACTGGTAGATAGACCAAATAGACCAATTAAAATTTTTACAATTCAAGTTTTTGACGGTTTTTACCCATTGGACAAAGATGTGCCCAAAGATGAGCCCAGCGCCTAGGTTTCTTCCGATCCTACCATTAAAGGACCAGGTTCGCCCAGCCGCCCTGCCAACTATCCCGCTCTCAAAGTGCTCAGTCCAAAATTTTAAAAATCAACTTTTATAGCCTCATTTTGAGCTCGTCCAAAATTTAATCGCTTTAGTGACTATTAAAATTATTATTAAATATTTATTCAATTTATTATCTTTTTATAGATACCAACCTGCTAACACCAATACTTTTCAGTCCCTATTTCGAACCGTTTTTTGGAGTTTACAGCCAAATATGTCTGAGGTTGGGCGGCAATTTCAAATATTACTCTTGACCGGGCCAGGCAAAATGTTCTATAAAGCTTGAGATGGCGCCAGCCGACCGGTTCGACCCAAATCAGCCCAATATTAGGGCTAACCAAAGTCGCCGGGCGGCTTTTGTCTGATGGAGATCTCATTTCGCCTTGATTTTGTAAAGATTATTTTTTTTTCCCATATTTCCCACCTCAGCGATCAATACTGAGCCGTATGTTGCTAGCCAGGGGACCAATTTTTAAGCCAAGTCGCCGGATGTCAGCTGCTAAACAGGACCAAAGGATCGCCGAGCATTTTAAACTTTTCCATGAAAGGAATTTATCTATGACCAAAGCCGAACTGGTGGCCAAAATCGCCGAGGAATCTGATCTAACCCAGGCTCAAGCCACAAAAGCCCTCAACAGCCTTCTGGCCACCGTCGTGTCTGAAATCAATGAATCTGGCAGTATCGCCCTGTCGGGTTTTGGCTCCTTTACTAAGGTTACTCGCGCCGAGCGGGCTGGGTTTAACCCCAAGACCAAAGAACCGTTGCGCATTCCTTCATCGAACACCGTCAAGTTCAAGTGCGCCAAGGCCCTTAAAGACACGGTCAACGCTTAACAAAGCCGGGGCCCCCGTCACTTGCGGGGGGACCTGATGACCAGAAACTTCCATCGCTGGACCCCAGGCTGTGCCCTTTGGTCCGGCGATGCCGATCAAACCGTTAACCCCTACCCCATCGCCAACCTATAGCTGGACTCACGTTTTAAGGGGCAGGGAATCTTTATTAAGGAACACCTATGGCGAGAGTTACCGTAGAAGACTGCCTCCAAAAGGTGGAAAACCGTTTTGTCCTGGTCCACCTGGCCGCTGAAAGAGCCCGGCAGCTCAAAAAAGGGGCCAGACCTCTGAGCCCCAGAAAAAACAAAGAAGTTGTCCTGTCTTTAAGAGAGATTGCTGAAGGTTATGTAACCCGTAACAATGTCAGAGATTTTGAACCCCAGCCCAATACCGAAGTGACTGAGGACTTCAGCGTCATCATTATCGACGACGACATGACCTCCATTGCCAGCACGTAATGAGCGGCCGCTGCCCTAAAGTGGAGTGTTGGATAAACCAGGACTCGGCAGCAAGGCCGCTTTGGGAATGCTGTTTGACCATGGTCCTGACCTCAGAACCTGGCCGCTGCCGTGATAAATTAAAAACTTCAATCCTAGACTCCCGCCAATAATTATACCTACAAGGCATAATCTGATACAAACGTCTTAAAAATCTTTATTTTATTGGATTTTCGGTTGAAGTGGGTCTTGCGTTCCCCCTCATTTGTAGGTATAATATAGTATACCTACAAATGAGGGAGATGGGGTAATGAGTTCCATAGTTTCTGTTAAAGTTGGTAAGCATACATATTTGTATGAATCAAATTCTTACCGAAATGAA
>JAISWF010000208.1 GCA_031271165.1 Deltaproteobacteria bacterium
TACACTACAAACCATTGCTTAGTATAGCCTGTATAAGAACTCAAAATTCATAGGTGGCGTCAACCAGAAAAGTTGTATGCCGATCCTTTTTGTTGACGTCAACCCGATATCTAGATAAATTTTTTTATATTTTAGTGTTTTTATTGTTCGATCAGCTTAATTTTTAAGAACATAACCGGTATTCAACTCAGACGATCTATTGAGGGGCCCAAAGTTAATTTGCCCGATCAGGACCGGCTGAGGCTTTGAATATTTTCAAGCGCCCAATTCCAATTAATTTTATTAATTGTCTTCTCAGGCGCTTACGGCTCCGAAACGAACCCGGGGTATTACATAAATTTTACACCTATTTTACAGTTTATTGCCATATACATTAAATGCCTATGTTATTATCGGACCGTTACATGCTAATGGAGGAGAGAAAAAATTGAATATAAAATTGACCGGAGTTGAAAAACGTTTTAATCAGCAAATTGTGATCCCGGCTATCAATATGACTTTGACCAGCGGGTGGCTGACCACGCTTCTGGGACCGTCCGGCTGCGGTAAAACTACGCTTCTGCGAATGATAGCCGGACTGGAAACGCCTGATGCCGGCGAAATATGGTTCGATGAGGACTGCGTTTTTTCCTGCGGCCGAAGAACTAACCGGCCGCCCGAAAAGCGAGGTTTAGGCTTTGTTTTTCAAGATTTCGCCCTGTGGCCGCACCTGACGGTCTTTGAAAACGTGGCCTTTGGCCTGCGGGCCGAGGGCCAAACGGTCAACCTGAAAGGAAACGTCCATAACGCCCTGGAGATGGTAAGGCTAGCCGATTTGGCCGGCCGATACCCGCATCAGTTATCAGGCGGCCAGCAGCAGCGCGTCGCCTTGGCCCGGGCCATCGTCATCCGCCCAAAATGCATCTTGTTTGATGAGCCCCTTTCAGCCCTTGATGCGGTCTTAAGGGAGGAAATGAGGACGGAATTAAAAAATCTGGTCGCCCAGCTTAAAATTACGGCGGTTTTCGTAACCCATGACCAAATCGAGGCCATGAGTATGAGTGACGAAGTCATTGTCATCAACAACGGCCGAATCGAACAATGCGGCACTCCCGAAGAAATCTACCGCTGCCCGCGCACAGCTTTTGTGGCCCGCTTTGTCGGCCGCTCAAACTGGCTCGGCGAAAACAAAATGTTCCGCCCGGAAGCTTTGTCCTTGGAACCTACCGCCAGCTCCAAGGAATACCGGGTCAAATTGAGGTCGTCCCATTTTGTAGGCAACGGCTATGAGCTTTGCCTGGAGCAAAACAACAAAGTTTGGTTTACTCATGCCGCCAAACGCATTGAACGCAGTGAGCTTTCCGTTTATCTTGACGGAAATTCTGTAGTGGAATTTGCCTGAAAATGGAAAAGCGAGTCCTGAAGTTTTAAACAACCTCTCGAAAGGAAGATAAGTTTTATGAGAAAACTTCTTTGGTTAGCCAGCGCCATGCTTGTGTGTCTGGGCTTAATTGGTTGCTCTGGCTCTGAACCGGACGTCAAAAATACGCAGCCATCAAGTGAAACAAGCTCCGCCGATACTGCTCAGCGGGAACCGACGGCTCAATCAGACCAAGCGCAGACAACTGGGTCTGAACCTGAGGCGTTAACCGGAAAAGTTGTTGTCTACATGCCCAGTCCCGCCGGACTGGCCGACAAACTGGCCGCCGGGTTTCAAGCCGCAACCGGCATTAAGGTTGAACAATTCCAAGGCACTACCGGAGAGATTTTGGCCCGCTTGGAAGCCGAAGCCGCCAATCCAGTGGCTGACGTTGTGATCCTCGCTTCGTGGGCTGACGGACTGTCGTTAAAAAATGCCGGCAAGCTCTTGTCCTACGCACCAGCAAATTCCGATAAGGTTTATCCGACCTGGAAAGACGACGGCAACTTCATATTCGGCACCAGTGCCTCCGCCGTTGGGGTTATCTATAACACGACCATATTTCCTCAGGTGTCAGCCGACTGGGCCGAATTGGCTGATGAGAAGTACAAAGACCAGTTGGCCATTCCCGACCCCGAAAAATCAGGCTCCTGCAAGGATTTTCTGTCGGGTTATCTGAACAATAAAGGCGAAACCGAGGGTTGGGCGGTTTGGGAAAGCCTGGCCGCCAACGGCATGACCGTGCCGGGGGCCAATGCGGCGGCCTTAGAAGCGGTTACCACTGGCTCCAAAGGCATCTTGGTGGCCGGAGTAGACTACAATGCTTACTCATCAAAGGCCAAGGGCGAACCCGTCGACATTTATTACCCCGCCGGCGGAACGGTGATTAATCCTCGTCCAGCCATGATCCTGAAAACCAGCCCTAACGTCGGCAATGCCAAGGCGTTTATGGATTATCTATTGTCAAACGATGCGCAAAATTTGGTGGCCAAAGCCTATCTGTTACCTGGACGCAACGACATAACCAGCCCCAACCGAGCCAACGTATCGGACATACCGGTTCTTGTTACCGACTGGGATTGGATGGTTGCCAATGCCGGAGCCATCGCCAAAAAGCTCAACACAATCTGTGCCAAGTAGGGTTTATTTCTGGGGACGGCGGCAGCGCCGAGGGCTGCTGCCGTCTTTAATCGGCCTAGTTTTAGTCGTTCTCATTGTTCTCCCAATTGTCATGATCTTTGCCCGGGCCGTCATGGTCGACGGCAGACTTGAATTTTCAGGCGCCATCAGGACGATGACCAACCCTGAAAATTTAACGACCATCAGCAATACACTGTTACTCGGGCTGGCCGTAGTCCTTGGGACGACCATAATAACTCTGCCGCTGGCACTTATATTGGCTCGGACCCAGCTTGGCCGGCAAAAATGGCTTGATACAGTACTGATGATCCCGTTTATGACCCCGCCGTACATAGCCTCAATGGGCTGGATTTTATTCATGCAAAAACGGGGGCTTTTCCAACAGCTACTGCCGTCTAGCGGCGCCTGGTCGGAAAAATTTTTCTCCTTTGGCGGGCTGGTGTTGGTTATGAGCCTGCACATTTTCCCGTTCATGCTGTCGATACTAAAAAACGCTATTACCAATATCAGCGCTAACATGGAGGAAAGTGCAGCCGTGTTCGGCGGCGGCTTTTTTTACCGACTGCGCCGGGTGTCCTTGCCGCTCATTTCTGGAAACTATGCCATCGGCGCCCTGTTGGTTTTCGTTAAAACGCTGTCAGAGTACGGTACTCCGGCGACGCTCGGCCGGCGTATTGGCTTTAACGTCTTTGCCACCAACATTCACCAGTATGCAACCATTTCGCCGATAGATTTCGGAAGGGCAGCCAGTCTGTCTGGGGTGCTGATATTTATTTGTATGGCGGCGTGGCTGCTGCAAAACCACATCACGACTCGGGCCAGCTATCAATTAGTCGGGGGCAAAGGTAACCGAGTCGGCTCCAAAAAATTAAGCCGCCTGTCACTGATTACAGCTTGGTTTCTGATTGCCGCCGTTATCATAGTGGCCATTGGCATACCGTATTTTTCGGTCATATCCACTTCAGTTATTAAACTGAGGGGTTATGGACTGGCGGCTGGAAATTTCACCTTCGCTCATTACCTGACTTTGTTTGAGAGTCTTCGCAGTCGCAGCACCTTTTTGGTCAGCATAATGCTGGCGATAAGTTCGGCTAGCATTGCGACAATACTTGGTACTATTATAGCTGTCACCGTCAACCGCTTTAAATCAAGGCTCAGCAAGGTGGTTGAAGCGATCGGCCTGCTACCGGAAATGCTTCCGGGGATAGTACTGGTTATTGGGATCATGCTATTTTGGAATCGAATCTATAGATTCCTCCCGCTATATAACACCATTGGCATTATGGTCCTGGCTTACGTCACGCTCTTTTTACCCTTTACCATTCAATATGTCACATCATCGCTTTCGCAAATAGGCGAGAACTTGATTCAGGCTGGCCGAGCATTTGGCGGAAGTCCTTTTTATGTTTTCAGGCGCATCACGCTGCCACTTTTGGTCAAAGGCATTTTCGTCGGCTGGACCATGACCTTTATAATTTCCTTCCGCGAACTGGTAACGGCCAGTTTGGTGGCCCCGCCCAATACCTTGGTGGTTTCAACTTTCATCATGCGCGAGTTCGAGCAGGGAAGCGTTTCGGTGGGTATGGCCATGGCGGTAATATGCGTATTATTCACCACCTCGGCTTTGAGCGCCTTAAGCCGCTTTATCGATCGTCAAAAGAAGCCGGCGATAAATCTTTGATAAAATTTTCAGGCCGCTGTTTTGATTAGGACTTAAAAAAGGCCGCCAAAAAACTCTTTAATGTGGCCACCCAAACCTCATAGGCCGGGGCGGCCAGATGGACTCCATCGTCAGTGAACTCATCGGGCAGGGTTCCGGACTCGTCGGAAAGCGGCTTATAAAGGTCAAGGTACTTAAGGCTGGCTTGCCTTACAGCTTCCAAAAGAAGATCGTTAGTTGCCCTGACCCGGTTATTGCTGATGGTCCCACTGGACCAGTTAAACTTTTCATCGCTAATTGGGGCCAGAGAGCACACCACTAACTGAGCCTGCGGGGCCCGCTCGGCCAAAGCGTTCCAGATGCGCCGGTGGCCGGCAACAATTTCCTCTGGAGTCCGGCCCTGACTGAGGTCGTTTATCCCTATTTGAAGAAAAATCAAATCCGGGCGATTGTGGACGGTGAGGTTAAGACGGTAAAAAAGGCCGCCCGTGGTGTCCCCGGAAAGGCCCTGGTTGATGACCTTTGCCTCGGGAGCCGCCTCATCCCAGCGGTTATATTCGGTGAGGCTATCGCCCAACATAACAATTACTTTTTGGTGAGTCATAATCCAACTTCCGCCTAAATAAATCTCATTACAATATTAATTGGGTCTATCCGCTGGGGCATTGAAACCAAGCCCAAGTTTTTGACTGGCCTTTCGGCTATGACCTATCCAGGCCCGGTCTTTTTGTTACCGTTTTCTATTATCGATCCAAAATCGGCACCCCGTCAAGGCCGGCGACTACTTTCCTCAGGACGAAAGCGTCTAAACTCTCAAAAAATCGAAATATTGGGTTTTTTAGGTGTAGTTCTGGAGTACCAAGTAAGAAAAATTCATTCTTTGGACCCATTCAAAAAAAAACCCGCCCAGGTTAATTCTGAGGCTATCGCCGTCTTTGAAAAATCGTTGATTTGTCGGCCTGCCGCACGAAATCAGCGAAGCGGATTTGGAGCGGGAGCGGGGCTTTTGGCACGGCAGATTTTCTTAGCAAGTCCGTGGTTATGCCTTTAATGGTTGCACCGCGCTTTTGCTCATTGAAAAACTCCTCATAGGTTTCCAGTACCTTTTTAATGTAAAGAGGGTCATAACCACTCGTTGCCAACCCTGCAATACCAACAATATCTTGGTTAGTACACATTGGCACGGTATTGACCGAGCATTTGCCTATACCTACTCGAATACCGAACAATAGCGAGTTTTCAGGGATTAACTTAGTCGCACTATTCGTAATGGCTTCTTCGGTTATGGTTTCCATAGCTTGTCGGTCATCAATATAGTTCGCACCGAGGGCAACGGTAGTAATCCACGGTATGAGTCCTTTGTAGTATTCGGGCTTTTGACGTGTCGGAGTACCACCGTTACGAATCTCGCTGATTTCCCCAAGCATAACGCTTTCGCTTATCGAACCAAACATCTCAATAAATTGCGATTTCACAAGTTGCCTGTTAATGAAAGAAGTTCTATATAGGCTTTTTTCACATCAATTACTGCCCAAAGAACTTCTGCAAGCTGCCGTTGTTTATCAAGAGATGGCAATTAAAACTCCAACTCTTTCAATGCGCTCCAATTTATCGTCGGAGAGAGTGAGCCGACCGAAATTTTGATGGACGCGTCGAGAAAATAGTCCGAGGCGATGAACAAGGGGAAGAAATTTTTGT
>JAISWF010000255.1 GCA_031271165.1 Deltaproteobacteria bacterium
GTCATTGCCATATTGTTCAGAGAGGCGATGGGTATGAGTATTCGAGGGTTGAGAAAAAGCAACCCCCAATTCCTCCCCTAGGCTAAAGCCTAGGGGAGGAATTGGGGAAATTTTATGAACTGGGTTTTTAAACTCATAGTGAGGGCCGCTATGCGGTTTTAAATCTTTTTCACAATAAAAGCCCCTTTGGCCGAAGTGATTTTCACCTCAGCCAAAGGGGCTAATTTTCAAAACATCAAGACAGGCCCCGGCTCAAGGGTTGCCGAGACGTCACAAGTCAGCTCAGGCCATTTTACTCAGATACTAATAGTGAAAAAAAGTACCAAAATGTCGGACAAACTCTTTACATCTCAACTCCTCTGCCCGAAAAAAGCTCTCAGGTAGATTTGCTCAATATCCTTAATCAGCGGATAACGGGGATTAGAGTTGGTGCACTGATCCTCAAAGGCTTCCTCCGACATTTTCGGCAGGCTCTGACGGAAGTCGGCTTCGGTCACCCCGCAGTCCTTAATGGAAAGAGGCACCGACAGTTTTTCCTGTAAAGCCCAGATGGCGTCGATGAGGGCTTTGATCGACTCAGCGGTCGTCTTGCCGCCCAGCCCGAGATGACTAGCGATTTCAGCGTAACGCTGGTCAGCCACATACTGGCCGTACTTGGGAAAGATAGGAAACTTCTCTGGCTTTTGGCTGTTGTAGGCAATTACGTGAGGCAAAAGCAGCGAGTTGGCGCGGCCGTGAGGGATATGAAACTCACCTCCAAGTTTGTGGGCCAATGAGTGGTTGATGCCTAAAAAGGCGTTGGTAAAAGCCATACCAGCGATGCAGGAGGCGTTGTGAACTTTTTCCCGGGCCACAGTATTGCTCGGGTTCTGATAGCTTTCCGGCAGATACTTAAAAACGAGATCAATGGCCTTGATGGCCAACCCGTCGGTGTAGTCGGAAGCCAAAACGGAAACGTAAGACTCAATGGCGTGAGTTAAGACGTCCAAACCAGTATCAGCGACCGTGCTTCTGGGCATGGTCGCAACAAACTGGGGATCTATAATAGCCACATCCGGGGTCAGCTCGTAGTCGGCCAGCGGATATTTGATGTTGCCGTTTTCTTTGTCGGTGATGACCGAAAAAGAGGTTACCTCACTGCCCGTCCCAGAGGTGGTCGGCACGGCCACCAGCTGGGTCTTTTTCCCTAGGTTGGGGAAGTGGTAGGCCCTTTTGCGGATGTCCATAAACTTAAGGCGTAGCCCGCCAAAATCGGTCTCAGGGTGCTCATAAAATAGCCACATCCCTTTGGCGGCATCAATGGCCGAACCGCCGCCCAAAGCAATGATCACATCGGGTTTAAAAACTTCCATCATCCTGGTGCCCCGGGTGATGGTGGCCAAGGAAGGATCAGGCTCAACTTCGGCGAAAATCTCGCTATGGACCCGGTCGGGCCTTTTGCGAAGGTAGTACAAGGCCTTATCGACATAGCCGAGCCTGACCATGTCGGCATCGGTGACAATAAAGGCTCGTGAAATGTTGGGCATTTTTTCCAGGTACTGGATGGAATTTTTTTCAAAGTACAGGCGCGGTGGTATCTTAAACCACTGCATGTTATTTCTCCTTTGGGCAATTCTCTTTCGGTTAATAAGATTGACGCTGGATACGTTGGAGGTGGTGGAATTACGGCCGAAGGAGCCGCAGCCAAGCGTTAGCGACGGGGTATTGGTATTATAAATGTCTCCAATGGCCCCTTGGGAGGAGGGACTGTTGATAATGACCCTTCCAACCTGCATCTTTTGGCCGTAGCGGACGCAGAGAGCTTCATCATCGCTGTGGATCACCGCCGAATGACCCAAGCCGCCGATTTCGAGCATCCTTTTGGCAAAGGCAAAACCCTGCTCCTCGTCTTTGACGACAAAGTAAGCCAAAACCGGCATTAAGGTTTCCAAAGATAACGGGTACTGCCGAGATGGTTCGGGCAGGCGAGCCAAAAGGATCTTGGTCTTTTCAGCCACCGTAATGCCCGCCCCTTGGGCGATCCATTCGGCGGTCTGACCTACAGCATTAGGGTTTATCTTGATAGCCGGTCGTTCCACCAAGAAGTTGGTAACTTTTTCAATTTCCTCTTCGGTCAGGAAGTGGCAGTTGTTTTCTTTTAAAAAGATTTCAAATTCTTCGGAAATGGCCTGGTCAACGATGGCCGCCTGCTCGGAAGCACAAATCATGCCGTTATCAAAGGTTTTGGAGATCATCAGATCAGTACAGGCCCGTTTGACGTCAACATTGCGGTTGATGTAGCACGGGACGTTGCCGGGGCCAACTCCTAAAGCCGGTTTTCCAGCGCTGTAAGCCGAGCGGACCATGCCGGCTCCGCCAGTCGCCAAAATCAAAGAGACTCCCCGGTGTTGCATAAGCTCCGAGGTCTTATCCAGCGAGGGATACTCAATCCACTGAATGCAGTTTTTTGGGGCCCCTTTGGCCACCGCCGCTTCTAAAACAATTCGGGCCGCTGCCGATGACGATTTCTGGGCTGAGGGGTGGAAGGCAAAAATGATGGGATTTCGGGTTTTAATGCTTATGAGGGACTTAAAGAGGGTGGTCGAGGTGGGATTGGTCACCGGGGTGACTCCGGCCACCACGCCGACGGGCTCAGCTATCTCAATGTAACCCTCAAGCTCGTTATCCTCAACTACACCGACGGTTTTTTGTTTTTTTATACTATGCCAGATATATTCGGTAGCGAAGATATTTTTTATCACCTTATCTTCAACTATACCGCGTCCAGTCTCCTCGACCGCCAGTTTGGCCAGAGACAAATGGTTTTCCAGTCCGGCCAGGGTCATGGAATGAACGATGCTGTCGACCTGCGACTGGGATAATTCCATAAATTCGACCAACGCTTGGTTAGCCCGCTCAACGAGGATGTCGACCTCCCGGCTGGGGTCGACCTCTAAGGTCTCGCTTTCGGTCATGATCTCTCCTTTGATTTACTAAGGCCGCCAGATGCGGCCTGCTTATTAATAGACATAAAAGACAACTTTAAAATCATATCGAACGGCTCCACAACGGTCATCCGACCACTATAAAGGCCAATCTGGCGGCATCAGCCAGATTTATCTCGGGGTGGCTTGGTCCTGACCCTTTTTCAGCCTGGAAAGCCTTGAGAACAAAAGGCGAAAAAACGATCGAAAGTTTTCTTAAGTCCACCGAACAGCCCTAACGTTCCTAGATTTAAGGCTCTAAGACGGTGACGGCTCAAAAATTTCGATCAAAAGACTTGGTTTTGGCCAGAGCTAAAAAATTAAGGCTATTTTACAAAAAAAATAGATAAAGACATGACTAATTTAAAAACTAAAGTCATAAAATTGGAAGGAACACGGGACTAGAAATCAAGAGGAGAAAAGACGAATTGACCAAAAATAATTTAGTCATCCCTTACCACAAGCCGACTGAATAAAAAAATATAAATCACTTCCCAAAACAACCGACTCACTGGAACGGACAAGACACCTGGACTTATAACTTGCCAAAGTCTCATTCCAAATAATAATGAACAATTCTACACTCTTTTTGAGGTGAAGTCAATCAATTTCTAAAGAGGGCCAAGCCAAAGCGTCCAAAAAACCGTCCGGCCAACTAACCAGTTTTATATACTGGTGACGCAGCAATCACGAGCGCTTCTTAGGGTGGAGAAGGCTGGTTTTAGGGGCCACCGGTAATTTAAAAAAATAGAATAATTTCATATACTTAATCTTTGATCTAAAGCTAACTGTGAAAGTCGGGCTAATACTGTTCTTTTAGGCGGTCTGGTCAGCTGTTTCGAGAGACTTCCTTTTGCCGCTATTGACTTCCAATAAGTATGATTTCCAGAAAATGATCGTTTTTTACTGACTTGTTCAAGACGTTTACTGGTATCCGTTCACGAGAGGCAATAAACCCCTATAATAGGGTGTCAGATTGCGAGATTTCTCATCCATCTTTTTTGGTTTAAAGATCACTGTCAACCCCGATCATAACACCAGTTGGGCCAACATATACGTCTGCCAGGCCAGCACTAAATTTGATTATGAGTATCCACTCTTGACTCCGCCTGGACATCTTTGATTGACCAGTAAAAAGTCTATTTTTTCGTTTTTATCATTTTTAACATCTTGAGATTACTGACAAAAAAATTTAAGAATTCAGGTTTTGAGGGTTTTTACCGGTTGATCATCTTTCCAAGCATGCCTGGCTCAATATTGCCATGGCTGGCCAAGGAAGACGTCACTGCCTCTCCGGCCGCAGTCAGAGGCCATATGAACAAGCTTGGAGAATGAGGGTGGATTAGAAGAATTCGCAATAACGCCAACAGTCAGTAGCGCTAGTTTTTCGCTGAAGTTCGCATTAGGGTAGTCCATTATTCTTATAAGTCTTTGAAAAAACCCGGTCTTCCGTGAGGAGGACCGGGTTTTTTCATGAAGGCTGGTATAACCGTGGAAATCAGGAGTCTGTCGTATCGTATATTATTTACAATACTATAAATTTAGTCAATGTAAAGACTTAAACCATTGATTTACTGGCCGATCAACTGGGAGCCGATTGGCTCATTTTTCGTTCAATTTTTCGTTCAATGGACGGGCCAAATTCAACCAAGCCCGGGGGTTTTAATTTAGTGCTTTGGGAGCCGGTCACTTGAAAAATGGGCTAGTACACAGTCAAGCGGTTGACTGTGGGTTGGCGAGTTCAAACTCTAAAAGGGCTAGTCCCCCAGATTATTCGATCATAACATAAATTCACAGATAGTTTAAATGATTTATATC
>JAISWF010000266.1 GCA_031271165.1 Deltaproteobacteria bacterium
GGTTCCGATCTTAGGCCCGTAAACCATTGGCTTCCTAAGATCCCGTGGATTCTTGATTTTTTCTTGGACAGCTGTGATAAATCATAAAAAAAGAGCTTAACATTGTCATCCATACAAAAGAAAGTGCTAGTGACTGGAGCCGACGGGTTCATTGGCTCCCATTTGACCGAATACCTGCTCAGTCGGGGTTATGACGTCCGGGCCTTTGTCTATTACAACTCCTTCAACTCCTGGGGCTGGCTGGACGAGTCTCCAAAGGAAATAAAAAAAGAACTGGATATTTTTGCTGGCGATGTACGCGATCCTAATGGCGTTAAGGAAGCTATGAAAGGTTGTTCGGCGGTGCTGCATTTGGCCGCTTTGGTTGCCATACCTTACTCCTACCATTCTCCGGACAGTTATGTGGATACCAACATCAAAGGTACACTGAATGTGCTGCAGGCCGCCAGGGATCTGGATTTAGAGAAAGTGGTCCACACCTCTACCAGCGAGGTCTACGGCACAGCTCGCTTTGTGCCTATTACGGAAGAACACCCCCTTCAAGGTCAGTCACCTTATTCGGCTACTAAAATAGGGGCCGATCAATTGGCCCTTTCTTTTTTTCTTTCTTTCGACAGCCCCGTAGCTATTTTACGCCCTTTCAATACCTATGGGCCGAGACAATCGGCTAGAGCTGTTATCCCGACTATAATCACTCAATTGGCCAGCGGCCAGGATAAAGTCTGTCTTGGTTCACTTCATCCCACCAGGGACTTCAGCTATGTCGATGATACGGCAAAGGCTTTTGAAGCGGTGCTGCTTTCCGATCGTACTGTAGGTCAAGTGCTTAATGCAGGTAGCGGCTTTGAGATTTCCATCGGTGATACGGTTAATTTGATCGCCGAAGTTATGGGCAAAAAAGTAGAAATAATTTGTGAGGCTCATAGGCTGCGTCCAGAAAAAAGCGAAGTCGAAAGGCTTTGGGCTGACAATAGCCGCCTTCGCCAACTAACTACCTGGCAACCGACCTATGATGGTCTGGACGGTTTTCGCCGGGGTTTGGCTGAAACTGTAGACTGGTTTTCCGATCAGGAAAACCTCAGCCGTTATAAAATTGAAAATTATAATGTCTGAAACTTATAATTTTGAAGCTATCCTTGAAGGTATTCGCCGGATAAACAGAATTGGGCCGGATGAGTTTTTAGCCTTGCACACCCCAGTTTTTCAAGGAAGTGAGCGGGAATATGTGCTGGCGACCATTGAATCGACCTTTGTTTCCTCAGTTGGGGCCTTCGTCAACCAATTTGAGGAGATGATGGGCCAGATAACCGGGACCAAGAGGGCGGTCGCTTGCGTCAACGGCACCGCTGCTTTAGAAGTGGCCTTGAGCCTGGCTGGGATTAATAGAGGGGACCTAGTGTTGACTCAGGCTATCTCTTTTGTGGCCACAGCCAACGCAGTGCGCCATGCCGGCGCCGAGCCAGTTTTTTTAGATATTGATGCCGACACTTTAGGCCTGTCGCCGGATGCTTTGCTTGATTTTCTGCAAACCCAGGCTGAAAAAACAACTCAAGGTCTTCGCCATCGTCAAAGCGGCCGCCGTTTGGCTGCTTGCCTGCCCATGCACACCTTCGGTCTGCCTTGCCGCCTGGAAGAGATCATTGGCATTTGTCATGATTGGGATTTGCCGTTAGTAGAGGATGCGGCTGAAGCTCTGGGTAGCTGTTATCAGGGCAAGCCTTGTGGAAGTTTTGGCCTTCTCAGCTGTTTCAGTTTTAACGGCAATAAAATCTGCACTACCGGCGGGGGTGGGGCTATTGTCACCAATGACGAAGAATTTGGTAAAAGAGCCAAGCACCTGACCACCACGGCCAAACAACCTCACCCCTGGAAGTTTTTTCATGACCATACCGCCTGGAATTTTCGTATGCCGAATATCAACGCTGCTTTAGGCTGTGCCCAGTTGGAACGATTACCGGAGTTTTTGAACGATAAGCGCAAACTGCATTCAGACTATCAAAAATTGTTTAGCGATAGCCCTTGGCAAGTAGTCGACGAACTGTCAGGTTGCCAATCAAATTATTGGCTTAACGCCGTACTTTTGTCCAATAAAGAAGAACGGGATGCTTTTTTGGCTTATAGTAATGCTCGTCAAGTTCAGATCCGGCCGGTCTGGGAGCCGATGCCGACTTTGCCGATGTATGAAAACAGTCTTTGCGGCCCCCTGGATAACGCCTTGGCCGTGGCCGACAAACTGGTAAATATTCCCAGCGGAGTACGGGCATGAAATCCGAAACGCTTGTTCTGGTCGGAGTTGGAGGACACTGTCGTTCGGTAAGGAGTAAAAATTGGTTGCGGCTGTGTTGTTGGCATAGAAGTCAAGGTCTTAAGAAATTTGCTGGAACAATTTATTTGGGGGATAAATGAGGGAATCTGTATATATCATAGCTGAGGCTGGTGTAAATCATAATGGTGACCTGAAACTGGCCAAACGGCTGGTTGCAGTTGCTGCTGCCGCCAATGTAGATGCAATCAAGTTCCAGTCTTTCAGAGCTTCTGGCGTGATGCGTATTGATGCGGCCAAGGCTGAGTATCAGCTTCAAACTACTGATCAGACGGAAAGTCAATATGAGATGGTTCGCCGACTGGAACTCAGTGAAGATTCACATCATGAGCTAGTTGAGCTTTGTCAGCTTTTAGGGCTTGAGTTTCTGTCCACCCCATTCGACCTGGAAAGTGCTGGTATGCTAGATCGCCTGGGGCTCCGGAGCTTTAAGGTTTCATCCGGTGACATGACTAATGTCCCCTTGCTACGTTTTTTAGCTAGTCTGGGCCGTCCAGTTATTATTTCGACAGGTATGGGCGAGATGGAAGAAATCAGGTCTTGTGTGGATATAATGCTGACGGCCGGTCTGGCCACGGAAAAACTTACTTTACTCCATTGCACAACCAGTTATCCCACTACATTTGAAGAAGCCAACATTCTAGCCATTACCACCCTGCAAAAAGAATTCCCCCAGCTGGCCATTGGGTTTTCGGACCATACTCAAGGAATTGAGGCCTCTTTGGCGGCTGTGGCCTTGGGTGCCAAAGTCATTGAGAAACACTTTACCTTGGATAAAAGCCTGCCTGGCCCGGATCACCGGGCTAGCCTGGAACCGCCGGAACTAATCAGTCTAGTTTCTGGCATAAGGCGAGTGGAACAGGCCTTAGGTGACGGGCGAAAAAGGTCGCTAAAGACTGAAAAGGCAAATATATCGGTTGCCCGTAAAAGTATTGTCGCAGCCCGGGATATTGAGGCCGGAGAAGTTTTGACTGAAGATAATTTGACTACCAAACGGCCGGGTGACGGCCTTTCCCCCCTGCTTTGGGACCAAGCGCTAGGAAGTAGAGCGGTGAGAGCCTTCAAAGCCGACGAAAATATTGAGCTCAAGTGATGGAACGCCCCCTTAAAATAATGACCGAAGCCTCCGGCAGTCTGGCGAGCGCTTATATGCTGAAAGCTGTCAGAGAAGCCGGGCATATTCCGGTCGGTTCAGACATCATGCCTTGGACCCCAGCTCTGGCTCTGGCTGATGAGCAAATCGTGTTCCCCCGGGCGGATGACCCGGGAGTATGGGATGTTATTGAATCGGAACTGAAAGCTCATAAAATAGATGTAGTGCTACCCTCCTTTTATCATTCCCTGTTGGAATGGGCCGAGCGCCGGGATTACTTTGCTGAGCGCGGAGTAACTGTTATTGTCTCTTCGCCTCAGACGATGAAAATTTTCCTGGACAAATGGCTAACTTACGAATTTTTCCGAGAACACGGTATTCCTTGTCCGGCGACTTCGCTCAAGCAGGAATATCCACTGATCAAGCCCCGTTTGGGCAGCGGCGCCAAAGGGATTTACCAGACCGATCAGCCAACGGAGATGAGCGGCAATATTTCCCAAGCCATAGCCCAGGGAACTGAATATACGGTTGACTGCCTTTTTGATCGCTTTGGACAGCCAATATACATTGTCCCGAGAAGGCGGGCCTTGGTCCGAGATGGAAAATCAACGCAGGGAGAAACGGTTGAGATGCCGGTTATTGCTGAATATATCCGCCATATTGCCAGGATTACACCTTTTGTGGGGATGATTAACTTTCAATGTTTTGTTGATGACGACGGCCGAATCCAGTTTATTGAATGTAATCCACGCCTGGCTGGAGGCATGGCCTTAGGTTTCGCGGCCACCGAGAATTGGATAGGGCCATTGATAAACAACCTCATGACCGGGCAGCCCATTGTGCCCAAACCCGTTCGCTACGGCGTCCGCATGATCCGCTATTATGCCGAATTGTTTATTTACCCAGATTGACTGGGACCCGGTTCAAGCCGTGGGCTTCGACATGGACGGAACCCTTTATGATGAATTCGATTTCATCAGGCAGGTTTACCCGGCCTGTCTGGAGCACGGCGCCGAGTTCTTGATTTCGACCAAGTTGGAAGAAGCCAAAAAATTCATACTGACGCTCTGGCTGGAAAAGGGCAGTTCCTATCCCCATATTTTTGGCGAAAGCTTTGACTGTTTCGGGCGTCGTCCTGAAGACCGGGAAACGTTCATCGGCCGGGCCTTGGATTGCTTCCGCTCCTTTCGGCCGCAGCTGAGACTCCCTGCCCGGAGTGCCTTTATCCTAAACTTATGCCGGGAGCGCTGGCCTATCTTTTTAGTCACTGATGGCCGCCCCCTTTTGCAGACTGCCAAGTTCGAAGCCCTGGGTCTGGCTGATTTTTTTCCAAAAGAGCGACGCTCTTTTACTGGTTCTCTGCCCCAAGGCTCGGCCAAGCCTTCACCTGTTGCCTACGAAGCTTTGAATCTGCCTTATCAGGGACGAGAAGTGGTATTTTTTGGTGACCGGAAACCGGATTTTGATTTCGCCCTCAATTTGGGTTTTCAGTTTGTAAAAGTGGCCGTCATGCAGCCGCTCCCCAATTGATCTTTATTGGAGCTAATAATGCGCAAAGTCCTGGCGGTCACCGGCATCCGTTCGGAATATGATATTTTATCCTCAGTTTTTAAAGCTATTGATGATCACCCCGATTTATGCCTGGAAATCTGCGTCACCGGCGCCCATCTGGCGGCCAGTTTCGGGGAGACAGTCAAGCAAATCAGAGCCGACGGCTTCACCATCGCCGACGAGGTGGAAAGTCTCATTAATGGCGACCGCAAAAGCTCCCGCTTGCGGGGGGCGGCCATTCAGCTTCTGGGAATGATCCAATGCGCCGAACGAACCCAACCAGATTTTTTGTTAGTTCTGGGCGATCGGGAAGAATCGTTAACCACAGCTGCCTTAGGGGCTTATATGGATATTCCCACCGCTCATATTGGCGGCGGGGACAAGGTCATTGGCAACGTCGATGACCAAGTGCGCCATGCAGTCACCAAACTAGCCCATATCCACTTTCCAACTAGCGCTCTAAGCGCTGAACGAATTTTAAAGCTGGGTGAGGAACCTTTTCGCATCTTTAACGTCGGCAATCCCGGGCTAGACCGGTTTCGGAACACTCCATCCATTAGCCGGGAAGAGCTGTTCGCTTGGTACGGCTTCGCTCCAACCCTAATGGAGCAACCGTTGATAATGGTGATTCAGCACGTCATTTCCTCTGAGGCCGAGCTGGGCCACGAGCAAATGAAAGCCACCATGGAAGCATTGAAGGAACTAGCTTATCCCACTGTTCTAAGTTATCCGAATTCAGACGCTGGCAGTAGTGGCATCATCAGGGCCATTGAAGAATACAGCTCTTTACCTAACCTCAGAACCTTTCGCAACGTGCCCCGCCTGGAGTTCGTTAATACCCTCAGACAGGCCAGCTGCTTGTTGGGTAATTCATCTCTAGGCGTTCTGGAAGCCCCTTTTCTGAAACTGCCGACCATCAATGTGGGCAATCGCCAGAAAGGACGCCTTCACGGGGATAATATAATATTTATCGACCATGAGCCCAAGGTTATTGTAGAGGCGGTCAAGCTCTGTCTGTTCGACGAAAATTTTAAAAGACAGGTAGCGGAGGGGCATAATCCTTTTGGTGACGGGCATTCATCCGAAAAAATAGCTAAAGTCCTGGCCGAGATTCAGATTGACCAAAAGTTACTGTTTAAGGAACTAACATACGAGTAAAGGGCTTAAAATTAGAATTAGAGATCAATCTGGCTGCCGGATTTGGTTCCCCATGTCCTTTTCACAGGCATCCAGCAAAGCTTTATCAGTGGGATCACAGCTTCTGGTTCCTATGTCGCGCAACAATAAATCACGTATCTCGTACGGCTCCAATACTTTTGGATTTAACAAAGGGCCACGTTTGACATTGTCCAAAAGCTCGTCTCTTATTCCGGCAATGAAAAGAGTGTGCGCCAAAGGCTCATGGGATGTAAAGTTATTAACGTGCCCATATAGCAGACCATGCCTTGCTTCATCTATGTTCGAATAAGCATTGGAATAAATGGCCATATTTTCCTGTGTTCCCAAAGCTAATTGATCCCCCATGCCGTAAAAAGCTGAATAACCTATCAAGCGTTTTTTATTCGCAAAAATAACTGACTGTGCCGATGAACGGTCATATATATCATGCCAGTCTATGTTGGCAGAAATAAAATTCATATCTGGGCGAATCCGGAAAACAAGATCGTACGTTTTTTTACTATCTTCAACCATGTGGTAACAAGCCTGGATCTTGTAGAACATTTTTCGCTGGTTGTTCCAGTTGAGAAAAACCTCGTTGTTTTCATCTTCGACTTTCGCCCAATCGGTTTTATAGAATTTTTTGATGAAATCCACATCTATGTCAGACGCTCGTTTAAAATAGTCAAAGAGACTTGGGTATTTGTTGATAAAAAAAGAGAAATCTGCCTTACCCAGTTCCAGCCGGTAGGCATTCAGGAAGTTACCTTTGAAACATCTATCGGCATGCATCAGTGTTGGTATCTGAGCTCCAGGATTTTTCCAGGTATGGACGAAAATATCAACATTGTGCTGTTCAAGTCCCAAACGTTCCCAGGTAGGGTAGGCCTGTTTAAACCCGCGCAACTGGCCAGAAACACAAAGAGCAATAGTCAGCTTTTTTTGCGACGTACAGTGGTCGATTTCGGTTGCGATCACTCTTTTTTTTATTTTACCAGCAATTGACCGCAATAAACCCACAGCTTCCCGCTCATCAGGTAAACTGTACCAGAAAATATTATCCACTATTGTAAGAAACTGTAAAAACAGGTCATGGTCCAGAGCACTAACAAACAAGGCCATCATGTATATCTGTTGATGGCTTAATCCAACTAGGCCGTCTTTCATGCTCGCCTTGACATACTCCAAAAACATCTTCCTTATTTTATTATTTTCATGTTCTTCCCGAAAAGTATAACATTTGGTATAAAAATTATGTTCAAGAAAACAATTAATCATCAAGTTCTTAACGTCAAAAAGATCGTCACAGATTCCATCAAGTCCCAAAACTGTCAGTTCCATGGTCGGCGTTACTGGTTGACTTTTTAGTAACTCTGGAATCGCCTTAGCAACCATCACTTTTATATTTTTGTAGCTGGCAAGTGACCGCCAACCTTCCCTAACGATTTTGAAAAGAAACCTGGGTACAAAATTATCTTCACCTTTGACAGGTTCATTTAATAAATATTTGAGCCGAGATAGGCAAATGTCAAAAGATGCTTTGATTTTAAGATCGTTCAATAATAAATCAAAACAAATATCAAGAAATAGAGGTAGTCCGTAAACATCAAAATCGCTTCGCTCAATGGTTTTAAATAAGTCCTCGCCTTTGGTTTGATTATTTTGGTTGATAGCATGCCTAAGGCCTTGTATATACCCATGTAAATCATCTGGATGTTGCTGGCGATATTGGTCCCAAAGAATCTCCAACTCTGAAAACTGTTTTCGCCTAGTAAAAATAGTGGCCTTCATATCAGCCATATCCTTTACATACGCTTGCTGTAAAGTCGTCATTGGTATCTGTCCAATTAGGGCTTCTGCATCGTCAAGTCTATCCTGAGCGATTAAGCTGTAAACTGCCCCGGAGTAGCTAAAAATCTTGGGGCTCTGTTCAATGTTCTCCCTCCACCGAATATCGGCCGCCTCCCAGTCCTTTTTAACAGTGGCCAGTCGAGCCCGGCGCAGGATAAGGGCGGAGGAGGTTGGCAGTTCGGACAACGCCTCTTCTATCACTTCACCGGCACAATGAATTTCATTCAAACCCAAATAGATATCAAAAATTTTATTATAACAGGCCTCCATATGGTTGGGAAAGCGGCCTAAAACTGTCCGCCAAGCCTGGATTTCGTTATATTTTTCGCCTTTGGCTCTGAAAAAAGCTGGCAACAGTTCAACCAGCCTAATGTTGCCTGGGAAGATAGCCAACGCTTCCATAAGATACCGGTTGGCCTTTTGGAAATCTTTGAGGTATAAGAAACATATTACAGTTCGTTGATAGTCCTCAGCTTGCGCTACTGACGTACCGAGCAGCAATTCCCATTGCCGGCCGGCCTCATTCCAATTCATGCGTTTTTCAGACAACATGGCGATTTCACGTGTTAAGTTGATATTACCATCCATTTTGCGAGCCGCAAATTTGGCGAATTCAATTGCACTGTCCAAATACCCAGCTTCTTCCAATTTTTTTATTATCAACAAGTATCCATCAGGATTCCCTGGGTTTACATCGCCGTTTAATTGCCAAGCCCATAACGCCAGGGCATGGTTGTTCTTTTCCCATTCATTATGACCCATATTAAAAAAACTGGTCATTATTTTCTTTAAGCTCATATTAACTCCTAATAATTCTCAATAACACTAGGGAAATACTATAAGTCAGCAAAATTTCGGTTTATATAGCTAATTTAACTAAAATAAATTTACAATAGATATTGTCTAATCAAAATTATAGTTTAATTTTTATTTTTATTTTATAATTATTTTCGCAACATTCATTCCGTATTATTGTCTTGTTTATATTTTAAACAGTTCCAAGGAAAACTCGGCGTAGGTCATTCAAAAGTCTGTCCAGCGATGCGCTCATATACAGCTAGATCGTCCACCTGCTCGGAGAGCCTTTTCAAACGGAAAGCTCCTTCCCCATAGAGAAAAGCTTTCAGCTGCTTATACAGGCCAGGTTTAAATCTAATATCGTCATC
The DNA here is from genome assembly GCA_031271165.1 of Deltaproteobacteria bacterium. Classification (GTDB taxonomy): domain Bacteria; phylum Desulfobacterota; class Desulfarculia; order Adiutricales; family Adiutricaceae; genus JAISWF01. The sequence continues at coordinate 9,143 of JAISWF010000266.1, forward strand.
ATCGTCCAACTCCATTTTCTCCACAGCCACAGAAACTTTCTTTTGTATGTGCAGCTGTTCCAAAGGGCGCAGTATCAGGCGATGGTGATCGGTTAGCCATTCCACGCCCCAACGACCAGGCGCCATCCAGTTGGCCTGATAAGAGAAGCTTGCGCCGCTATTGGAAATTCCCGCCCCGCCATAATTGGCATATCCGGGGCACCAGCTGCAGTTCCTGGTGGCGAAGGCTTTCCACGTTTCAGGTTGGCCGCCGAGATGGAAGGCTAGGTCGATGACGTGGGTTGAGTTGCATAATAGCCAATTGGCTAACGTTTTTGCTGGCAGATTGGCTTTGACAACAATGTGTTCCCATTCAGTAAATTCAAAGTTAAAAGACTTTACCCCTCCGTCCGCCTCAATTAATTCAGCCGCCTTAATAACGGAAGAGTAAAACCTCCGGTTGTAGGCAATAGCAATCCTCGCATTCATTTTTTGAGCCATTGTTTCCATGGCAGCTAATTCCGCACGATTGAGTCCACCAGGCTTTTCCAGAAGAATTTCCGATATACCGCACTCTAATACGACTTTGGTAACTTGCCAGAGCGTCTCAGCCGGCGTGGCGACAATGGCTCGTTCAAAAGAATCATCGTGGTTGGCCAAGTAGGCCAATATGCCTCCTGGAATGGATTCGCAACCGGTAACCCGATTAAATTTGGAGCAATTGCTCTCCCCCCGACCAACAGCGATGAATGGTTCACCCAAAGACAGCAGTATTTTTGCGTAATCTTTGGCAATGTTACCGGTACCTACCAAAAGAATTCGTTTTGTGGTTTTCATTCTTTACTCTTACGTAACATTGCAATAATCTGTTACTAGCCCACAACGGTTGAGGTGGGTTAGAAAAGCTTCTATCAACGGCAGGTGCAGGGCCATTGAATCCTCATATGAAGGAAGCAGGCTTTGCCCGGTTGTTAATATATCTTCAGCCATTATATCGGTGAGACGGCTTTGAAATGGCACCGGATAGTTTTCTTCATGGCGGTTCCAAGCCCCCATCGGAGTTTTTGTCTCAGTTACCATAGACACGCTGACCCCGATTTCTTCCCTAAGGTTGCAATGCCAATCAGGACTCGTGAGAATTGTATAAAAGTCAGATTCGGAAGATGCAAGGTCAAAAGTATACGGCCCTAGGGTGCCCTGAAGAGCTCCAAAAAACTCCACAAAACCGGGCCGCTTGTTGTAACCGATGGTCCGGTCAAGTCCTGAAATATCAATGGTCAACGGCCCGTTTATTCCAGTCATAAACGACAGCAAATCCAACCAGTGAATTGTGCTGGAACTGATGCTCCACAGACCGCCAACTAAGGAAAAATGGGCGGGAGCCGCAAGAGGAAAGCGTTCTTTATGAATGTATTGCCAACACGGCCAATAACGTCTGGCACAATTGACCCAGGCCGTGATGCCGTGGCTTTTCAAAAGTTCCGCCGCTTCATGGTATTCAGCAAGTCGTGGAAAAAGAATTTTTTCCAGAATCATGTATCTGACCCGGGCCCGCTTGACCAGAGACTGCATGACTTCCAGGCGGACGTTGGAAGTGGTGGCTATAACCGCCAAATCTACATTCGGGGGGCAATCAGATAGGTTCACACTAAAGCGAATGTCGGCCGCCCTTCGATCCATGACCTGTTCCAACGCCGCCTCTGCCTTGATCAAGGATTCCTGACTGGGGTCGATCGTGGTAATGACCAAAGGCGCTTTTTTGAGCCTTAAGAGGGCCTGAAGGTGTCTCAGACCAATGTTGCCGCCGCCGATGATGACTATATTGGTCATTGTGCTTCCGAACGTGGTCCGATGATTTTTTCCCAAATGGCCAGGGTGGTCACTTCCTTCAAATCGTTGTGCATATTGCGGCGCAACCTGTCGAAACGTATCTTTAAAAGCAGACGAGCTTTGAAATATGAACACAGCAGAACAAAACTTGTCACCAAGTTCCGCTTGGTCATAAATGCTCTTTGCCCTTGTTCGTCATATGAGAAAATTCGTTTAGCTCGATAAAACAAACCTTTATGCACATAACGTGGCCGCGTAAATATGGTATGCCGTGACGGCAATAGATGTCCATTAAAAGTAAGTTTTCTTTTCCAACGGGAACAGGTTGATTCTTTAAACGGTTTTTTCGAATTTTCAAATTTGTTGACATCCAAAGCTATGGGCATTTCAGTCACAGGCATAAATTTATGTGCCAGTAAACTTACTTCTTGATGAAGGGTTTCTGGATCCTTGCTGACCAACCATTTGAGTCCACGCTGGACATCATTGATGGCTTTGATGTTGAGTCGGACGCTGTTGTACCGGTAGGCCGCCAAATTACTTTTTATTGATTCGTCCAGTATTTTACATATGTCCATAAGTTTCATATCTATATTGTATAGCATATATATATACATATTATTACGTATATCATAATATTCATAAATAGGATTGTAATAATCGAGCCCCAGCACTGGGTGCCACATGGCGATGCCGTTTAGGTTAATCATAGGTTTTTTGTTTCTAAGACCATATTCGACATCGTCACCGTGAATGAACAACGGCAGAGGAAGGCCATTATTCTTAATCCTATCCACCGGTATACAGCAAAGCCACCACCCATTGTATTGGGTGGGTTCCTCAATTTCATTGAATACAACACATTTAGGTTTTCGCATATCCAGAGAGTGTTTTCCGAGTAATGTTTTTCCTTTGCTGGAGCGACTGTTTGACCCACATGACTGCCAGTATCTTAATGTGTCGCTTAGCATCGCGCCGCCTATCATCCGATCTGCAAATTCGTGTTTAAGCAGGAGCAAAAAAGAATACATTTTTTCCAATGCAGTGGGAAGCAATTGAGCATCATCATCGGCGACGATTATATGGGTAAACTTTTCCTCATCTTTCATGATTTCGAGCATTCCTCTGGTAAAACCGCCAGCGCCGCCAAGGTTTCTATTTGGGTAATATCGAACCTCTTTAAATTGACTATATTGTGCGGAGTCAATGGTCTGGGCATTGTCCACGATAAAGACTCTTAGATGACCATTGAGTTGGGAGGCGGCGTTGTCCCAAATCTCATTCCAGATATGCTGTATGGTATTGTCGACGTATTGTTCTCGTTTAAAAGTACAAATATTTAATGCCAATTTTACTTTGTTTTCGTCGGCTTCAGCACTTTCAGCCGAGTAAGTTCCACCATATAATACAGCCTCGTCCGATATACACCTGAGCGAAAAGGCTGCTAACACCCGCTCCTTTGGTTCTTCTTCATCCAGACTAAATGAAAGAACAGTTCTCTCAACGGCAGTAACAGCTTCCGTTCTGATAATCAGTTTTTCATAGTTTCCATTGGAAAGATTAAGACTAAGAATATTTACTTCAATTTTACCATATATATCTAGATTTAATAAAAATTTTGTTGCATTTGTGTATTTTTTCCATTTTTTAATCGATAATGAATTTAAATAGGTGTCAAATGATATTTCGTTGCCTTTCGTCAGTAAAAATCCCCCCGTCTTTATGGCAGCAATACCACGATAATATAGTGGTATTTCTGCCTGGGAAACATTTTGCGGGACAGCTAACGCATGCAAAATTGGCAAAATTATTCTCCGTCATACTTAGATAAACAAACACCATTGTTGGGTTGATATAAAGGCATTGTTTGGGGCACATGTCACAGGCCTCGGTATCATGCATCCATCTATAAAGCCATCTAGTTATGTATTAAAAGCAGCAAAATATAGTCTTTTAGATTTTGATATTATTTTTTTCACTGCGACAAGTCTATTTGTTGCTGATTGTAAGTATGTTATAGAAAATTATTTTCATAATTTTTTTTAAACAAGATTGATGTATTTACGCTAAAAATTTGGCTTTCTTCGGCTCGGCTTTCAGCTCGGCTATCGGCATATTGCCCGATGTCCCGGCAGAGCCTTGATAATTTCTACATAAACTCCTAAACAATGTTTTTATCAACTAAGGTAATTTTGGCCAGACGGCCATCTCGACTCACCCTTTCGGCATCGTGTCGGGCGGCTTTTCCTGCAATAAGTCCAAACCCTCATCAATCTTGCTCAGGCTTGTGTCCGAGGCTACCCGTTCGGCATCGTTCCGGGCAGCATTTTCCTGCAATAGGTCCAAACTCTCCTCAATCTTAGTCAGGCGGGTGTCCAAGGTTGCCAGTTCGGCTTTGTGCTTAGAGTCATTTTCCCGCAACAGCCCCAACCACTCATCAATCTTAGTCAGCCGAGCATCCAAGACTGCCCGCCCGGCATAATGCAGAGTGGAGATCTGCTTGAAGAGTGTTTCAGTATTTTTCTGAATATGCTTTATGGTCGCAGCATTTTCAATTTTATGTTGCGCCAACAGCTTTTTCTGAAGCCGATACGTCGGACTGAACACGTAGGCTAACAGTCTTTGGGTTTTTTCCAATAAACGGATTATCAAATTAGGGCGCTTTTTCTGGGCCGACATGGCATTTCACTCCTGCTTACGAGATAGTCAAGAGTTTCTTGAAGTCTGGTTTCCGCAGGAACAATATGGGCTCTGAGTTTTTTGGCAATCTTTTCCTCTTCTGGCAGGACACGTTTGACTCCGTCGCCTAATGCGGATTGAATTTTTCTGACGGCGCCTACCAAGGATATCAGTCCATTAGGTTCTACTGACGCAGCCTGATCGGAGCCGTACATGGAACGGTCAAGGGTGATATGTCTTTCCAGTGAGGTAATGCCTAGGGCGGCGGCGCCGTAAGAAACGGCCAACCCGGCCTCATGACCGCTGTAGCCGACCTTACAGTTGAAGTGATTGCGCAGTGTTTCTATGCATTTGAGGTTGGCATGGGTCGGGTCCATGGGATAGGTGCCAACACAGTGCATCAGTTCGAAAGGGCAATTGGTTTCCCGAAAAATGTTCACTACCTTCTCAATTTGTTTTAAATCGCTCATAGCTGTAGCGATAAAGGTGTATTTCTTCCGTTCGGCCACCGCCCGCACCAAACTCAAATCCACGATCATGGCAGAGGCGATCTTGGCGTATTTGCAATCGTACTGGTCGAGAAAATTCAGGCTGTTGAGGTCCCAGGCCGAGGCGAACCATTCGATCTCTTTTCCCCTACAGTAATGGTCTATTTCGTCGTACTGTTCTTTACCAAACTCAAGGGCTTTTTTCTGAGCCCGCTGAGTTGTGCCCCAAGGACTTTCACGAGGTGAGTCGAGCAGTTCTTTGGAATAGACGAGGTCAATATCGCGTTTCTGGAATTTTACTGCATCGCAGCCTGCGACTTTGGCCACTTCGATCAATTTTTTGGCGATATTAATGTCACCGTTATGATTGATGCCGATTTCTGCGGTAATGAACAAACTCATTATGTTGTCTCCGTTTGGAATGGCTAATCTTCCATCTTGATAGGACGTTGAGCTATATGTAGCCATATATACTATTATTACAGAACTATACCAGTTCAAATCCCCTGCGTTTGGAGCTTGTGCAATGTATGTTACCTAGTCGAATGTGAATAATGGCATAACTGACTGAATTTACAGAAAAAAATTTCGAAAAAAGTCATTTCAAGAGAACAGATTTGTTGGATTAAAATTATTGAAAATTCTCATTAGGC
>JAISWF010000027.1 GCA_031271165.1 Deltaproteobacteria bacterium
TTCAATATTATGCGTGACGAAAGCTACCGTGGTTCCCTCTTCTTCTTGAATCCTTCTGACTTCATCTTCCAGATAATACCTCAGCTGAATATCCATCTGCCCGTATGGTTCGTCCATCAGAAGCAGATCAGGCTTTACGGCGAATTCTCTGGCCAGAGCCACCCGCTGCTCAAGACTGGCCGAAAGCTCCTGGGGATAGTAATCGGCAAAGGGCCTCAAACCGACGGTGTCGAGCATTTTTTCCACCCGGTCTTTGACCTCGGCTTCTGGGAGCTTTTTTATCCTAAGGCCGAAAGCCACGTTGTCCCAGACTTTTAACCACGGAATAGAGGATGGTTCCTGGAAAACAAAGCCGATGTTATGCCGAGCCAGATCGATGCTCTGGCCGTCTACTAATATTTCTCCAGCTGTCAGGGGGAGAAAGCCGGTCAGACAGTTTAGAAAAGTGGTCTTGCCGCAGCCGGTCGGTCCTACCAGGCACAAAAGCTCTCCTTTATGGATATCAAAGCTTATGTCATTGAGGACCAAAAGAGAATCATAAGCTTTGGTCAGGCGGCGAACCGAGACCTTAGGGCAGCTGTTTGAAGCTGCAGATTGTTCTTCGCTTGACCTCATCTAAAGTACCAGATCGTAGTCAGCTGAAATCTGCTGGCGGAGGGCCAGAAACACCGGATCAGTGTAACTGCGAGGGTGAGGTATAGTTATTTCCCACTCTTTTTTTAGTTTAGCAGGTCTTTTTGACATTAAGACTACTCTATCTCCAAGATAAATAGCTTCTTCTATGTTGTTTGTAACGAAAATAACAGTTCTTTTTTCTTTTTCCCAGATGGTCAGAAGTTCCTTTTCCATGGCGTAACGGGTTTGAGCATCAAGGGCCCCGAATGGTTCGTCCATGAGGAGTACTTCTGGTCCAGAGGCGTAGGCTCTAGCCAGTCCAACTCGTTGCTTCATCCCCCCGGACAAGGCCTGAGGGTAAGCCTTTTCAAAACCAGTCAAGCCGACAAGCTCAATATATTTAGCGGCGATTCTGCGGCGTTCGGCTTTGGCTGTTCCCTTGGACTTAAGACCCCAGGCCACGTTTTCCTCGACTGTTTGCCAGGGAAAGAGGGCATATTTCTGAAAGACCAATCCTCTTTCCGCACTGGGACCTCTGACCGGAGCGCCTTTAAAGCTGACCAGACCAGCTTGAGGCTCTTGGAGTCCGGCTAGACAGTTAAGTAAAACTGTTTTACCGCATTGACCTGGTCCCAGGACCACTAGAAACTCATTTTCCTTAACCCCGAGGGTGAAACCATCAAGAACTTTTAGCTGGTCGAGCAGCTGAAAAGATACCATCAGCCCCTGGCAGAAAAGAATATATTCACTTGGGGGCGCCGCTTTCGCAGCAGTTGGTCCAAGGCCCTCAAAGGTTAGATTTTTTCTGGTTCCCATTTGACCTCAAAGAAACATATTGCTGAAAGTTTTGGTTTGGGCTTTTGCCGCTTTTTGGCGGCGGTCTATTGACCCTTTAGAGGCGTTTTGGGGCGGCCGCCAAGAGCGGTTAAACCAGTTGCCGCCGCCAAGGGCAGATGAGTTTTTCTAATAATCTTAAGAAAGCGGCCAAGACGGTCCCCAGTACCCCGATGACCACCATTCCGGCTAAGATCATTTCCGGCCGGTCAAGGTTCATGCCCTGGATTATAATGAAGCCAACGCCTTCCCGACCTCCTACCAGTTCGGCAGCCAGAACGCACATCCAGGCCATCGACATGCCGTTTTGGAGGCCGGCAAAGATCGAAGGCAGGGCCGCCGGTACGGCAACGGCTAAAAACAGCCTCTTCTTTGAGGCCCCGAAGACCTTGGCCGCCTGGATTAGAAGTGGATCAACGTAGCGTGTTCCGGTAAAGGAATTGAGGACTAAGATGATAAATGCTCCTACGTAGCAGATATAGATCTTTGAGCCTTCAGCCACGCCGAGCCACAAAATGGCGATGGGAATCCAAGCGATGGGCGGTATTGGTCGAAAGATTTCGAAAATCGGCATGACGATTTTACGGCAGGTAGCGTTCCAGCCCATCATCAACCCCAGCGGAAGCCCAGTCACGATAGCTAAGCCGTAAGCCGCCATCACCCGTCTGAGGCTGAAGATGACATGTTCAATTAAGGTCCTGCCGCTGAGGGGTGTTTTAAAGAGACGAACTATTTCTTCAAATACTTTTAAAGGGTTGGGCAGAAATCTTGGGCCGGCCATTTGATTGACGATAATCCAGAGCAAAAGGGCAGCTGAAAGCGATAGGCTGCCCAAGAAAAGAGGATAAAATTGGCTCTTGAATTTCAAGAGAGCCTCCTAGACGAGACGAAAAGCTTCTCGGCTTTAGTCAGGCCCCAGGACAAAATGGCCCCTAAAAACCCGATCGTCAGCATCCCCACGATGACGATGTCTGGACGGGCCAGCCGGCGGCCCATCTGGATCATGAAACCGAGTCCCTGGGAAGCGGCCAGCAGTTCAGCGGCCACCAGAGTGGTCCAGGCGGCATTCAGAGACAATCTCAGGCCAGTGAAAATCATGGGAATAGCAGAAGGAGTCCCGATTTTCAAGAACACAGTGAAATCGCTGGCCCCGTGAATTTTAGCCACCCGAGTCAGAGTCGGGTTGGTCAGGCGGATCCCGGTAAAGGAGTTAATCACGCAGGGGACGAAAGAAGCCAGAAAAATGATGAAAGCCTTGGCCTTGACTCCGATCCCCAACCAGAGTATGGCCAACGGGATCCAAGCAATAGGCGGCACGGGCCGGATAATGTCGAAGAGCGGCCTGGCTATATAGTTAAAGCGGGGGTACCAGCCCATAAGCAGGCCCAAGGGTATGCCAACCAAGGCGGCAGCCATAAAGCCCAAGACAGCCAGTCCCAAGCTTGATAAGGCGTGAGCCCAGAGGTAAGCTCCATCGGGGTTAACCTCAGTGAGCTTTAGAATAAAGATCTTTATAACCTTTGATGGCGGCACAAGTTGGTAGGGTCCGATTATCCCGAAGTAGCAAACTCCTTCCCATAAAATGAAAAAAACTATCAGGCTGAGCAGTGAAAGGCGCGCCTCGATCAGCTTTGGCCACCAGTGGGTGAGCCAGTGGGGGGACCAATCGGCTCGGGTTTGGCCTGGTTCGATTGGTCCCTCAGCTTTGGGTATTGGGCTCGCCTTGGAAGCCGTCTCTGGCCGTCCATTGGAACATTCCACAGGGGCCAAGCCTTTCTCTGGCGTTTCCAGAATCGGCTCTCTGGCCTCTGACGGCGGCTGATTAGAGGCTGCGGCCGGTGATTGGAAGTCAGCGGCCTGGTTTGATTGGCGAGAGAGATAATTCATTTATTTGTGCGCTTGGACTAACTTTTCCAGAAAACTGGCGTCAATAAAGTAGTTGTTATTTTTGTAACTGTCGTATTCCTCTTGGCTGATTCGGCCTTGTTCCAAGAGAAACCGAGCGGTGCCGTCCAACCAAGCCGGGACTTTTTCGGGGTTGGTCAGAAGTTCAAGCTGTTCTTCAGCGGTAAAGAGCGGGCGGTATTTAAACTCCAGTTTGACCTGCTCTGCAGTCAATTCCAGGCCGCAATAGTCGGTGAAGTACTTAAGAAGTGGGGCCACGGAGCCTTCTGGGTCGGACTTGAGGGCCTCAATTTCCGAAATATAGACGTCCAGCCAGGCCACCACCAGCTCAGGGTGCTGCTCGGCAAATTCCTTTCTGGCCCCGACCCCGCCTAAGATGATGGACCCGGCCTTGGCCCCAGAGGAAACCTTTATCCAGCCCTTAGCTTCAGCGATATAGCTAAAGGGAGCCCAGAGCTGCAGGATGTCGCCTTCTCCAGCTCCGAAAGCTGTAACCGCTTGAGCCTGCTCCATGTGGATGATGGAGACATCGGCATCGCTGAGGCCGACTGCCTTTAAAGTAGATGACAGGGCGTAGTGACCGGTGGAGACCGTAGTGGCCAGGATTTTCTTGCCTTTCCAATCGTCTTTTGTTCCGTAAATCTCAGGGTAGTTAGGATTGGCTCCCTTGGTCTTTAACAGTGGAGAATCAGGGCGGGCCCATAGATCGTTGGTTTCCGACTCGTCATTGGAAATGGCGATAAACTTGTAACCGTAGCGGATGCCCGCCAAAATGGTCGGGACAGCTCCCATGGCCCCGACATCCCATTGGCCGGCGGCTAAGGCCTCAACTTGAGGGCCACCGGAGGCGAAGAGGGTAAAATCGCTTCTGAAAGGCGCACGATCGATCTTACCGGTTTCGGTGGCATGCCAGATGGGCATACCGTGCAAGGCAGGCTGGGCGCTGGTGTGTACCAGCGGTTTCTCCTGGGCCCCTAGAGAGCCGGTCAGCCCTAGGACCAGCAGCAGAAAGCAAGCCATTAAAATTTTCGATAGAGTTTTGCTCATACTTGAACCTCATGTGAATGTTTAAGGTGTTAAATGATAGAATTAAAATTTATTTTATCATTTAATCTCTGATATTAAATTGTTAAATTTATCTTCATTAGGAATTACGTTTTTGTATTTGTAGTTTCTACCTAGAAAATTATATTTAACTTCGCCGATGCGATGATACGGAAGATACTCAACGGCAATATGGCTTCCTTTGGGGGCGAGAGCCTTGAGGCTCCGTAAATCAGCCGCTGTGTCATTGAAATCAGGTATAACCGGGACACGGATGGTTATCTTTTTGGTAAAGACTCCGGCGAGCCGGTGGAGATTTTCGATGATGGCTTGGTTGCCCAAGCCGGTGAATTGCTTGTGTTTAGTATCATCGAAGTGCTTTAAGTCATAAAAGATCGAATCAAGATAAATGGAGACCTCTTTGAGGATCTCAAAATCGCAGGCCCCGGAGGTCTCCAAGGCGGTATTGAGGTGACGCTTTTTGGCCTCCTTAAGCAAAGCCAAGGCAAAGACCGGTTGAGCGAGGGCCTCTCCTCCGCTGATGGTTAGTCCACCTCCAGAACGCTGATAAAAGACGGCATCCTCTTCCACCTTTTGCAGCACCTGAGCGGTAGTCATCTTTTGCCCGTAACAAAAACGGGCCCCGGCAGGACACGCTTGAACACAAAGTAAGCAGCCAGTACATTTGCGGCGGTCAAAGATCAAAGCTTGGCCCTGCTTTGCCAGACTCCCGCTGGGGCAGACCGTCAGACATCGGCCGCAGACTTTTGTTCCCAGACAAAGACCGGGATTAACGCCCAGTTCTGGCTGCGGTTTCTGGGACTCTGGATTGGAACACCACTGACACCTTAAAGGACAGCCTTTAAAAAAAACGATTGTCCGAATGCCTTTTCCATCATGCACATTAAAACGTTGAACATTAAAAATTAAGCCTTCAATGTTCATATCAATTAAAATCCCGCATGTTCGGTCCGTTCAATAATATCAGATTGTAAATCAGATGATAAATCGCAGAAATAAGCACTATATCCAGCGATTCGTACCAATAACCCGCACCAGGCATCTGGATTTTTTTGTGCTTCCAGAAGCGTTTGCTTATTAATTATATTAAACTGCATATGCCATAGCTTAAGATCGCACCAAGCCCTGACTAATCCAACGATTTTTTCGGCTCCGTCTTCACCCTTAACGCAGCTGGGGGACAATTTAATGTTCAAAAGGCGAGAGGCCCGGTTGGTCAGCTGATAATTTTTGGAGTAATGGTTGGACAACATGACCGCCGTGGGGCCTTGGCGGTCAGCTCCGTGAGAAGCGGAAGAGCCGTCTGAAAGCGGGGTCCAGGCTTTCCTTCCGTTGGGAGTGCTTGAGATGACTCGGCCAAAGGGCACATGAGAGGTGATGGGGACGTACCTCAGATCCACATTGATCCCCCTTTCGGCCGAGGCCACTGCGGCCCGTCTCTGGGAGATTAAATCTATTTCCCTGGCAATTGAGTCAGCATAGGGGTCGTTGTTGCCGTATTTAGGGGCGCCTTTGAGGAGAGCCAAGACAGGTTCATAGCCCACAAAGTCCGCTTCCAGAGCTTCAATGACTTCAGTCATCGTGAGCTTTTTATCTTCGAAAACCAGCTTTTTAACTGCAGCTAGGCTGTCTACGACTGTCCCGTAGCCTAGAAACTCGAAATACGAGATATCAAAACCCTCTTCGATCCGGGGTGACTGGAGGTCTTTAGCGTGTTTGACGCATAGATCATGAAGCACTGAGGCCAAAGGAGTGGCGAAATGCTCGGGGCGGATGGTATCGACGACATATTGCTGAGCCAGAGCCTTGTTGAGGAGATTTAGATGCTGAGCTTGATAGGCCTGGTAAAATCGATCCCAACTCTGGAAGTCTCTCGGATCTCCAGTCTGAAGACCGATAATTTCAGGACCGTACTTTTTCAGGCGGCCGTTATAGAGGACAAATTCTATCGCCGCAGCAAAATTGATGTAGACGCAACCGGAAGTATAGGTGTCCCGGTTTGGCATTCTGACTTCGGTGCAGCCGGAAACTGAGTAGTCCAAGAGCTCGGGCAGGGGGGCGCCCTTGGCGCTGTAAAGCGGGATGATCTCCTCATCGTTGATGAGCTTGGGAAAGCCGGAGCCATCCTGAATGGTTTTAGCTACCTCCATCAGATATCTTTGAGGACTCCTGGCATGAATTCTGGCCGCTAAATCGGGGTAATTGAGCGGAAACTCCCTTTTTGACTCCAGGAAAAGATAAGTCAGGTCGTTTGTGGCATCGTGCCCTTCTTTGGTTTGGCCTCCGATAGTGACTGCTTCCCAATGGGCGTAGGCCTCGTTGAATTCATTTCCAGTAGGATTTATGTACAAATCCACGAATTGAGCCATTTCTACCCATAGGCACTCCAAAAGCTCTTTGATGTCATTATCATTAGAGATTCCAGCTTTGAGGTCGTTTAAGTAGTAAGGGTAAAGGTATTGATCCATCCGCCCGTTGGAAATGACGGCGCTGGCTTTCTGCTCAATTCTGGAAAACAGCTGGATAAACCACTGAGACTGGAGCGCTTCGTGAAAGGTTCTGGCTGGATAGGCTGGGACCCGCTCGCAGATAGCCGCAAGCTTTAACAGTTCAGCCCGGCGAGTTTCGTCTGAGGTTTCGGCTGCCTGTTGGCTGGCTAGCTTGGCATGCCGGGCCGCCCAGATCATGACGGCGTCACAGACGGTAACCATGGCTTCATAAAAGGGTTTCTTGTCCACTTGATCGATAACGCTGTTTTTATCAAGCAATGAAAGCTTTTCTTTCATTTCGTTTTGGATATCCAAAAGGCCGCGCTTGAGGACCTTTTCATAGTCGTGGACCCACTGCAGGGCCGAGCGGTAAGAACTGGTTTCGCTGACCACGAACTTGGAGCTGAGCCCTTTCGAATCGGTGTAAGTCACCCCTCGCAGGTAATCAGGTAGAGCTTGGTTGAGATGCTCATGGAAGGTTTTGCCTTTCCAAAAGGAGGCCACTTCTGAAGCGATGACTCCGGCATCGGCTTGACTGATGTTGAAGGTGTTTTTTTGGCGCTGGTGGAGGTTTTCCAAAACAATGGGATAAAAGTCACCGTCAATTTCGGGATAGAGGATCCCGTAGCGTCCGGGCTGGCCGGCTCGACCAGCCAGAAGCTGGTCATCGGTTATTCGTACTGTAATGTTTTCAGCAATATGTTTCAGAGCCTTGGCCCAACGGAGGGTCAGTGGCTGCCCCTCGGTCTGTCTCATCGAACGTGTGAAATACAAAGCCCTTTCAATGTCAATGGCTGGAGTTTGGCCTTGAAAGCTGTCTAAAATTTTAAAAGGCCGAGGTCGGTCATGCTGGTCAATGGCCCCAGCGGCAATCCTTTCTTCCTGCGGGGACAATTGATAGGCTAGGTTAGTAGTCATTTTATGCTCCTTAATTTTTTGAACTGTTTATTTAAGAATAAAAAAAGGCCAAAAGAGCCTTAGCCCTTTCGGCCTCCAGTAATTTGGTCAGCGAAAGAAGATTATTAGATCATGGAATTATCAAAAAAAAGAACTAAATATTTATAAAATGAAAACTTTTGCAGGTAAAGGTGTCTGGCCCAGTTTTTTGGCAGACCTCCAAAAAACAGGCCCAAAGGCAGTCATGAAATTTATAAGTCTTATCGCAGAAAACCGGTAGACTTTAGTCTAGCGGATGAATGCGTTCCGGTCATGATTAACCTTGATGCCGAATATACTCTTGTATTGTCGATAAACTCGCTTGCC
>JAISWF010000078.1 GCA_031271165.1 Deltaproteobacteria bacterium
CGGTATTGCGGCAACTACTACAGGGTGCATATGATTATGGAATAGGAGCATACATAATCGTAAGCAGAAAAAAATACTAGTATTTAAGCATAAGTACATGTTTTTGTGGCAAAGAGGGAATTTGTGAACTAGCAAATATCGTGCCAAGCCCTCCCGGGGGGTACCCCCCGGGAGGGCTTGGCACCCCCCTTCACCTCCCAAACCAGCGGCCCGACTATACGACAAAATCGCTGAGCCGAAAAATACGACAAATCCGATAAGCCACAACACTTACATGTCCATAGTAGTGGCGATTCAGGGTCATCTCGTGTGGTTGCATCCACCAAGTCTTTTAAGTCTTTGAGGACCTCAGGATTGGTTTCAGTTATTTTTTTTCGACCACTCCTTTTTTTGCGAAACCCGCTAGACTTCGTGGGTTCAAGGGCCAATTCGTCTAAACCTCGCCTAATTTCTCTAAAGGAGATACCTGTCTCTTTTGTTACTAGTGTTGTTGTTCCACGGTCACCACCAATAGTGAGAGCCGCAGCAAGAATACGTCGTAACTTTTCGTTTAAATGCGGCTTGACCGCTTGGAAAAATGTTGATATCGAAATCATGAGTCTATATTAACATAGAATCATTTTTGTGTACAGTTTTTTTTGCCCAGGTCCTAATTGTTTCAATATTTCGTCAATCATCTCGGCATTATACAATTTCAGCGCATCTTGCAGTCTGACCAGTAATTACCGGGAACCCTTTGGGCGGCCACTGCGGCGTGAATTGAGCTGGAGGGATTGGCCGATTGCTTCCGCCATGGCCGAAAGAGAGTCACAAAAACCACCCAGCAAGGTCCAGATGACCTCCGTATTGCGTTTGGTCCCAGCTTCCTCCAAAGCTGCCGCTGTCGAGGCGATCTCGGTTGCCCCGATACTGGCTGAGGCACTCTTAAGGGCGTGGACATAGGTGATAAATTTGACCATCGACTGATCGTCGGCTAATGACTGTTCTCCGCCCGTCAAAAAATTTCTCAAAATGTCCAAACGCTCTTCGACATCGCTATGATATATTTTGAGGATATTGAGGTAGGCTTCCTTGGAACCGCCGGTCAGCCTGAGACCTTTGGCCGAGTCCAGGCCTTTAATGTCTTCAAAAGAAGGGGCCTGGACATTCTTTTCTGGCATCAGCTGCGGTCTTTCGCGTTTGTTCTCTGGTATCCAACTGTCCAACACGCCATTAAGTTTGGAAAGTTCAATGGGTTTGGCCAGGTAATCATCAAAGCCGCTTCTAAGGAAGTCCTCACGGACACCTGACAAAGCATTGGCGGTCAAGGCTATGATCGGTATTTTAGCTAACCGTCCACCAAGTTCTCTGATTCGTTTGGTTGTCTCCTTGCCGTCTATGCCCGGCATTATATGGTCCATCAGCACGATGTCATACTCTTTGGTTCTGACTAACTCGATGGCCTCCAAACCACTCATGCAGGTGTCGGTCTTGAGGCGATACGGTGCAAGCAGGCCGCAGACAACCTGAAGGTTGGTGGCGATATCGTCGACAACCAGCATTTTGGCGTTGGGCGCCGTAAAACTGACGCCAAGTCTTTCCCCCTTTTCGGCCATGGTGACCCCGTTTAAGAGGTTGGCCACAGGGACGACCCACAACGGAGTCATGAGGCTTTCGGAATCTGAGGGCGTCAGGGGTTCTCCTGCGTCAACCAGCCGCACAACCTTGGTGGTCAGATTATTGGTCCTGACAATTAACTGGGCTTGCTCAGCCTCAGAGGTTGAGGTGAAGGCGTGAGTCCACCGACCGTTTTCAAGTTCGCTGATGAATTGTTGGGGCTCGTTAGCCACCACTATGGAGGCGACTTTCAGCGACTCAAGGGCCAAGGCAATCGACTCAGAGTATTGGGTGCGCTCATGCCAGATGAGAGCCCGGATGCGTCCTGGGTTGTTGACAAAGGCCAGCGGCTCATCAGATTTGCGAGTCTGGTTGATGGTAGCCCTAAAGACTGACCCTTGTCCGTAGACGCTCTCGACCGAGATATCCCCACCCATCGACCGGCAAAGGTTGCGACTTATCGAAAGACCAAGACCGGTTCCCTCTATGCCCCGGTTGCGTTCAAGATCGACTCTGACAAAATCCCCGAAAAGGCTGTCCATGTCCTGAGGTTTGATGCCCAGGCCACTGTCGGAGATGCTGAAACATAGCATTGTTGAATCATTGTCCCTGGCGATCTCTCGAACTTCAAGCTTGACAAAACCATCGTGAGTGTATTTGACGGCGTTGGATAAAAGGTTCACCAACACTTGACGGAGTCTGGCCGAATCTCCGGTCAAGGAGCGGGGGATGCTGGGAGCAACATCGACAAGGAGCAACAGACCTCGCTCGACTGCCCTGGTCTTGATTATGTTGAGCACATCGTTGAGGACAGAGGTGGTTTCGTAAGGGACGATGTCTAGCTGGAGAAGCCCGGACTCGATCTTGGAGAAGTCCAGGATGTCGTTGATAATTGATAACAGGTTGCGCCCGGCCTGGCTGATTCCTGACACGTAAGTAGCCGCAGTTGGAGGCGAGATATTTTCTCTCAAGGCCAGTTCGCTCATGCCAATCACGGCATTCAGGGGTGTGCGGATTTCATGAGACATCCGAGCCAGAAAGTTACTCTTAGCTCTGGCGCCTTCCAGGGCCGCCTCCCGGGCTCCGATGAAATCAATTATCATGTCGCTTCTGGCTAAGGCGCTGGCCATTAGTAGCCCGCCAGAGGCAAGGATATCCATCTGTTCGGGGGTGAAGTACTTATGGAGCGAATAGCTGGCGAAACCGATAAACCCCCACAAGTCTTCCTGGATCGTAATCGGAATAACAGTGAAAAATTTCGAATCACCGATAATCTCGGCCGGCACGTTGGCGGCGACCAATTGTTTTGCATCCAGCTCCAGGCCTCTTGATTTGAGTCTCGACAAGGTACTCAAATCAAAAAGAGGCTCAATAACTGGTATATCAATGGAGACCGGTCTGGTATTTCCGGTCAGTTCTTCGCCCAGGTGCCAAAAGGTGATCCGGCCTGGTCTGGGGGCATCGTTCCCAGAGCTGTCTCGCCAGAGGAAAGCGGATTTGGCAAGCACACTTTCGCCGAGGATTTTTAGGGCCCTCCAAACTGCTTGGTCCATATCGTCGTGGATGTCCGCTATCAGAAGTGAAGCTGCCTGGTTGACCCCTATTAACAGCTTGTCTTTCTGAAGCATCTTATGTTTGTTGTAACTTTTGGCGGAGAAAAAGATCAGCGTAGCCGCCGCAATGAGAAAAGCGAACCAGAACAGTGGGCTCTCCAGCAATTTGGGGATTTTCCTGAAGTGCACGACGATCTCGTTACTCAATACGCCATTGGCGTTGAGTCCGACCAGACGAAGGGAGTATCTGCCGCTGGCTAGGTTGGTGTAGCTCACGGAGGTGGCCTGACTCATGTCGAACGTAGTCGGAGAGTTGTCAAATCCTTCCAAAAAGGCCGAGACCTTGTTGTTGTGTGACGAAAAATAGCTCAGGAGAGCGAAATCGACAATTATGCGTCTGGCCTGGGCCGGGATCTCAATAATTTTTGAAAAATCCGGGCTTTCGATGTTCAGATCGTCGATTATTATGCTGTTGATGACCAGCTTCGGTTTGACCAGGTTTTTTAAGACGTTGGCCGTGTCGATACTGAGAACACCTTTGGTGCAAGAAATTAAAAGAATTCCCTGGTCAGTCAGAAGATTGACTGAATTAGCCGTGAGCGGTGAGGTGAGACCGTCTTGCTTGCCGAGGGTGTTGAGAATTAAGGGACTGTCTGACAAAAGGTTCGAGCGGCTGGCAATATGGATACCAGAGGAGCTCAACAGCCATATCTCATCATCGCCGATGAGTTTGATATCAAAGACGCTGTTGTCGTAGCCTGACAGCTGGTCGAGCCTTTTGACACCCGACTGGCTCAGAAAGCAAATTCCGTTTCCCGTTGAGACCCAAAAGCCGCCAAAGGCCTCATCGAAGGTCATCCTCAAAATTACACCTGAGGTGAGCCCGTCGGAGGTGGAGATGTTGGTAACGCTGTCTTGGTCGATCCGATATATCCCGCCGCCATCACTGCCGGCGTAGAGGACGCCGTCGTCCATTTCAATAACGTTGAGGATGACCGGCATAGTCAGCCCATCGACGATGGTGTAGCTTTTGGTGACCATGTCGTCTTTGATTATTGACAGGCCGTTGGAGGTTGTGGCTATTACCCCTCCACCATGGCGGGGCCAGATGGAGCGGACCCTTTCGCTTATAAGTCCGTCTTTGGTGGTGATGGAAACCCACTGGCCGTCTTTATAGCGTATTATGCCAAAATTACTATAAGTAGCTATCCATAGGTTGTCGTCATCATCGACCACCAGGGAACGGAGCCTGGTGTTACGCAGCTTCCGGGTCAGATCGGTTTCGATGGGCAGCCCATGGTCGTCAATTACCATTAAGCCGTTGTCCGCTCCCAGGAAAAGCTGCCCATGATATTCGGCGCTGGCGTTGACGGTCATCTCGGGGAGGTTGTAGGCGAAAAAAACGTTTTTCAGACTGGCCTTCGCCAGGAGAAGCACTCCGCTCCGGCTTGACGAGAACCAATAGTTGCCCTCATAGTCCTCAATCATATTTTCAAATGAATTGTTAATCAGGCCTCCATCCACCAGATGTAAAACATCGTCCTCAAAATAGCCGATTCCGTTGTCGGAACATATCCAGACCCGGTTGGAGCGATCCTGATAAAAACCGTTGATGGTGTTTCGGCCGCTTTCGGCAGACATCAGGGAGTATTGACCGCTGTCGTAATTGAAACGGAAGACTTGGCCGTTATATGCTCCCAGCCATATCTGGCCGTCACTGGCGGAAAAGGCTGAGCTGAGACTGGAGCCATTAAAATAATCGTGGGGGAATTCTGAAACAGCCTGTCCGTTGTTGATGATTTGAACACTTCCATCGTTGAGGATACACCAGGTGTCTCCATTGGGGGCAATTTCGATATTGCTGGTGATGATGGGATGAGCGTCGGCCGTGGTGACCATCGTTAGATTGCCGGTTGGCCGGATGTAGGCCAGGCCCAAGGTGGTGGCCACATAGACACTGCCGGTTGAGTCCTGGGCAATGTCTCTGATGGATGACGAAGGCAGACCGTCGTCTACGGTCAGGAAAGTAAATTTGGCGTCATGATAAAGGGCCACCCCGGCATCGTTGGTCCCAACCCACAGCCGGCCGCCGGAGTCTTCAAAGACTGTATATACGTTGTTGGTCGTGAGCCCCGAGTTTTCTCCGAACACCTTGGAGTGGTGGCCATCAAAACGGATAAGTCCACCGTAGGTGGCGAACCAAATATACCCATCCCTGGTTTGAATGACTTTGTTGGCCGAAATCACCGGGGTGGTACTGTCTTTGGAGAAAAGGGTTTGAGTAAATTCGGATAAAAAAGTCCGGTCAGCCTGGACCGAAGGAATAGAAAATAGAAGAAACAACAGCATCATGGCTAGTGTTGCCATTTTGAGGCCCCTTAGCTGGAGCCAATCTGCTGAGCCACTGACCTGATGAGAATTTTCATCAGATCGGCCGGCCGTCCTGAATTCGGAGGGGATCTCATCCCGGCGGTGATGATGGGGGACTGTTAAATTTTTTGGCCAGAGATGGGGTCCCCAAGTCCAATGAGGACGTCGCTGCGTCCGAACGTAAGGCTCGGAGAACGAAGTAAAATACCAGGGATCCTGGAGTTTCTTCCAGTCCATCTTTAGCTCCCAGTTTAGAAAACCCGCCACGTTACCGCTCAAATACAAATCAACAGGTTAACTCAGAAAATGTTCTTTCTTTTTTTGGTATCGACGATTATAGTTCTGACAAAAAAAAGATGAAGTCCTCTCGCCAAATAGGGGCGAAGGTGGATAACCTAGCCAGGTAAATCAGGGGCCAATGCCGACTGTTGGAATGATTTTTTCAAATCCTTAAGGCCGCTGTAACCACAGACAGAGACCGGCTGGCGCACATTGGCTCTGAGATTTTTGGCTAGGCCGGTGGCTTAAAGAGACCAACAGGACCAAAAGGTCAAAATGACTGGGGCCGGGCAGAAACTGTCCGAGGTGTTGGTTGGTCAAGGTAACTTGCCAGATGCCGGTAATAACCCCCCAACTTGGTGAATGCTTTCAAAAGGCCAACTAAAGTCGGCTCGAAGTGGGTTCCTTTGTCATTAATAATAAGTCTGGCTGCTTCTTTGCGGCTGAAGGCCCTTTTATATGGGCGTTCGGAGGTTAAAACATCGTAGAGGTCGGCTATGGCCATCAAGCGACCAAGTAACGGTATATTTTTACCGGAAAGGCCGTAGGGGTACCCGGAACCGTTCCATTTCTCATGGTGGAAGGCTATAAATGTTTTGGTGAACTGAAAAAACTGGCTATCCTCTTCGGTTTCCTCCAGTCTTTCAATGAAACCCAAGCAAAAAACGGACATGTTCTTTCATTTCGTCGTATTGTTCATCAGTTAGCTGGCCAGGTTTTTTAAGGACGCTGTCGCGAATGGATATTTTGCCAACATCATGGAGCTGGGAGGATTGGGCAGGTAAATCAACATCCCAGCTGCTGGACTGCTCAGGCCAGAGGCCGGCACTGTTCACCGATGACAAAAGGGCCCTAAGGTAAAATTTGGTGTCAATGATGTGGGAGCCAGCTGCACTGCCGCAGCCTTCCACCATTTCGGCCATGGCGTTAAAGATTTTGTTCTGAAACTTGACGATAGTTTTGGTTTTGGCCTCAACCATTATTAGCAGATTGTCGTTGAAGTCCTGAAGCTTACGTTTTTTGATTCTTTATAAGCAGGTGGAGGGCTATTTTCTTGCGCAGCAGGGGAGGCGTGACGGGCTTGGCTATGTAATCCATGACTCCAAGCATAGGACCTTCGAGTTCAGTAGAGCTTTAGTTCAAGGCGGTTAAAAATAGACAGGAATGTCTAGGGTATTGGGATTTTCCTTAAGAATCTTGATAGCCTCGAATCCGTTCATCACCTGCATGTCAACGTCAAGAAGTATCAGCTCTGGCATTCGCCATTGCATGGCCGCAAACATTTTCTGGGCCGAGGGGACTGTCAAGACCGTATATTCGCCAGATAACACGGTTTTTTCAGTCAGCAGGTTGGTAGAGTTGTCGTTCTCTGTTTTTGGTATGTTCAGGGAAACATTGTTGATATGTTAGCAGTTTAATGTTTTTCGACATATAATTTATCAATAATAAAATTTATTTAAAAACTAAACTTATGAAATAGTTCTATTTTATCTATTAAAAAGAAGCAAAAATATTATTATTATTATTATTATTATTATTATTATTTTATTATTAAATAACAGAAAAAAATCTTAAAGCCATAAAATAATAAATAAATTTTGCCAAACAAAGTATTTACTTGGATAGCATTTTACTTACAATACGATCGTTCGAAAAAGTTGTCAAGCATTTTTTTCTCTAATCTTCTCTTAGCCATAGGCGACTTTCCACCAGTCTGGTCTAGTGGTAAGATGTCCAGAACCAGGGTCGGTCTTTCCTTAAGTTTTTCCAAAGCACTTCTATGTATTATTGTTGATGCAAAATGAAAGCATCTTATTGATACTTGTTTTTAACTATTGTTCTTTTAACGGTTTGAATTGATGAAATAAAGATGCTTTTTTTGGTGTGGCGGTAAAAAGGGCCACTCAAGCGAAATTTTCAAATAACATTTAGATAGCCTCAATTGGCCGCTAAGTTACAACCGCCGGTTGGCCCATTCACCCTCACCGCTAAACTGGCCAGTGGACTTCTTCAGGTTTTTGGCCAGAGAAGTATTGAGGCGGTGAAACCGCCGCCTCAATAAATCAAGGATCGCTCTAAAACTATTGACTGGTCCTTGGTTAGCCAATATTTTGATCAAACTGAAAAAACGCTGTCATTGAAAATAGATGGCGGCCAGACGATTAACTTTTAGGTCCGACCACCGATTATCAGATTAAGCAACCGGGCTGAAATCATCCCAGTTTCTTCAGGAGCTGATCGACTTGGACCTTAGGGATGCCCGCCTCTCTCAGGAGGACACTTTCTTTTTTTTCTTTCTTCTTCCCACTATAAACGACCGTAGAGACGGTCAAATAGCCCTCAGGCAAATCTACGTCCTCTAGTGAAAACAGAGTCACTTTCAGGTGAGGTTCGGAGAGATCCGTTTCCTCTGGACCGACAAAGATGTACCCGATATCACCATTTTGTAATTTGGTCAACGGATCATCTGGTCCTTCTGGGAACATTAAGACTTTTGGCATAATCTTCTTTTTGAGAAACTTTCCTTCATCTTCAGAAAAAGGCCTATTGGCTAAACTCCGATAGTTTGAGCCAATAAAAAAGAGAAAAATCAAAAGCTCGGCCGCCCAAATGGCTTTGTAAGCCATCCCGCTGACACTATTACCAGATAAACTCCAAACCCCCTCATTAATGACTTCCAAAAGAAAGGGAAAGGTTTCTCTGAAATTTGATAGTAATAACCAAACATCTTCGATTGAGACGCTACTGAGAGCGATAGACAGGCTTTTTCGCCCGGTTCCAAATGTTATAGGGTCGGGGGACTGGTTTAAATACAAAGCCAGCCAGGTTGCGGTTTCAACTGCATACCCCGGCAAAACTCCTACTAAACCCAACAAGATGGCCAAGGCCGAGTTCCGAACCGGAAAGACGCTTAAGGTCCAGCCAGCTAAAAGAGTCACCAACAAAGCCCAAAGAAAGGGCAGAACTACCCCAATGTAGATTATTGGGTTATGCCAGGAGGCGAAGGCATAACCCACTCCGAGAATCACTGAGGCGATGGCCGTAACCAAAGGCACCATAATGATAGCCGCCGAAGCAAATTTTCCCGATGGCTCATAGCTAAAAGACATGATTACTCCTTATAAGAACGAATTTCCAAGAGAGATATATTTGGCCCATTTGTAAAACAAATAAGCTTTGGTGTGGTTATCGCTGCGTGTAATATAAGGCTTAATTAACTCATGAGGGGGGAGTCAGAGTCAGGCTCAGGCTGAAAATGTTGAATTCAAGGAAGAAAACACCACAATAAAACCATCTTTAGAGCAAGCCCAGGCTATCAACTCCCAATTAATAGATGAGAAAACCGAGCTTGAGAGCGAGTTGGCGAGCGCCAAAGAAACTATTGCTAACCAGACTCTCAAACTCGGTTAGCCGGCTGCGGATTCAAACAACAGCTCCAAGCGGTTCAACGAACATTGGTAAGATGCCAAGGGAGCTGCAAAATAAAGACACTGGCCAGAAAAAGAATTGTGGAGGCTAGTGTATGCACATGCCTCAAAACCGCACGAAATCCATCAAAGAACAAATCACGAAAACCAATGTGTTTAACCATCCATCCACAACCTGCGATTGTGGTTATGAGATGAAGCGTTGGAAAAAAGGCGACAGCTCAAAGCAACAAATTGAATTTCCTGAGATCCGACCTGAGATAATAGAACATCCCGGCCAAGCCTGCAAATGCTCGAAATGCTGTAAAATCCACCAGGGCACGAGTCCTGAGGATATAAAAAAACAGAGCCTGATCGGTCCTGACCTGCTCAAGTGTATCATCGCTCTAAGGTTCGACGTGAACGTTTCAATTCGTAAGATTGAGCTGATTCTTAAAAGCCATCTTGGGATTGAACTAAACATTAGTTTGCTGGCTCAGATAATAAACGATTCCCAGCCAATGCCGAGCCCTCTTATGTTGAAATCAAGGGCGAAATTAGAAATCAACCAGTTTTGATAGAGGCGGGCATATTTCAGAGCCTCCTTTTGTGGATTGTGGATGGCTCAATAGTAAATTTAGAAATATATAAAAGGCTTTTAGGCCGCTTTAGATGGTCGAGTGTAGTTGCTCAAAACAAAACAACCAGAGGTCTCAAAACGCTTGCGTTAAACCCAAGATATCGGTGACTACTTTTTCTCTTAATCCCATCGTGACACGTATTTTATTGTTCTTAGCGCATAGATTTACGACGATATCATTAAATTTTTTTCGCTGAGCATCAATTATTGTATCTTTAGCATTAAGTTTCACATTGCGAATTGCCAGCTCTAGTTTAGCTTTTGAGAATTGTCCACCTGAGAGGTGGTCAAGAAACTCTTCTTTGTTCATTTGATTAAACTTCTCACGTAAATGGGCCGTACACTTCAGACTCAGGGATGGTGACCAGCATATTTACGAAGATTGATGAAGCGCTGAAGATTTTTGAAAGTGGAGCCCCAAATGCCTGATACTCCGAGACGAACTCCTCGTAACGGTAAGTGATACGTCCGATAACGGTCGAGTACAGTTTCATCCGGCCTAGTACACAGTCAAGCGGTTGACTGTGGGCTGGCGAGTTCAAACTCTAAAAGGGCTAGTCCCCCAGATTATTCGATCATAACATAAATAAACAGATAGTTTAAATTATTTATATCG
>JAISWF010000085.1 GCA_031271165.1 Deltaproteobacteria bacterium
CGTTTGGACTGTCGAATGACTTTTGCTCAGGCTTCACCGGCAGCGGCTTTCAAGGTATGTTTATTTAAACTTGTCCCTTCTATTTTATCATTTATATAAACCCGGTGAACGCGTACGAATAATCTGGGGGACTAGCCCTTTTAGAGTTTGAACTCGCCAACCCACAGTCAACCGCTTGACTGTGTACTAGGGTCTCTGTTCACTTCCCAAAATAATACCCTTTTCTCATCTCTAGGCTTCCCAGCCGATGCTACTGTCTGAAAGATTCATCCGAAGAGTTGTTCTGAGGTTTGGAATTTTTATTCAGACTCTGGCGTCTCCCCAAGTCCGCCATCAGTTGCATTAGGCAGCATAATTGATGACTATGAAGCCCTCAGGAGCCTGTTAATCTTGCGGCTTTCAGGTCTTATGAGCTCAAATGAATCTGAAAAAAATAAGTTGCCCCTAAAAACGTCCCGTTGCCCAGACGTTAACATCGTGACCTGGCTAAAGTGTTATGTACCTTAAACCAGGTTAAGGTGAGTACGGGTCTGTTGGCATCATAAACTCATTCCGCCTGAACAATAACCAATAAACTAAATCCAGGGCTGATAATTCAATGGCAAATTAAGCCTTGACGATGATTGGGTCTCCATAAAAAACGGAGCACAGCAAAAAGTTTCAGGCTGGAGTTGGCTTAGCTGGCGTCCAATTTTTTTCCGTTTCTCCCATGACTCTGGAAATTGGCTCTGCGTAAGTTCTGGCACAGCACCAAACAGATCGTTTAAAGACGCCGCCCAGCCTATCGTCAGTTGGTTCACAAGCCGCCCCCCCTACTCATCAACCTGATACCTGCTATATCTGCCAATGCCCAGCTGGTAAAGAATCCTCAGGCCGGAGCTTCCGCAATCATCATGGGGCCGAGGCGATCGATAAAGAGATTTCGGTGCTCGGAGTTTTTTCGGTGTAAGGCCATATTGTGACTGCCGGCGGAACGGGCGGGGCACTGTCCTACGAGTGACCGCCGGCCGAGTTTGGCGCTAGAGAGTATGAGCGGTTTGGTGGAACTGGCGGCTGCCTTGAGCAGTGAGTAGCCGTATTTTTTGCTTTGCGGATGAAATGTTTCACCTGGTTTTCCTTGCGCCTGCCCATGCTCTGCGCTATACCATGGTACTGTCTCGGCATGCAGCCTCCCACCTATGGAACATCCCGCCCGAAGGCGGCACTCTTCCCTTTTTTTCCACGCTGGATATACAACTCCCAGTTTGTTCAGTGTTGAACTCCGCTTTGTTACCCAAGCTTTTGCGTTCCGTACTGCCCCATATACTGGTTGGAGAAAACGGTCAGTTTTTGGTTGGCTTTCGATTTCTCTCAATTTTGGACGCCTTGGATGGGCACCATGAGCTAACCGTTACCACTTTGAGGCTTTGGGAGGACAGTAAAAAATTTCTAAGTCAGCGCCAGCTCTAGCGTGGTTTGACGCTGTTGCCCTGAGGGCTTGATTTTTAGCGGGATAAACCTTATTGATGCAGTGGAGACTTATGGCGAAGAGTAGCATAGAAACTGACATGGTCGCTCATGCCGGCATAGCTGCTGTATATCGCAAAAAAAAAACCGAAACCCCCACTCTCGCAGGGTGTTCCTGCGGGGCTTTGGAGAAGGGATATCGACATACTTCAGGTATCTCAAATCAATATTAAAATTTTTTTTTTTGCTATCTCGGATTGTAGTGATAAAATAACCCGAATTTAGGGTCAAGGTCGTTTTATATTTTTTGACCTTGGGAACTCGTTTTTAGAGGACCCTTAGGTTGTCAGATCACCTTTGGATCTTTCAGCCTGATGGGTCGATAACACGGAGGAATTATGAAAAATTTTCTTTTGGTTTGGCTTTTTTTTATTTTAATGACCCCGGTTTTGGCTCAGGCCCAAGGGGAAACTCTCAAGGTGGGCACGGATTGTGATTATACCCCTTATTCTTCCAGAGACTCTGATGGAAAACTGGTTGGTTTTGAAATTGACCTGGTTAACGAAATCGGCAGCCGCCTGGGGCGGGCGGTGGAATTTCACTGTACTCCCTTTGATAGCGCTATCCCGTCTCTGACTACCCACATGTATGACGCCCTTTTTGATACTCTTTCCATTACCGAAGAGAGGAAAAAGCAAGTCGACTTCACCATTGCTTACCGGGCTAACACTGGCCGGTTTGGAACAACCAAAGACTTTGAAGCCGAAATTTTTACACCCGATGGTCAGCCCAATCCCAAAGCTTTGGCTGGTAAGGTTATCGGTCTTCAGGGGGCCACTGTTTACCAGGACTACATTGCCAGCCGATTTCCAGGGGTTGAGGTCCGTCTTTATGATAAACTCCCCAATCTCTATGAAGATCTGAATACAGGGCGGGTGGATCTCGTCATTGCCTCAACCAGCAACGTCTGGTCCGGTCTTATCAACAAAGACCCTGAAAAATTTAAGTTTATTGGCCCCGATATTGAGGACCAAGCTTTCGGAGAAGGAGTGGGCGCCGCTGTCCGCCTTGGCGATCCTCTTTTGGCCGATCTTAATAAGGCTCTTCAATCAATTATTGATGACGGTACTTTCAAAACGCTAAATCAGAAATATTTCCCTTTTACTCTCCTCCCTTCCGTCTGGAAGTAGTACCATAAAGTCCTATCAACTGCCTTCAGGCAAGCGGACCTGGTCAGCTTGCCTGAAGGCAGTTGCTCGCCAATTACGCAAGGGTGCTTTAACAAAATGTCTTTTTTCCTGGGCTGGGGCCGAGAGATTACCTTAGGCGTCTTTTTGACTATAGTGACGGCCTTGATGTCGCTGTCTTTTGGTATAGTCATCGGCTTGGCCGTAGCCTTGCTTAAACGCTCGACCCGAAACTGGCTCAAAGTTTTCGGTGACGCTTACACTACCGTGATACGCGGCACCCCTGAGCTTTTAATCATTCTTTTTGTCTACTTCGGCAGTACTATTGCTATTTCGAAGCTGGCTTCGCTCTGGGTTGGTAAGGAGACGTGGATTACCCCGCCGGTGCTTGTTTCCGGAGTCATAGCTTTGAGTGTGGTCTTTGGCGGCTATGCTGCTGAATCTATCCGAGGCGGGATGTTGGCTGTCCCAGTTGGTCAAGTTGAAGCGGCGGCAGCCTTTGGCCTGTCATCTTTCCAGAGCCTTTTTTACGTCAAAATTCCTCTCATTTGGCGTCATTCGTTGCCTGCTTTAGGCAACAACTGGTTGGCTTTGATTAAATCGACCTCCCTGATTTCCCTGATTTCCATGGAAGAGCTGATGCGTAAATGCACTCTGGCGGCTAATGATACTAGTCACTATTTTCGCTTTTACCTCATTGCGGCTGGCTTGTATTTATCCTTGACCGGCCTTAATGTCTATATTATTCATCGGTTAGAAAAAAAAGCTCGTCAATGCGGCTAAATAAATAAATAGACAGAATATCGTATGGATATTTTTATTGATAATTATCGGCTCTATCTTCAGGCTTTAGTCACAACCTTAAGCCTGATGGGGGCGGGACTGGCGTCCGGGTTTATTTTAGCGGTGCCGATTGGCCTTTTGGCCATAGAAGGGCCTCGACCCATCCGATTTTTAACCACCATTCACATGACCTTTTTCCGGGGGACGCCTCTTTTGGTTCAAGTCTTTATGATCTATTACGGGCTTGGCCAAATCGACCTGGTTCGCCATTCGTTTTTATGGACAGTTTTTAAGGAGCCTTTTTTCTGCGCTGTTTTGGCCTTGGCTTTAAACACTTCAGCTTATACGGCCAACATCATCAAAGGTGCGGTTTTGTCCGTTCCCAAAGGTGAGGTGGAGGCCGGTCAGGCATTTGGTTTTAGCCGCTTAAAGCTTTACTCTCATATCATCGCTCCCAGCGCCTTGCGTTTGTTTCTCCCCGCCTATGGCAGCGAAGTGATCATCATACTGAAGGCCACTTCCTTAGCCAGCACTATTACGCTTTTAGACCTGACTGGACTGGCTAAAAATCTCATGAGCCGGACTTTCCGGCCTTTTGAAACTTTTTTTATAACCGCCTTGATTTATGTGACTCTAGTTTTTATTTTAACTAGGATTTTTAAGATCATTGAGTCCCAGGCCACTCCGAAGGGCGAAGAGTTCTGAGTCCTGGCCATATGGCTCAAAAAAAATTAGTTAGACCAGTAATTTTAATGACCAAGAAATTGTGACACTCCTAATGTTATAAGTTGCCCTACGGAAGAAAACTAACTAGTTTAAATTACAAGTTATAATTGCAAGAATTTTGGCTGCTCCAAATTCTTCCACTTTGTTCAACGATTGCTCTCTCCCCAAGTACTCCCCGGCAAACCCGTCAATTTTCACTTCGCTTCAATCCAACAATTCGTTGTCAATGTTGCGAGGGGCCCGGCCCAGCCATGAGAGTTGGCCCTTGCAGGTGACTTATTATTGAGCCGCCAATTGGCTGAAAGAAATGAAATGGTGAATTTTTGACAGAACCTTTCGGAGGACATTATAATAGTCTGGCTGCTATCCGTCTGGCCACTGAAGGCTGGTGTTCCTATTGGCTCCAAGTTACGGCCTGGTCATAAGTTTGGCCGGAGCCAGAGTAAAAGAATCCATGAAAGAGTCTGAAAGTTTTATAGAATTTGCTCAGTCCCTGGCCAATGAGAGCCGCCGAATAATTGAGGGCCATCTCTCTGGCACCAGTGGGGCACTGGGGTTTGAAAGTAAAGAAGATAAAAGTCCGGTTACCATCGTCGATCAGGAAGTTGAGTCGCGACTAAGATTTTTAATTGACCAAACTTATCCAGACCATGGTTTTTTGGGAGAGGAGACTGGTCCTGGTGATCTAAAGGCCCGTTATGTTTGGGTCGTTGATCCAGTTGATGGAACCAAAGCCTATATTACCGGGCTGCCGGTGTTTGGTACTTTAATTGCCTTATGTGAAAATGGTGTTCCCATTTTGGGAGTGATGGATTTTCCAGCGACTAATGAACGCTTTGTCGCTCAAATAGGCCGACCGACGTTAGGCCAAGGCCAGGTTTGCCAAACCAAAAAACCGAGCTCGGATAAAATAATGGCCGTAAGTAACCCTGAAGCCTTCAACTACGAGGAAAATCAAGAGCTGAAGGCTTTGAGGAAACAAATGAACTGGGCGGTTTACGGTGGCAGCTCCCTGGTCTATGGGCGATTAGCCCAGGGAAGGTTGGATCTGGCCGTTGACTGCGGCCTTGACCCATTTGATTACTGCGCTCTGGCGGTTGTCATCAAGGGGGCCGGCGGCATTATGACTGATTGGGAGGGGCAGCAACTAACCATTCATTCCGGCCACCGGGTGGTGGCCGCCGCCAATACCGAAATGCACCGTCTGGCCCTGGATTTTTTGCATCCAGGACCAAATGGCAAATCTTAACTGCTGATTGGAACTGCTAAATATGAGGAGCTAGACAAAAAATGAAAGCGCTCTCCTGGACATTGTTTGTTTCTCTTTTGCTGCTGCTGACAGCTTGTGACCAAAGTTTTGATACGCCTAAAGATTCGGCGCAACAACCGGTACAGATTAATGGGTCCCAAGTCAATGAACTGACCAAAGAGCCAGTTGAGGCGACCTTGGTGGAAGAGGTTCCTCAGGAAGAAATTCTCTCTGAAGGCCAAAAACAGTTGCAATACCTCCAGTCCCTTGATTATCAAAATAAGGAAAATCGAATTAACTATTACAGCTTATTTCAAGCCCTTGAGACCGTAATTAAAGATGGTTACCTAGAAGAAGCAGATAAAGAAATTAAACGGATAACCTTAGCCTCATTAACTCAGGAAGAAAAAGATTTTATTGGCAGGGAAGATTTCGACTTTGGTCCAATACTAATGGAACGTTTAGGTTTTTTAGTTGAGAACGGTTATTTTGATAGTATTGTTGTGGCTGACTCGGATTTTCTTCCTCAGGGTCTATCGTATAAATTTTTCGGATCTAGATATCGGGTTGACGTCAACAAAAAGGATCGGCATACAACTTTTCTGGTTGACGCCACCTATGAATTTTGAGTTCTTATACAGGCTATACTAAGCAATGGTTTGTAGTGTATCCA
>JAISWF010000087.1 GCA_031271165.1 Deltaproteobacteria bacterium
CGTTTGGACTGTCGAATGACTTTTGCTCAGGCTTCACCGGCAGCGGCTTTCAAGGTATGTTTATTTAAACTTGTCCCTTCTATTTTATCATTTATATAAACCCGGTGAACGCGTACGAAATCCGAGGGTCAAAAAAGGTCCTCGAATTCCCAATACCTCCGGTTAAGTCCGGTTTTCCCGAAAATATGATCCACCCAGTGGTAAAGCTGGTTATCCATTAACCAGTTATAATAGTCTTCATTTAGCCCCAAGTCCTCGTCAGTGAGCTCGCCATGATCCAGACCGCCGCTCATATACTTAGCCAGCTCGCGGTCAACTTCGATGAAAAAACCATGAGCCATCTGGGCGTTGTACTCAACGTTAAGGGCCAGATCATGATAAATTTGCTTTGTTTCTTTGTACATTTCCCAAGGTTCCATTTTTTTTTCTCCTTTTTGAGTTCAGGTGCACTTATACCTGGTAATGATTTAAATTGATTGATTTATGCTAAAATAAGGTGGGCATATATGGCCAGCCACCATATTGACACCACCATATTAATTGGCCCCGGCCAAGGCTTGATGCCATCTTTAATGTTCCCATCAAGGGCGGGCCGCAACCGATCAGCCAGAAGACTGCAAACCAGGCTTACTTGGGCCTAAATAGAGAGTTTTTTTCCTTCTAGTGAGCACTGGAGAACAAAACGCTCTGATTTTTGCGGCTAATCAATCCGAATGGCAGCGACCACAGTCATTTTATAACTGACATTATGCTAAACGGGACAAAATTGCAAGCGATTTTTTTCAAGATAATTTACAAATTTATCACTCGATCAGTCGATGGTCCTGGAGCGGGCAATAACTTCAACGGGCCGTTTTTGTTTGACGAATGTTAATTTTTTCTAATTTTTGTATCAGTGGCTACACTCCAGCCATTAGATTCATGCTAGGCTGTTATAACGGTTAAAAAAGCTGGCTTATTAGAGCCAGCCCGTTTTTTATTCATTGCGGCTTAACTCTCTGCTGAGTCGTTAACAACTCTAAAATGAAGGAGTGGAATCTAAATGGCAGTCATAACAAAAGAGATCCAAGATTATCTGACCGGTAAGCTGGCCTGGGTGGCCACCGCCGACAAAAAAGGCATCCCCAACTTGGCCCCCAAGGGCACTTTGGCCTGCCTTGATGAGCAAACTTTGGTTTTTGCCGACATTTTCTCCAACAAAACCAGAACCGCTTTGGAAGAAAACCCCAACGTGGCCGTGGCCGTCATCGATCCTGCCGGCCCCAGTGGATATCAGTTCAAGGGCCAAAGCGAGCTTTTAACCTCGGGCCCTATTTACGACCAGGTGACCGAAAAGGTCAAGCAGGCCCTCCCCCAGGTGGGACCGCCCAAGTATGTGGTCAAAATTACAGTCAATGAGGTTTATTCTTTGGCGCCCGGACCAGACGCTGGCCGCAAGCTCGGCTGACAACAAGCCAAAAGGAGCGGGGGCAAGCTGGCCCTCGCTCGGAAAAGACCACCATCCGACTTACTGGAGATTCTCATGAGTTGCCCCTGCGACAAGCTTAAAGAAGGCTGCCAAGATTGGTCGGAGTACTGCATCGGCAACCTATGGCTTTTTTCTGGACTTGAACCTCACGAGCTTTTAAACGTGGCCAAAAAGGCGCTCAGGCGCCACTATGAGGCCGGAGAGTCGGTCTTTCTTCAGGGTGAGCCGGCCAAAAGCATCTTTGTTATCAAAAGCGGTCAGATCCGACTCAGTCGCTTGATGGAAAACGGCACGGAAGTCATGATGGACATCCGTAAACCGGGAGATTATTTAGGGGAGTACCTTCTAAATGATCTGGAGTCGGACTATGGTTACCCAGTCAGTGCCTGGTGCCAGACTAAGGTGGTCGCCTGCAGTTTTACCCGCAAGGCCTTTGAGGAGCTTATTTTGGAATTCCCGGCTGTTGGACTCAAGGTCATTAAGACTATGGCCGGCCGCATCGCTTCTTTAACGGGAAGGCTTGAGGCCATGAGTCAGGTCAGGTTGGAGGAAAAAATACACGCTGTCCTGCTCAACGTGGCCCGCAAACACGGGCACAAGCGCTCAGGGGGCTCCTACGCCCTTGATTTTCAGATTACTCACGAAGACCTTGGCTTTTTGGTTGGGGCTCACCGGGTGAGTGTGACCAGGATCATGAAGAAACTTAAGGCGGCCGGACGTATTGACAATGAGGGCAAACTTTTGGTGGTCCACGGGCCGGCAGCGGTCAACTTCACCGGACACTAAAATGTTTAGCCTGGGTTAGATAATTCGCCAAGATTTGACAGTTTTTTTCAGAAAAAATCAGTAGTTCGGAGCTGGAGATTTTTTATATCGAGCTGGGGTTAGGGCCAGCCCTTAGTTGCCAATTTTATCTAATATATTAGACAGGTAAGGTGATTCCAAGATCGCCTGCTCAGATGAGTCCTCGAATTTAGCTGCGCCAGTAGGATATTTCAAGGGCCGACAATTGTTTTTCTTGTTTTTTCCCATCTTTAATCCCAGCTTGGTCAATTTTTTGTTCATAAAATTTCCCCAATTCCTTCCCTAGGCTTTAGCCTAGGGGAGGAATTGGGGGTTGCTTTTTCTCAACCCTCGAATACTCATACCCATCGCCTCTCTGAACAATATGGCAATGACTCCAAGATACAGTCTTGATTCCATCGGTAGTTTTTACATCAAAATATCCACTTT
>JAISWF010000090.1 GCA_031271165.1 Deltaproteobacteria bacterium
TAATTTTAACCTAGCCTAGCGATGATGTCAAGAGTTAAATTCTTTTTTTTTCAGGACGATCTTATTTTTTTTTACTCAGCGTTGCATGGGTAAAAATTTTTTGGGGAATTCAGGATGCATTAGAAAAACTGGAAGACGCCTCCCGTCATGCGCTCTATGCTTGCGAGCTGGGTTACTGTAACTTGCGAAACCAGATGGAGGCGGACGGCAACCTTTGAGGAAATGACAGACCAAAATCAATACTTTTATTTTAACAAGGCATGCTAATGGGAGGAAATCACCAAATATCTAAAAACATCACGATCTACCACGGAACAAGCGAGAGCAATTTTAAACCGCGCTTCGGAGCTGGACGCGACTATCACGACTATGGCAATGGGTTCTACTCCACCGAAGACATTGAATCTGCAAAAGAGTGGGCGAGTCAAGGTCAGCTCAATTCAGGCTACGTGTATGAGTATGAGCTTGACATATCCGACTTAAATATCCTTAATTTGGACGCTCCCAAAATGCTGGCCTGGGTATCAATTCTTATGTCGCATCGACGTAGCAAGAGGATACGGGGTGCGGCTCTTGAACGCTGTAACAAAATGATTGAGCGATACGGCATTGATGTAGGTGGCTACGACCTGATTAGAGGGTTCAGAGCGGACGATTCTTACTTTCAGTTCACCTTGGACTTCATGACTGATACGATAACGCTCGAAAACTTGATGAAATCACTCGTCGCTGGAAACCTCGGCTTTCAGGTTTGTGTAAAAAGCGAAAAAGCATACCAACGACTTGGCAAATGCACTAACATCATTCACGTTAGCGGCGCCGACTATGAGCGATACCATAATCGTTATCTGACGAAAGACTTTGAGGCGCGGAAGCTGGCGAAAGACTACTCGGACGAACCGCAAGTCGGTCAGTTGCTGTCTGATATTCTGAAAGAGGATGCTGGATGAATAAATCTATTCCCGCTGACCCGATTATGCTGGCCGGAATGACGGACTGTTTGGCAATTGCGGTAGAAAATGCCGTGTTGGAATGGGGTGAAACTCTAGATTCGTTTTTTGATAAGTTTATTGCCTCAGGATTAGCGGATTCGTTTTCTAACCAAGAACCGTTTGTGACGACAGGTTGCACTGGGGAAGAACTTGTTGCCAAGGTTAACGAGCTCGTAAGCGGTGCCCCGCAAAATGTGCGTATT
Source organism: Deltaproteobacteria bacterium (assembly GCA_031271165.1). Classification (GTDB taxonomy): domain Bacteria; phylum Desulfobacterota; class Desulfarculia; order Adiutricales; family Adiutricaceae; genus JAISWF01. Next base: position 1,196 of record JAISWF010000090.1, read on the forward strand.
AGCCAATCATCAACAACGTCATATTCCGAATTTTATTGGGTCGGATATGCTTTGGCCTTATATATAGCCGAGCGAGGCGATTTTGTGCAGCAAATTATAGCTTTGATTCCACCATCGGAGTGGCTGCGATTGTATCCGACCCATCATGAATACGGCGATGACTTGCTTGTCGAAAAATTGGCTAAAATCGTACAAAAAAAACGATAACGCTAATCTCCCATATCCACCCATTTTCGGAAATAAAAACAAAAAGGGAAGGGGGACAGAAAAAACAGCAATTCTAATTTTGAAAAATCCCAAATTTTAGCCTTTTTTTGCTGTATTAAGATGATGGTCGTTCACGAAGAAGAGCCGGTGATTCATAATAATGGTCAACTAACCCTAATGTCAACAACTTAAGCTTAAGGCGTTTATGAGCAGCTGGCCAAAACCGGCTGGGTGTTTCAAACAATTTAGACAGACCGGCAGGGGGGGATGGTTGAATTCAGTCCTCCCTTTAGTTGATCTATTCTAGTTTACATAATCATAATTATCGGATAAATTTAAGTCCAAAAAAAAAAGGCTTTGGACGTTTTGACCGACTTAACTCGCTGCCGACCTATGGGCAAGCCCATGGCGGCCAGCGGTGTTCACAGTCTTAATTGACCACTTGCTTTTTACTCTCAGCTCCCCCTTATCTGACCAGGCCGAAAACTCGCTCAAAGAGCTCGTCGTTCAAAGACATATTGGCCGATGTCGACTGACTCATCCCAGATGGAAATTATAACTCAAGGTATCTAGGGCGGCTCAACCTCTTTAGATGCCGTTTCCCATTCTTCTTAGAGCCTTTATAGAGCCAATTTTTCCCCCCTTCCCTCTTTCTTGCTGAAAACCTTCTGGTGTTCTCAAGCAAGAAATATGCCACTTGGCAAAAGTTCCTCAGTTATTGACTGCTTTGTTTGGGCTTAACATTACGGCATTCAACGAGAGTGTCATGGGACAAGCTCTGCTTAACACTATAAGCTATAGTGGGGCCATTCCAGATGACGACGGATTTCTTCGGTATAACGGCCAATATTTATCCAAGATGACCAAGGTCCAATATTTTCTTCAAGATCAATGCCCTGTCATGCATTTCACAAGGCGTCCTCAACTTGAAGGCTGGGGGGGCATCGCTGTCGCCACAGTTCAAGCTCAGTGGTCAGGCACACAGGTTCCCGTTGCTTTGTCTCAAGTATTTCCAGATGCCTCGGCCATATTTTCTCCCAAAACAATTTTTAGGCAAAATATGATCCCAATCAAAAGGACGATCGCTATCCTCAAGCTGGTCCGGCTCCCTGGCTATTGGAATTTTTCTGCGTCTGAGCCGTTTGTCCCATTGGGCAGCCAGTTATGGTACCTTTTTTGGGTGGATGTAAAATCCGAAAGCCTGACCGGACTTGGCTCAGAAAGAAGAAAGTTGGGGAACTGGAATCATCCCTCGGCTGGCCAAGGACATTCGCAACGAATTACCTGAACTCAAAGGCTTTTCTGAACGCTATTTAAGACGTATGATTGCTTTTTATAGGGAATATCAGGATGTTAAATTTTGCCCCTTCCTGTGGCTAAATTGCCTGAGCCCCAAGAGGCTGGATTTGGTACGCGTTCACCGGGTTTATATAAATGATAAAATAGAAGGGACAAGTTTAAATAAACATACCTTGAAAGCCGCTGCCGGTGAAGCCTGAGCAAAAGTCATTCGACAGTCCAAACGTG
>JAISWF010000175.1 GCA_031271165.1 Deltaproteobacteria bacterium
GTCAGTGCGGTTCGCTACTCCTTACACCGGAGGGACTATCATCCATGAGGTGATTGTAGATTCCCCGTGGATGAGGCACCCTCAATTCTGCTGCGGTTTATGCAGTCGCATCAGCAATACATATTTGAAGACATCCGGCGCGACCACCAGCCGGACAGATTCCCTTTCAGCAGGGCGTTAATTCGCTTTAGGGTTTTCTTGTCCTGTGTCTGCCAACCGACATATTCTTCCCACGCGTCATCGTACCAAGCTTTAATCATCGTTAGCCTCAATGAGTTCGCGGACGGTCAGCTTCGCCTTGCCCGATTCCACTTCCTCAATCCTGCGGTATATCCGAAGATTCATCCATCTTTCTAACGGATAGACTGTAGTTTGCTGGAAACGAGTTTGCATAAATATCAATGATACAGTGCACTAGTTTTCGTACAGGGCGGCAATAATATGTATTCGGAGCCTCATTTCCGCGCGGATATCCGGCGACTCCAAGCACTCGCATTTATCCCCAAAGCCCAAAAGAATATTGTAGTAGTATTCGTTCCCGATGAAAGGAAAGCTAACGATGTAATGTTCATCACCGTCCGGTGAAAACTGTTCGTGGGCGCAATAATGTTCGATCGGTAAAAAGTCCTAGACTCCTGTCGGGTTTAATATTCGACAAGTTGGCCTGGTTTTTGCGGACACCTTTTTGGTTACTTAACAATGTCGCCGTCAGTATCGTCAGCTAACTTCTCAATCAGATTTGTAATGATCGCGTTCAACTCTGCGGCGTTCTTGGGCGCTATTTCGGGCTTGCCTGTATCGATTTCATTTTACCGCCGGGCGTTTCCGGCAATCCAGCCACCACACTGCCCCCCCTTGTTGATTTGCTTGAAAGCTATCCAGCTCCACGGTTGTTGAAATTTTCGTTGTTGTAGCTTCCACGAGCATATTCAATATCAATTCGAGTGTCCCCCTGTTGCTGCGCAAGTTTTCTTTTTTAAGTTTTTATGGGTTTTGTCTTGGCGCAAGTTCATATCTGACCAGTCCCGCGATAGCTCATTAGTCAGTATGCCTGTTCCACGCCTTTTTTCCCCCTGCAAAAGTCCCACTTGTCCGTTAACGCCTGCTTACCTGAATCGTCTTAAGCGTTGGGATATCCACCTGCGGCAATGAACATTTTTAAAATATGTAAAAAGGGTTCGGTCAATGGTAAGCTCCGACTCTATGGTCTCCTCAAGGTTCTCGCTTCCCACTCGGAGGCTTAAGTCTTCAATTGTTCAGCTTTAGTTAGGGGACGCTATAGACGGATAAGGCGTAAAAACGGTTCAACATTGGCAACGTCATCGTAATATCGTTGGCCTTCCTTTGGTGATTTGAATTTCAGCTGGTTACAATTGGCAGCCAACTGACGGCCCTCTCTGGCCAGGCAGTTTTTTTAAGACTGACCATTAGTATTGGGAGAATGGTTATCGGTCAACCCACCTGAAAACATCAGCGGCCGGAAAAACCATTCTTCAGCTCCCGCCTCCCAGGCGGGGCATCAGGGTCCCAAAAAAATTTCGCTATACAGTGATTTTGTGTTACAATCACTCGGCGTGGTTATTGAATCATCGCCTTGGGGCATTAAAACCACTTTTTGTTTTAGCCTTTTGGCTTCTAAGGATTGATTCTTTCAAACTCAATTTCGGTGCATCGCAGTTGCCGCTAGCCAGATCATTTCAAATTATCTTTTTACTTAGATAAAACCGGACCAACTCTTTGGCCTAACACCTGAATCTAGCCAGAGGCTGTCTGTCGTTTTTTTCTGACAGATCCGCCAGTTTTGTCGGGGAAAATCTTTGTACTTTTTGATACTTACCTATTGCCAAAAAAAGTGCTTGTTTTTTTTTCTTCCCCGTTTTAATATTTCTTTCACCTAACCATAATCAAAATTTTCGTATGCCCTAGATACGATCATAAAAATACCATTCCTAAAACGCCATGGATAATCCGTGTTTTTCCAGGTCCTAACTAATAAACGCTCTAAACTGCTTTTGGTGCCGGCGGCCATTTTTATTTTGGCCACCGTAGCCTGTTTTACGGTTGAAAATTCGGGCCCCAACCCTGAAGTTTCGGCTCAATGGCTCCATTTGGTCCCTGGCCAACCAACTGCGCCCAGGACCGATTTTGTTCTGCCTGATGTGGTCACCTTGTGCGGGGAAACAATTCCCCTTAACCGACCGGCGGTCAGAGATAAACTTGAGTTCGAATTTTTGTTGGCCGTCCATCACAAGGCCCAGGTTGAACTGTGGCTCCGCCGGGCTCAGCGCTACTTTCCCCTGATTGAAGCCGCACTCAAGCAGGCCGGTCTCCCTGATGACCTTAAATATCTGGCGGTGGCCGAAAGCGATCTAAGGCCGTCAGTGGCTTCTCCGGCCGGGGCCCTTGGTCTATGGCAATTTATGCCGGCCACAGCCCGGCAATTTGGCCTGACGGTCAGCTCCCATGTTGACCAGCGGCATCTGCCAGAACAGCTGTTAAACGCCGGCATCAAGTATTTAACCAGCCTCAAAAATAAATTCGGTTCCTGGTCATTAGCTATGGCCGCCTATAACGCTGGCGACGGCAGAATCCACCAAGCGGTGACCAGTCAAAATACCAAAGATTACTATGAACTTGACTTGGTCACCGAAACCAGCCGCTACGTCTACCGGATAGCCGCCCTCAAAATCGTCTTGGAAAATGCCGCTCAATACGGGTTTGAGCTGAGCCCGGAGCCCGATCTCTGGCGCCCGATCGAGTTTGAAGAAGTTAAGCTGACATTTTCCGAACCAGTCTCATGGGCAGCCTTGGCCCGTAAACAAGGCTGTGATTACAAAACTTTGAGATTATTAAATCCCCACCTGTCAGCCATGCCCGTTCTCAAAGGTGGGCCCTTTTGGTTAAGACTTCCTCCCAACCAAAAACCGGTTCTTGGCACGTGATTTGCAATATATTGTTACGGGTTTGATGACTTTCGATTTCGGTCTCCGGTCCGCAGCGAAAGTTAAGAGGTAACCGACCCCCAGAAATTTCCTCCTTGGAAAGACAATTCTTTGGGTCTTGCATTTTTGGAGTAAGGATAATGGCCACCGATCTGACCATTGGTGAAAAGGCTGCGAAAAACCGTCCTGGTTATTCATGTAATGATGCTCAGCAGTGTCTTTGGTATGAGACAACCGCACCGACCAGCAATATATGTGCTAACCGTGAAACGTTAGCCTGTCATAAACGCTGCGAAGAGGTTTTCGGCGATAATTGCAGCGATTTTCTTTTAAAGACTGGGTCGAATAGCTAAAATGTACCTTATGGTCGTTGAGACCAAGACCTCAAGGCTATATTTGGCTCATCTGGCCGGTCTTTGAAGTATTTTATCTTCAAACTAGAGGACCTGTTCACTTATAACCTAGCCCCAAGCCAGGGAATTTTTCCCGGCCCGGTTTCAACCGTCAAATTTTCGGCCCCTCTAACTATAACTTCTTGAAAATCTTAACTTTCTTAAACCACTCCGTCAATACTCAGTCAATAAACTTTTAACAGTTGGTTAACGAAAAATTGACTGCTTTTGCAGTTTACACCTAAATTTTCGCCCCTCTTAAAACCTGTCGCTTTTCGGCCTCACAGTGTTTCCTTTTGGCCACTGTTTTCCGGGGCAGGCTTATTGGGCCGCTTCGGTGACAATGCTCGCACTTCCTAAAATTTTTTTTACCGACTTTGACGGCACCATCAAGCCGCCCTTGGGTCCGGTGGCCGAGACCGATCTGGCGGCCCTCAAAGAACTGGGCCGGCTCAAAGTGCTCCGGGTGGTAGCCACCGGCCGAAGTTTGTTTGCCTTCCAGCGGGACTGGGACCGGCAAATGGAAATCGACTACCTGATCTTTTCCTCGGGCCTTGGGGTGTGCCCCTGGGGGCCTCAGGGCCCAGGAAAACTTTTGTTTTCCCGCAGCTTTACCGATTCCCAAACCCAAGCCGCCCTTAAGGCTTCTTTGCTGCTGGGTCGAGGCTTTTTTGCCTTCCAGCCCCCGCCTGAGTGTCACCGTTACATTTACCTGGACCCTGACCGCTTTGCGCCCACTGAGGGCTACCTTAAACGCATGGAGATTTACCGGGAAGTGGCCGAGCCATATAAGGGCCAAGACTTGGGCCGGCGAGGTCAATTTTTGATCACCGCTCCCGCCTCCGAAATGCCCGAGGTCCGGGCTCAATTCGAAAAGCTGGCCCCAGGCTTGTCGCTGATGTACTCCTCCTCTCCTTTCGGCGATCGAGCCTTGTGGCTGGAAATCTTCCCCCCGGACGTCTCCAAAGGGGCCACTGCCCAGTGGCTGGCCAAACTTCTTAACATCGACCGCAAGGACTGCCTGGCCATGGGCAACGACTATAACGATCTCGATCTGCTGGCCTGGGCCGGGAAAGCTTTCCTGACCGCCGACGCCTCCAAAGCTCTTCGCCATCTTTATCCCCTGGCCCCTGCCTCCACCGCCGCCCCCGTGGCTTGGCTGGCTGACCGGCTTCAGCGGTCCTAAGCCAGCGCCTAATCCTTATTTCATGCGACCGGACACCCCCCTGACCATCTTTGAACTCCGAATAGCCCCTGGGACCGACCGGGCCTTTTTGGAACCCGATTTGCTGCTTCCGCAGCTGGATGCCCAGACCGCCTCTTTTTTTTCCGGGATTCATTGGGAGGAAGATTTTGTTTTTATCTTTTTTGCCGGGGAGCCCGATCTGTCATCCTTTCTAAAACTGACCCCAGCCCTTGAGCTCCGGCAAATCCACCGCCTCCGCTACGATCAGTGGCAGGACGGAGCTTACTCCAGCCCTATCCGACTGGGAGCTTTGGAAATCATCCCGATTTTCAGGGGCGGCCCAGACTGCGGGACCGGACCGGCTCCCAATTCCAATCCCCAGCCCAGCTTAAACCAGACCGGTAACCTTGACCGCCCACCCAGCCATACGGGACCTAAGGTTGGCTCAGGTCACCTGCCGCCTCTGGCGCCTCTGACCATTGATCCGGGCTTGGCCTTCGGCTTCGGGGGGCATCCCACGACCAAAGCCTGCCTGGAATTTTTGCTGGCAATCTTCGCTCCCGGGGTCATTAAACCAAAAAATTCTCCGGCCACCGTCTTGGACTTGGGCTGCGGGACCGGGGTGCTGGCCCTGGCGGCGGCCAGGCTCGGGGCGGGTAAGGTTTTGGGCGTTGACCATAGCCATTTGGCCGTTGATTCGGCCAAAAAGAACACCCGGGCCAACAATTTGTCGGACCGGGTGACTATTGAGCGTGGACTGGCCCAGGACTACGCCTCATATCCGGCGGAGCTGGTAACGGCCAACATCCCCATGTTCGTGATCGACGACCTCATTGAGGCCCGGGCCTTCAGCGGCCGCAGCTATCTGATCATCTCGGGACTGCTTTTGGAAGAAGGCGAACTATTTTTAAAAAAACTTGCAAAAACTCAACACTTTAACCTCTCCGACTCCTGCCGCTCGGACCGTTGGATAAGCTACCTGCTTGAGCTTTAGGGAGGTTCCCTTCAAGCCTTGGATGACCCTTGGCCCCCAATGGCCAGAAAGGCTCCGCTCTTTTCAGAGGATGTGGATGTGGTGATGGCGGACGTTTTTGCCCCTGGCCATATAGATCGTCTCTTCAGCCAGGTTGGTGGCGTGATCACCTAAGCGCTCCAAGTGGGCAGCGGTGTTGATGATTTCCAAACCCCAGGCCACTTTGTGGCCGTCTTCATAAACGGCTTCCAAAACAGTGGCTTTGATAATCCGGTTGAGCTCGTCAATCTCGTCGTCCATATTCAACACTTCTTCGGCCAGGACCGGGTTACGGTCGTCAAAGGCCTTCAGGGTCAGATCAAGCATGGCCATGGTCCGTTCAGCCATGTGGCTGAGCTTTTCGGGGAAAGGATTGGTGGCCGCTCCCTGATTTTCAAGCTCTTTAAGGCCCAGCGTTCGCCGGCCCAGATTGCTGCCAAGATCGCCGACCCTTTCAAGCTCGGTGGCCAGCCTCAGACTGGAAGCCAAAAACCTCAAATCACCAGCCACCGGCTGATTGGTGGCGATCAAATTGATCGCCTTATCAACGATGGCATTTTCCAGGTTGTTGATGGCCCGATCGGACTCAATAACCTTTTTGGCTCTCTCCCCGTCTCCAGACACCAAAGCTTTGACCGCCTCTTCCAGCATATTTCTGACCTCGTGTCCCATTGTCTCAAGGCTGGATCTGAGACTGGCCAACTCATTGAAAAACAAGCCCATTACCATGGGATACCTCCTCTGAAGCTCAATACTGAATGAACGGGAAGAAAAATATAATTAGTCGGCCCGAAATTCGGATTTTTATTGTTAAGTAGGTCGTCATCAGGCCTCGGCCGCCCATAGGGCTGCCTTGATCAGCCAAAACGACCGGTGATGTAATTTTCCGTCCGTACCTCTTTGGGTGAGGTAAAAAGCTCCAAGGTCGGCCCAAATTCCACCAGCTCACCCATGTAAAAAAAAGCCGTCCGGTCGGATATACGGGCCGCTTGCTGCATGTTGTGGGTCACGATGACGATGGACATTCCCGCCGATTTGATCCATTCTTCGACCTTGGCCGTGGCGATGGGATCAAGGGCGCTGGTGGGCTCATCCATCAAGAGAATGTCTGGTTCCAAAGCCAGAGCCCGGGCGATGCAAACCCTCTGCTGCTGGCCGCCGGAGAGCTCGAAAGCCGATTTGCCCAACAGGTCTTTGACCTCATCCCAGAGAGCAGCGGCTCTCAGGGCCTTTTCGACCACGATGTCGAGATCAGCCGGCTTTCTGACCCCCACTAACCTGGGTCCATAGCAAATATTGTCGTAAATTGATTTGGGAAAGGGATTGGGCCGCTGGAACACCATGCCGACCCGCCTTCGGATGTCCACTGGGTCGGCCTCACGGCCATAAACTGAGCTCCCGTAAATAAGAATGTCTCCAGCCAGCCTGGCACCAACCACGAAATCATTCATGCGATTTAGTAATTTTAGGAAAGTCGATTTACCGCAGCCTGAAGGTCCAATAAAGGCGGTGACTTCCTTGGACATGATTTCCAGGTTGATATTTCTTAAGGCTTGGAACTGACCGTAAAAAAAGGACACATCTTTGGCCTCAATAATCACCTGTTCTACCATTTGCGTCCCCTTCTCAGTTTAGCCCTGATGATAACCGCCACCAGCGACAGGCTCAAGACCAAGGCCAGGAGCACCAAGGAAGTCCCGAACTGCTGAGGTCTGGTTTGGAGGATGTTATTTCCGTTGGTGGCTAAAACATACACATGCGTTGACAGAGCCATCACTTCGTTAAAGATCGAATCTGGCAAGATCGGGCTGTAGGCAGTGACGGCCGTGAGCATGATCGGAGCAGTCTCCCCGGCCGCCCGGCCGAGAGCCAAAATGGCTCCAGTCAGCATTCCCGGCAGAGCCGCCGGCAGAATCACTTGCCGGACGGCCTGCCAGCGGTTGGCCCCCAAGGCCAAGGCCGCTTCCCGGAAAGACAGCGGTGTCTGCCTGAGGGCTTCTTCGGCCGAGGCGGTCACAGTTGGCAGAGTCAAAAGGCCCAAGGTCAGGCAGCCGCTCAAAAGCGAGCGGCCGAACCCGAAGGTGGTCACAAAAAGAGACAAACCGAAAAGCCCAAAAACCACCGAGGGCACCCCGGCCAGGTTTGAGACGCCTAAGCGAATTGCGTTGACCAGGTGACCTGGTTTGGCATAGTCTGACAGATAAATGGCCGCCCCAAAACCCAAAGGCAGAGATATGGCCATGGAGCCGACAGCCAGACCAAAGGTGCCGACTATGGCCGGCAAAATGCCGCCAGAGGTCATGGCATTTTGGGGAAAGCTGGTCAAAAATGACCAGTTAACCGTCGGCAGACCGCAAACCAGAATGTAAACCAAAATCGCCGCCAAAACAGTTAAAACCAAGCCGGCCAGGCTCCTGATTAACAGTAAGGCCGCCTTCTCCCGCCTCTGGCGGGCAGTTTTGGTGTAACCGGTCAGATACATATACCACCTTTCAGCGACGGCGGCGCCAACGCTTGCTCAGATACAGCGCCAATACGTTGAAGGTCAAAGTCATTAAAAATAAAACTACACCCAGGGCAAAGAGGGCTTGATAATGCCGCCCGCCAACTGCCGTTTCCCCCATCTCGGCGGCCAGAGTCGAGGTCAGCGGCCGGACGGCGTCAAAAAGAGAGTTGGGCACTTGAGCGGCCCCGCCGGCCACCATAAGCACGACCATGGTTTCCCCAAGGGCCCGGCCGAGTCCGAGAATCACCGCCGTAGCCAGTCCCCCCAAGGCCGCCGGGGTGGTCACCTGCCAGATAGTCTCCCAGCGGGTGGCTCCCAAGGCATAGGAGGCGTCCTGGATGTCGCGGGGGACCGCTGACAGGGCATCCTCTCCCAAAGAGGCCACCGTCGGGGTGGCCATAATGGCCAGGATCAAAGAGGCATTCAGAAGGTTTAAGCCGGTCGAGAGCCCCAAAACGTTTTGGAGGAAGGGGGCCACCACGACCATGCCAATAAGCCCTAAGACGACTGAGGGGACGGCCGCCAAAAGCTCGACCGCTGGCTTAACCAGTTCCCTGGTCCTGTTGCCGGCCACACAGGCCAGATACAAGGCCAGACTTATCCCCAAAGGAGCGGCCAAGAGACTGGAAAAAAAAGTCACCGCCAGAGAGCCGGCAATCAGGGACAGGGCCCCGAAAGAGGGCTCCGAATAGGTCGGATACCAGTCCTGGTCAAAAAGAAAAGCCAAAATTGACTGTCCCGCCGAGTCGGGCCGATCAAAAAAGAGCCCGCCGGCTTCCCGGAACAAAAAAATCATGATCAAAAGCATCTGCCCCATGGCCAATATGGCGCAGACGAGAAAAAAAAGCCGTGAACCTTTCTCAGCCGGACTGAGCCTTGGCCTTAAAGCAAAAGCCTTAAGGGGGCCCCGGGGCTTTGAAGCGGCAGGGGGGCTTGGATCCGAACTAACTGGAAAATCAGTGGCCATAACTGATGCTCCTGAGGTCTAATCCGGTCCCCAGGCCAAATAATCCAGGGGAGGCGCTCCGGGGCTCGATCAAAAACCTATCAGAACCAGCGGCCATGACGTCCCAACCGGCCGAATCGGTCCAGTTAGCGTAATCCGCTAAATTTTTAAGACAGGCTGAATCACCCCAAGCCGCCAAGCCTTCCGATTTGGTTGGCAGAAGACCAAAAGAAACCGTCTGCTCTGCAGTCTTCTGGGCCTGACCTTGAAAAACGGCCAAGTCGGGCGGCAAAAACCCCTCCTCCTCAATGGCCTCGACCCCGGCTGGGGAGATAATAAACCGGATAAAATCTTCGGTCTCTTTGGAGCAATCTCCCCGCACGAACATGTAAAGCTCCCTGGTAATAGGATAAAACCCGGCGGCCACTGTTTCCCGAGATGGCTGGTGTCCCTCCACGGTCAAGGCTTTGACCGAGTCGGACAAAAACCCCAAACTCACGTAACCCACGGCATGGCGGTTTCCAGACACGGCGTAAGCTACCCCGCCGCTGGAGGACTGAACCTGAACGTCCCGGCGGTGCCGGGCCCCATTTAAAATCTTTTCAATCCACATCTCAAAGGTCCCAGAACTGCTGTCGCGGTTGACCGGAACGATGACTAGATCTGGTCCGCCTAGGAGGCTCCAGTTGGAAATTGAACCGTCATAAATCCCTTTGAGCTGGTCCATGGAAATGTTGGTGATCGGGTTGTCGGGATGGACGATAACGGCCAGACAGTCAAGAGCCACTGTCCAACGCCGGAGTTCAACACCGCTCTCGGCGGCTCTTTGCCTTTCTTCAGGCTTAAGATCGCGGGAAGCATCAGCGATGTCGATATTGCCATCAATTAGCGATCGTATGCCTTCCCCTGTTCCGGTCCCGGAAACCGTCAACAGAAGATCAGGCTTTTTTTCCAGGTAAATTTCGGCCGCCCTCTGGGTCATAGGCAACAGAGTGGAGGACCCGGAAATCCTCAGGGTCGGCCGGTCGGCCGCCCACAGGAAGCCGGAAAATTCCTGGGGCAACCAATGGGAAACCGCTTTCGGCAAAAATGCTGAAACAATGGTCAAAAGAATAAAAAAGAAAGCCAGTAAAAATCCCAATCTAATTTCGGAGCTAAGAGGCCGGATTACGGCCCAACGATCTTTAAGCGGCCGACCATTTACAGCCCGCTTATTTACGACCGGCTTTTCGGGCTTGAAAAAAACCGGGCGGCCGGCCCAAAAATAATTCCGGAAACGGTCAGAGACCTTGACTGAGGTCCTTAGAAATGACAGAAAAATTAAATTTATCATCTAAAAACCGATGTTTTCAGCCCTCAGGCCAAATTATCAGCCTAAGGCCGGCCAGAGTATTTCAGCTAATTGCCGACGAAACCCGGTAATCTTGGAATTGCGGGCCGTCGGGTGGACTCGGTTGCTTAAAAAAACGAAAGCCCGATCGCCAGCTGGGTCCCACCATATTGAACCACCAGTATAACCCAGATGGCCAAAGGCGCCAGCCAAAGGGCCTTGGCCGATATCAAAACCAGCGGCCCGGCCGGGGTCGACCGGCGTGGAACGAACGGCCATAAACGCAGTCAAGGTCCGGCGGCGACACAGAACCCCTTCATCTTTAGACCAAGTTTTAGCCAAATCTCTGACAATACGCCAAAGCTCCGGGGCGGAGCCAAAAAGCCCGGCATGTCCGGCTGCCCCACCTAAGGCGGCGGCATTGTCGTCATGGACCCGGCCAGTGGGGACCGCTCCCAGGATCAAAGCCCCGGGCCAGCCCAAGGGCCCCCCAACCCGGGGGCCGTCTTCGGTGGGGGCAGCGGCAAAACCTTTTGAATCATAGCCGGTGACCTTAAGTTCCAGAGGGGCGGCCACTTCCCGGTCGAAAAGCTCAGAAAGGGAAGCCGCCCAAAGCTTTTCCAAAATCAGACCCAAGAGCAGGAAATTGAGATCGCTGTAAACCGTAGCCTGGCCCGGTTCAAAAAGAAGCCTTTCCCGGACTATGGCTTTGAGTAATCGGTCTTTATCGGCAAGCTCGGGATCAACATGAAACGGACGCCAAGCCGGAAAACCCGACTGGTGGGTCAAAAGATGTTCTATGGTCAGCGGCTTTTGATCTTTTGAAATCCCTAGATTCAAATCGGCCAAAAGGGTTTGAAGCGACAACAGCCCTCGGTCGACCGCCTTCATCACCAAAACGGTGGTGGCCGCAACTTTGGTTAAAGATGCCAAATCGTAGAGCTGCGCAAACCCGATAGGCGTCCGGTGGCGGCTAAGGCCCCTGAACCCCACCGCCAGGATCCTGGCTCGGCCGGCAGCCGGCTGTCCGTGGACTAAAACGCACCCGGGAAAGACTCCATCCTGGAACCCTTGGGTTAAAAGATCGCCTAAACCCGGCGGATCGACCATTTCCGGCGCTGCTAGAGTTCCAAGCCCAAGGTCGCCGGCCAAAACCTCCAGCAGTTCTGGCGGCCGGCCAGACCAGCCAGAACCACCAGGACCAGAAGGTCTTAAAGGGCCGCAACAAAAAGGAAGACCCAAGCATCGCCAGGCCTCCGGATGCCGGTTCAATCTCAGTTTCCTTCCAGCAGCTGCTTCATCAGTTCCTGATTACTGGTGACGACCTGAGCAAACCTCATGCGCTCTTCCGGAGGCATAGGCCGTCCTTCCTGAGTTTGAAAGAACTTCTGGGGATCGACAAACTGACCTTTGTGGAGGAGCCGAAAATCCAGATGGGGACCGGTGGCCAGCCCGCTCATGCCGACGTTGCCAAGTAAATCCCCTTGGGAGACCTTGACCCCAGGGGCTATCCCCTTGGCAATGCGGGAGAGATGTGCGTACATAGTCCGGTAACCGCCTTCGTGATCAACTACCACCAAACGACCGTAATCGCCCCTAAATCCAGCAGAATTTACTACCCCGTCGGCTACCGCCGAAACCGGTGTCCCCTCTGGGGCGGCGTAATCAACTCCAAGATGCGGCCTGACAATTTTTAAAATTGGATGGGCCCTCGCCCGGCTGAAACTCGATGAAATTCGTGAGTACTGTAGCGGGCTTTTGAAAAAGTTTTTAAAAATAGATCTAAACTGAACGTCAAAATACCCCTCCTTCCCATCGTCACCCACATGGCGGTAAAACTCGTACTTGTGATCACCGTTGGTCATGCAGATCATCTCAATGACCGGTTTAGCAATCAGGCTCCCCTCCTGGTATTGACCGCGAAACAAAAGCTGAAAATCATCGCCCGAGCGGATATCGGAGACGAAATCGACTTGGGAGGCCATCAAATCAACTAAATGAAGAATTACCCAGGGCTCCAAACCTGCTTTTTCCCCGGCTCCCCAAAAAGTATCGGTAATCGTCCCTTGGGTCGCCTGGTGGATTTGTTGAGCCGGAGCGGCCAGAGAAAAAATTACGAACCCGTCTGGTCCCCCGGGCAGAAAGACTAATGGCCGAGCGCCGGGTTTGGCCCGAAACTCAAGGCGCTCTAAAGTGTCTTCGGAGCGAAGAGAACCTGACCACATGGCCCGAAATTCCTCACCTGGCTTGATGCTGGTTAAAATCCCTTCCCGCTCCAATACCAGGTAGATAGCCTTTCTTTGAGCCTGACTGATGCTTAAGGCCTCCAAAACCTGACTGAGAGTGGTGCCTTTTTCAACCACATGGACATCGTTCAACAGCCCACGGAACCAGTTGCGCTCCTCGGCCAAGGGCCCGGGCGGAAGCTGCGGGGCGGTTACCGGGGGAGGAGGCAGCGGGGCGGCTGGAGGCTCAACCCGGACCAACGGCAGTTCTGGGGGCTCCGAATCAGGTAACCCGAACACCAAAAAAACGGTCAGCAGAACCAAAAGGGCGGCCAAAAGGCTAGGTCTTAAGTAATAGCGGCGGTTTTCAGTCCACAAGCGGCTTTCCGAAGAATCCGGCTGGACCTGGTCATCTGGTTTTTCTGCAGTGGTTCCGATACAAGCTGAACGCCCCACCTGCTTGAGAAGAGTTTTGAGCCGGACGGACTTAGGCGGCTTCTTTTCAGGTAATGAAGATTGGTCCTCCTCAAGATCATTGAGATCAATACCGCTGGTTAAGTCTTCCTCCAGGTTCCCTAGAGCCAAAGACGAAGCCGAGTCAGCTTCGCCGTCATCGCCCCTGGCGGCGGCCGCACTTTGGCTTTTAATTTTGGACTCTAAATTTTGAAATCGCGACTTATCGGTCCCCTTGAGGCGGCCAAGTAAGTCAGTATAATTCGGGCTGGCCGGTTCATTGGCCGAATTAGGTACCGGAGCCGGCGGTTGGCCTCTATCAGGCACTTGATCAGGTTGAGGCGGTTTGGGTAGCTCCCGCTTTTTTTTAGCGGCTGGAGAACTTGAAAATAAACGACCAAAGAGTTTGCGCCACAGACCGGGAAGCCTTTGGCGGCCCGGCCGACGATATTTTGGGTTTTGACGATTCCAGGTGCTCATAGTTTTTTAGGGCCATCACCCAGGGCGGCTCTTTTTCTGGACGCCGTCGGTGGGGGCCTGGAAAAGACCGGTCAGTCGACCAAGCCGAGTTAAATTGTATATATAACCATAAAAATAATCAATGATTATTTTCGAAACATAAAAAACAAGTCAAAATTTAAAATTAACACTTCAGAGCGCCGCTAAACACAACCAACCAGTAAAAATCTAATTTTTCTACTTTTTAGCATATCTTACGTTTTTTGCTTTCCAACAACAACTCAGACTCTAACTGACAACCTTGAGCCCTCTAGTATTGAACTATCCAGTGCTGAAGTGCCAGAATTACAGGTCATTAGTCAGCTCTTCAACCAAAGAGCCGCCTAAAAAGGCCAGAGCTTCAAACTCCATAAATTCGGGGCTTCGCCGGTCATATAATAATACAAAATCAGCTTCAAATTCCTCGTCAGCCGGATAAAAAATCAGTTTGAGAACAATGAGGGGCAAAGCGTGAATCAGCCAGCTGCGCCCCCCGGAAATGTCGGGGACCGGACGGCCGCCTAGGCGGCTTATGGCTGACTCAAGCCCGGAAAAATCCTGCTCAAATTTTTTTACCAGCGGTCCCGATATTCTGTCCCGCTCAAGGGAGCCGCCCCCCGTCCCCATCGGGGTCCCTGATAGAACACTAAGTTTCACAAAATCCAGCGCCGGAGCCCCGCGTCCTTGGGACATGGCGTAATGGCCGGCCAGGCTCAATCGGTTGAAATGGGCATAGTTCCCATCCAGGGCTCTAACCCCGCCGGTTTCGACCAGGTAATTGCGTCCCAAAAGCGGAACCACGACCCCGCCCTCGGGATGGAGTTCCAGCCCCAAGTGAGGGGCATTAGCCGCCAAGTCAAAACCGGGCAGGCTGGAGGCGACCCACTCGTAAATTTTTTGATAACCACTTTTAAAAGGTACTTCTGACATAATCTCTCTATTTTAATATTTTTCGGCCGACTTGGAAACTGCTAATGTTTTGACCGCCAATAAAGTGGCCCGGAGGCACCCCGCCAAACCGCGTTCTTCCCCGGACCCGGATCAAAATCATCCAACGGCCATTTTTGGCTTAATCAAACTGGTAGCCTACCATGACGGCCCCGAAAAAACCTCGGTTGCGCCCGAAGAACCCTTGAACACCGCACTCGCGTTACACTTGCGATCTTCGGTGGAATGGATAATAATATTGATTTTGTCGCATCCCCGATTTAAGTACTGGCCGACAGGCTTAAAGTCGCCTTCCAGGCGGTTTTTTCCAATGCCGGCCTCGACAAAACCGGCCGTTAGCAGCCTGAAATTGTCAAACGGTCTTTGGTAAGCCACCTCAACCATGGCCGTATCTGCTTCCACGGCGATGACAGGCTCTTTACCGGAATGGCTCCAGTTGCCGTCAAAACCACCAAAGGGAGCCCATGCTTTAACTGTGTGCTGGAAGGCTAGATCGGAATGTTGATAGCTGTGGCTGGCCAGCCAGTTGCTGATCAAAGTCAGAAATCCAATGGAGACGCTGCGACCTTCGCTTGAGACCTTGGTTTCAGACACAACTTCAATGGGCGGAACCGTTCCGTCGGGCGCCAAACGGGCCACTAGATACCTTGAAGTGGCTCCGGGAGGATTATTGTCGATAATCATGTTGTATTTTTTTTAACTAGACCCAGGCGAATTGAGGCTGTTTTAGTTTCGTGAGCATCACTGGAAAAAGCACTTTAGCCCCGGTAGTATCGGTTTGGTCCCAGAAGGCGTCGCAATGGTCAGAAGAACAGTTCTCGGGTCATTTTTAGTGGGATTGCGAAGTTCAAAAAAAATAGTTCCATTTAGGTTGGCCTTGCCGGACATACTAAAATCAAATGTCTTTTGTCCAATGACATCTAAACGGGCCCCGGATTCTAAGACAAAATGGTGATTACTGGCTTCAAGTTCCATACCTTCATAAATAGTCGTCCAACTGACAGATTTTAAAGCCACTTTATTATTGACATTTTGAGCATCAACCTCAAATTTATTTAATCCCCCCAGTTAAAATAGCCACTGCCATTTACCTCCATTTTAAATATTTTACCCTTATATTGATTGACATGAATTGGATCAGTTAAAGTCATACTGCTCTTAGACTCTGTTTTTTTATTAATTTTCATCAACCGCTGATGCATCTGTAAAAGTTGATATATTAGATGCTATATAGCTAAATCTAGACTCAGTAGCATCACTAATATTTAATTAATTATTACGTTCGATAACTAAGTAATAATTACTCGAGGCGGCCAATATTAACGTAGCCATGCCACTGCCTGACGAATCAAGTCCAGTATCGACTGTGATGGACCCATGTCGGGGCAAAGCCGGGATGTCGTATTTATGAGCAAAGCGAACATGTCGTAAGGGTGTTACTTGGCTAAGAGGTCCATGACCCTCCAAAGCCTCCCCCCGGGTACCCGGGGGGGAGGCTTGGCGCAGAAATTGCATCGGGGTCTTTGGGTCTTTATGAGGCT
>JAISWF010000196.1 GCA_031271165.1 Deltaproteobacteria bacterium
CCTGATTCTTATGTCAATAATGTTTTGGCCTCAATGGCCAGAGAACACCTGACTCAAACTGAAATTCAAGAAATCTTGTTTCAGGCAACCGCTGGACCGGAATATTCTCAAGCCGCTCAACAGGCCCTTGAGGATATTTCTAAAAAAAACTACCCCGGGATATTAAAGCTTAAGGCCAAAGAAATCATTGCCCTGGGATTGGCTATCTACAGCCATGGTGCTCAAATTAAGGCGGTTTTCGGTTCTAAGCCGCCTGCATCTTCCAAACAGTTGGAGACCTGAGCCAAGAAGTCTGCCCCTGGAGGTTCGGCCGGAAATCCTAAATCCATATTAACCAAAAGGGTCTGATTGACTGGACCCCTATCTTCTGACTGAAATCAAAATATAAGTTTAATTCCTAACCCTATGTTTCGATATTGTTAAAAACGACTTGGGCAGGAGTTAAAAAGAAATCGAAAGGCAGTCTTAAGTTACGGGGCTGGGTTAATTCTTGAGGATGGGGATTGGGAGGATAAACAAAGGACCAAAGATTAACAACAGTAAAACAGACTTGACATACAACAATAAGGCAAAAAAATATTTGCACTTTCGATGGGTCCGCTTACTATAATTTTTCGATTTGAACAACGATTCCAACAACTAAGCTTCTTGGGAACCGCTTTCCGGAGCCGGTGTATTTTTGGCTGGAATCCATTTGACCATGGTCTGAAAAAGTTCGACCACATTTATTGGCTTGTTAACATGGTCATTCATACCGGCCTGCAGACTCTGAAGTTTGTCGTTACTCATGGCATGAGCGGTCATGGCCACAATCGGGACATCTTTAAAACCCATCCCCCGGATGACCCGAGTTGCCGTCAGCCCGTCCATGACCGGCATCTGGACGTCCATCAGGACCAGATCGAAGGTCTCTTTTTGGACGGCCTCGACCGCTTTCTGACCATCGGCGGCGACAGTGACGACGAAACCAGCGTTACTGAGAATCTTGGAAGCCACCAACTGATTGACATCGTTATCCTCCACCAGTAAGATTCTAGCCCCGGCCACCCCCTTGACCATTTCGCGATCAGAAACCTGAGAGCGGCGTTTGGATTTAGATTTGGATTGGACGGCAACGCGAGTGCCAAAGAGTTCCATCAAGAGATCATGGAGATGACTATTGGTAATCGGCTTGGTCAGCACCCGACTGACTCCCAGCTCTTTAGCCGAACCAAGGACCTCGTAGCGATCGTAGGCGGTCACCATAATGATAACCGATGATTTACTTAAAACATCATCATTTTGCAGCTGCTTGATGGTCTCCAGTCCGTCCATGTCCGGCATTTTCCAGTCCACAAAAAGCAAATCCGGCCCTTTTTCGCTTTCACTTAAGGCCTTCAAAGCCGCCTGACCCGAAGAAAACGAACTCACTTCCAGGTTCTCGCGGACCAAGGCTTCGTGGATGATTTCCAGGGCGGTGATGTTGTCGTCAATGACGACCGCTTTAAGACCCTTAAATGATACTTCCTCAGGATCAAAACCCTCCCCATCGTCCAAAGGCGCCTCGGCCAGATCGACTAAAATCTCAAAACTAAACCGGCTACCCTGCCCGGGCTCACTTTCGCACCAGATCGAGCCGCCCATCAACTCGGAGAGCCGCTTGGAAATGGTCAGCCCCAAACCGGTCCCGCCGTAGCGGCGGGTAATGGAAGTATCGGCCTGACTAAAGGCGTTGAAAAGGACGCTCTTTTGCTCGCTGGTCATCCCAATCCCGCTGTCTTTAACCGATATCAGGAGTCTGACCTGCTGGGGAGTGATTTCTTTGGCCTGGACTTTGAGATCGACCGCGCCTTTTTCGGTGAATTTAACGGCGTTACTCAAAAGATTGTTGATGATCTGGCCGATCCGGACCTGATCCCCGCTTAGATAAAGGGGGACTCCGGAATCAAAGGTACAATTGATGACCAAACCTTTGGCGTCAGCCTGGGGAACCTGAAGGGAAATGCTGTTGTTGACCAAAGTTTTGAGGTTAAAGTCGGCTTTCTCGATCTCCAGCTTTCCAGCTTCAATCTTGGAAAAATCCAAAATATCATTGATAATCCGCAGAAGGGACCGGGTGGCCCCGTTGATGCGCTGGAGGTACTCGTATTGCTGGTCGTTTAATTCCGACTGGAGAACCAAGTGGGTCAGGCCCTGGATGGCATTCATGGGGGTCCGGATTTCGTGGCTCATGTTAGCCAAAAACTCGCTTTTAGCCCGAGCGCTTTCCTCGGCCAGAGCCTTGGCCAAAAGCGCCTGACGCTCCTGCTCTGCCAGCTGGCGCACCTGCTCTTCCATCTTTTTGCGTTCGGTAAAATCGAAATTGCCGCCCAGCATCCTGGTCGGGACCCCGTTTTCATCTCTGGCCACCACCCGGCCCACGTCATAGGTCCAAAGGTACGATCCGTCCTTGCGCCTGACCCTGACCTCCACCGACAACATGGGAACCAGCCCATTGCGGGTTTTGTAAGCCGATTCCTCAAATTTCTGACGGTCTTCAGGATGCAAAAGCTCATACCAAGCGGCCAAGGTCGGTTCCAGTTCACCTCGTTGGTAACCGAGCATATCCAGGAAAATATCGTTGTATTCCAGCCTATTGGAAACAAAGTCGAGATCCCAGGCCCCGAAGCTGGCGGCTTTAAAAAACAGCTCCATCTGATCTTTGCGATCAGCGAGGTCTTGCTCTATCAGCTTTTGTTTGGTGACGTTGAGCATGACCCCCAAAAGGCGGTGAGGACGGCCTTGCTCGTCCCACTCGGTCACCTGACCCCGGTCCAGAACCCAAACAATGGAACCGTCGTGGTGGAGCATACGGATAACCGACTCATAGTAGGGGGTATGGCCCGAGCAGTGGTCCAAGATGCCCCGGTGGGTCAGCCCCCGATCAGCTGGCAGGACCAAATTGTCCCTTTCCACCACCGTCCGGCCTAAATCCGACATGGGTCGGCCCAGGATCTGAGCGCAGTTAGGACTGTACTCAACGGCCATGGTTTCGACATCACAGTCAAAAAAACCAACGTTAGCCGCATCCATCACCGCCGACAGGCGCTTTTGCTCTTTGACCAGGGCTTTGGTGGTCTCTTGTTTGGTGGCCAAAGCTTCAGTCAGGGCCTGCCTGGCCAGACGATTGTTGTGGATGTCGTTGACTATGCCGGCTAAATAGACCAGATTGCCGTTGCCGGAGCGCTCAATTACTCCGCCATTAAAGTTCATCCACCTAAATTCGTGACGGCCATGGCTCCAGAAGCGCTGCTCAAATTCACAGTAATCGTCATTACCTTGAAAGAGATCGTCAAGCCCGCTCAAAAACATTTTGATTTCGTCGGGATGGACGAAAAGACCGATAAAATCCTTCAGGCCCATGGTGTGACCAATGGTGCCGTCCCCTAAAAGGGACAAAAAACTCTCACTTAAGGTCATCACCGAGCTTTCCAACTCGTCGGACTTAAGAGACAGATGCCAAATGCCGATGCCGCCTAAAAAAAGATTTTTGGCTAAATGATCTATGGTCAGCAATTGGCTAATTTTTTTTTCACAATCTTCCATCAAGTATGCCAAACCGCCGCCAAAGGAGACTTCCGATGGCGTTCGATTTTCCCTCCGACAGGTCCGCTGGAGGCGAACCAGAAAAACGAACAATCTATAATAACTGTCGCTTGCCGCTTTGGGCCGAGCGGATAAAACCTGAGAGCCAAGCCCGGACAGGGTTAAGAAAATGGGCTGACTTTAGCCCAAGTAAAAAAATTATTTAAAAAGACTTTAGCTGCTGCTACCTAAAGTTGTCTGGTGATACTTTAGACCCAAGCCCTCGGCCTTATTTTTCGCTATTTTACGACCTCAGGCTTTGATTGTCCAATAAATATATTGCATTAATATTACAAAATAAAATCTGGCCGCTGACAGCCACCAAAGCCTTGCAGATTCTCGGTTGGCCCAGAGGACGCCCAAGGTCAGTTCTCCAGACGGCCGAAGACTAAGCCTTCTTCTTCTTTGGCCTGAATAACGTCTGTTCGATAACCTAAGGCCCAAGACAGTCCCATTGAGCCCTTGGTTGTTTTGACTGGCGAGCTGCCAAGGGCTTAGGCCGATCAGGCGGGAAGTCCAGCGGGATATTTTTTGGAGGTCAATGAAGATCGCACCCCAGCCGCTGCCGTTAGCCGCCTTCAAGGCCAGGGGATATTAGTCCAGGAAACTTTCGATGACTTCAAACCCACCAGTCCAAAAATCATCGTCCAACGGCCCCAGACCGGCCTCGGCCAGGATGTTATCCGGGGAAGCTGAGCCGCCTCGAGACAAAATAGTCAAAAATTTTGGCACAAAGGCCGCCCCTTCCCGCTCATAGATGCGCCAGAGACTATAGACCAAAAGCTGCCCAAAACTGTAGGCGTAAACGTAAAATGGGGTATGGTAAAAATGAGGTATGCTCAGCCATTCCCAGCGAAATTCGTTACTGAGCTCAATGCTTTGGCCAAACTGACCAGCCAAATTTTTATAATAAGCTTCGGCCAGTTCCTCGGTCGTGGCTCCACCGGCCACCATCTCGTGGGCTTCGACTTCAAAGAGGGCAAAAAAAACCTGACGGCCGACGGTGGCGTAGGCATCGTCTAACAATTTAAAATTGAGATCCTCAATCTCTGGACCGGATGAGGCCTTTTGCCTAAGCGAGCGGGCCAGGATCATTTCGGCCATGGTGGAGGCCGTTTCGGCCAGGGGCAGGGCGCTGTGGAAGTTAAAGACGCTCAGATCGGCCGCCAGTTGGGAGTGGACGGCGTGACCAAACTCATGGGCCAGGGTAAACAAATCGTGGCGGTTACCAGTATAGCTCATCAGAACCCAGGGGACCTCCCCGGGAACGGTGGAGGCACAAAAAGCTCCGCTTTGCTTGCCGGGTTTGATCTCGGCGCTCAGATGCCGCTCCCGAGGCACATTCATGGCCAGATCGGCAAACTTTTGGTCAAAACTGCGAAAAGCCTTTTCAACCTCGTCGAGCCCCTCTGGAAAGGTGTAAGTATCTTCCGAAGGAAGGAGCGGGGCATACAAATCATAGCGTCTGAGCTGCTTGAGGCCCAATTTTTGAGCTTTTTTCTTAAAATACCGGCCAAAAACGATGGGTGCCTTCTGGCGGCAGACCCGCAAGAGGCTGTCAACGGTCTGCGGCGCCAGATCATTGGCCTTGTCCCGAACCGCCCGGGGACTGGGGTATTTTCGTAAACCTACTTTTTCGGTGTTCCAGTCCCGTAAAAGCACCTGATAAATCTGCCCCAAGACGGCACTGTCCTGAGCGTAAACCCGGTAAAGTTCCTGGTAGGCTCCGGCTCTGACTTCTGGAAGGTGGCTCCGAATGTGGACCGAAAGTTCTTCCCGGGTCAGCCATCTTTGGTCGGAATCGGGCCAAAAATCACTTCGAAACCGGTAGGAATTAGTGATGGTGTCATAGAGTTTAACTATTGATTCGGAGCCGGTGAGATCTTTGAGGTTGATAATTTTCTCTTCGGCCTCGCTCAAAGTATTGACCCGAAAGGCCCGCATGCGGGAGAGCCAGTAACTGTGGGCCTTAAGAGCGTCCATATACGGCTGGGCTTCCGAGTCGGTTAAATTTTTCCACCACATCTCGAAAAATATTGTGTCGTTGTAATGCTTAGCCAGCATTTCCTCACTTGACAATAAAAACGAAAGGGCTTTTTGATCGGAAGTGTCAGCGGCAAAACCTAAATGGGCGAAAGATGAAATACGCTCGCATAAAATAGTCACTTTTTCCAACTTCTCGATCATCTGACCGAGTTCGGAAATATCGACAGGCTCGCAACTGGAGAGACGCTCGCGGTAACTCATAAAGCTGCGGCTTTGGGTATCAAGCGACTCAAGCTCGGCTTTGAGGGAAGCCGAATCCCGAACGTATAACCGGTCAAGCTCCCAGTGGGGAGGCTTTTGAGAGTCGGTCATAGAAACCTTTATCCCCGCCGGCATTTTGAGCGGCCAGCGGAAAAAAATAGCACCGCCCACCGGGCGGTCAACCGTAAGAAAGAACGGACTTATTTAGGTGACATGCTTTTTCCGGACCGTAAGGCCCGGAAAAAGCAATAGGGCGGGAAAAGACGATTTTTTGGCTGGAGACCGGACTAACCGATGATGATGCCAGCTTAAAAACACTTTCCCAAAAACCAGTTTTGGACCGGGTAATTACAGCCTTCGGTCAAAGGTTCAAGGGATGTTTCTGGCGGCGATGGCCGACACGCAGCGAACGTGATACAGGGGCCGACCAGTCACGTAAGATTGGCAATCGCTCCCCTTGACGGCCGAGTGCTCGGCCCAGACCCGGCTGGCCCAATAAAACCGGTTGCCCTGCTTTTCATCCTTGGGCGAAGCCGTCCTGGCCAGCGGCCGAGCCTGAGCGGCTGGCGCTGCGGCCGGGCCAGTCAGTTCAATCTTGGCCTCACCTTGGCCAGCTGGAACCGCCACCGGACTTGGCTGCCCGGGCAGGTTAAGATTGGTTTCGCTTGCTGGAACAGGTTGAGTCTGGTCGGAGAACAGGTCAGTGAGGTTGTCGAGACCCTGGTTAACAACTCCAGGCGTCGATTGGGTGGTACCGACCGGGGCAGCAGAGGAGCCGTCTTGACGGTCAAAATCAAGTTCGTTGAACTGAAAATCTCCCACCCCGACATTTTGAGCCACATTCTGGGCGACTATTGCCTCGGGCTGATTGCTTTGGGCGGAAGCACTATTGGCGACCTCGGGTGAATTTTGGGCCAAAACCAAGCCAGACCACGAAATAAAAGCCAAAGTAGCAACGGTTGTCAGAAACCTCATCTCAACCTCCAAAAACAATTGGATCCAAGTTTTCAATCAAGCCTAAGGCCAAAAGCTAGATAAAATCGGACTAAACCTGTATTCTCGGGAGGCCTTAAGGGCTGCAACTGGAGAAAAACTTAGTTCTGACAATATTATATTTTAAAGATCTTTTTCCGTCAAACTTAATTTTTAGCTTATTCCAAATCTAAACCCGACTCGAACCAAATTAGACCGATCTTAAAGAGCATAACAATCTGAAATTAAAAATTATTTCTTATACTGGCCTTGTCTGTCCGGTCGACTCGGGTTAGTACCGTAGCCGCTTGGCCGGCCCATGAGGCGGCGGCAGTGTTTTCAATTATTTTCTGGGCTGCCGTATTTTACTTTTATGATATTTTAACTTTTTATGCTATTTTTAAGTTCAAAAGAAAAACAGGGTCCGAATTTGCCACTTTGAGTTAAGCAACTGATTTTTTTAAACTTTATAGGATTGCCTACCCGCCGTCAGGAGTCAAGGAGTTTTTCCGAGTCCAGAATCAAAACCACCCGCCCATCACCCAAAAGGGTTAAACCATTAAAATACGGAAGCCGGCGGAAAGTCTCCAATTCAAATTCTTTAATCACTATTTTTTGCTGGCCCAAAATCTCGTCCGCCCGGATAGACCGCCGGGAATCGTTTTTACCCCTCAAAATGATAAAAATCTGGCTTTCTTTGGCCACCACCGAGCCGTCCTCGCTATTAAGCGGCGAGAAATAACCGGTGCTGGGCTCCAGGCCTAACAGGCCTTCAAGGTCGATGACCGAAATGACCATGTCCCGATGCCGAAAGATAGCCCCCTCTTTGTGATGATGGACCGCTTCGGTCGGAACGGTAACAATCTCATTGACAAATTCCAGCGGCAGACAGAAAGTCGAGCCGCTGACCCTGAGCATTATGGCTTCCTTGGTCAGAAGGGTGTTGGTGATCGGGAGCCTTAAGCCCACCGCCAGCCCGGCCCCGGGGCGGTTATCAATGAGCACCTCCCCATTCCACTTTTTAAGGTTGGTCATGACCACGTCCATGCCCACGCCCCGGCCGGAGAGATCGGTGGCCTGATCTTTGGTGGAAACACCACTGTTAAAGATGAGCATTTCCGCTTCTTTGTCGGTCATGGTTGCAGCCTGCTCTTCGGTAATAAAACCTCTTTCCACGGCCTTGGTTTTGACCTTGGCCAGATCCAAGCCGCGTCCGTCATCGGCCACCTCAATATAAATAGAAGCCTCCTGGGGCGTAACGGTGATGTTGACCGTTCCCCGCTTGGGTTTACCCATGGCCAAGCGCTCTTCAGGGCCCTCAAGACCGTGATCGACAGCATTTCGAACAATGTGAACCATGGCCTGCTCGACGTCGTCAAGAAGGCTTTTGTCAATGGGTACCCGCTCGCCGGAGATGTTCATCTCGGCTTCTTTACCAATCTTATGGGAAATGTCGCGAACCAAACGGGGAAATTTTTTCAAAATATTGTTCATTTCCACCTGACGGACCTCCATGATTGAACGCTGGAGGTTGACGATATCGGTGGAAATAGTCCGGGAGACGGTGGAAAAATCCCGCAAGAGGCTGATGTCAATACCGGCCTGGCGAAAAGAAAACTGGAGGTGATTTAATATTTCGCTTTTGGTAATCAATTTTCCAACTGAATCCAAAAATAGATCTATTTTAGCCTCGTCAACCCTGATGGTTTTGACCTGAGGCTCTTTAACTACGCCGGAGCTGGACTTGGCCGCCCCAGGGGTCTTGGTGGCCGGAGTTTCGACCTCGACGTGAAACTTTTCCTTAAGTTCCTTGAGCATGGCCCCGAAAAACTCGACCATCATCTGGTCCATTTCCAATTTACGTTCAGTAAAAAGGCTCAGCCCGTCGCCCAGTTCGGCAATCAGGTTCATGGCATCCTCGGTGGCCACTTCAGCTAAGCTGTTGTAAAGACGGTTGGCCGCCTCCACAAAATTTTGTCCGTCAGTCCCCTCAGCCTTACCTTCCCGAAACTTGACCAGTAATTCCTCCATGTTCCGGACGTCCTCGGTCAGATCGGCGCCATTATAATTAAAGCGAATTTGACTGGCCCCATCCTCCTCCAAGGTGGCCAAAGCCAAGCCGGTATTAACATCGCTGATGTCCTTTTTAAGGTTTTCAGCCTCCGCTTCTTCCAGAGACGGAAGCAGGGCCTCCAAATCTTCAACCAATTTGCGGGCCGCATCCAGGAGCTGGGTGTCACGGCGGTTGATCTTGTCGATCTGGGTCTGAATCTCACCGACAAAGGCCATGTGGTCGACGGTCATTGTGGTGTAGGTAATATCGTCTTCCAGTCGGGCAATGATATCCCGAAAAATATCATTGCCTTTAAACAATAGATCAATTATTTTTGGATGTCTTGTTAGAATCGAATTATTTTTATCTATCATGGACATCAGGTCTTCGAGACGATGAGCAATATTGGCAATATTGTCAACATTAAACATCTTTGAAGAGCCTTTGAGAGAGTGCATATGTCTGAATAATGAAAAAATAGTCTCACTAGAGGCGGGATCCTGCTCGATAGCCACCAATTCATTATCTAAAGTGCCGATAGTCTCTCGGACTTCGTCTTTATACTGTTCGAATAATTCAGCCAGGTTTTCGTCGGTTGAACTCATTTATTCCCTCCGCACTCCTAGCGGGCGGCAGCTCCGGCGCCCCGCCCTGTCGCCTCCGGCCGGCCTGAGGCGCCCTTGGTTGGGAAAGTAGCGCCCCAAGCGGCGTTTCAGGAAAGCTCTAAGGCTTTTCTGACTGCAGTCATAACCTTGTCTTCGTCATAGGGCTTAATAATATACTGTTTAGCCCCAATTTTAAGGCAATGCATAACCGTTCTAGCGTCCGAAACCGATGAAGCCATAATAATATTACTTTTAGGGTATTTGCTCATGATGGTCTCAAGGACCTCGGTGCCGCGGAGTTTGGGCATGACGATGTCCAGAGTCGTTAGCTCGGGCCGGAGTTCTTCAAAAAGGATTAGAGCCTGCTCGCCGTCGGCAGCCTGGCCCACCACGGTGAAGCCCTCATTTTCGAACATCTTGACCAGCATTTGCCGCATGACCTGAGAGTCATCGACTATCAGCACGGTTTGACCAGTACCCAGAGGCATGTTGTTCACCTTAAAAATCAAATTTCTTTAGGTTTTGGAGAGGTCTTTTCAACCTAAAACTATTTTAGGCGACTGAGGGAGCCGGCTCCCGGCCAAAGTCGGAAACGGCCACCAAAAACAATCCCGAAAAAAGCCGGAATTCACAAAAAAGTATAACATCTCTTGCCCACAGGGTCCAGATTGAAAAAACCAAGCCCCCCAGGGAAAAACATTAATAATCTTAAATAAAAAGCCAATTGCTAATATTGGATAATGATTGATAGCACGGCCCAGCGACGGCCAGCCTACTTTTTGGTAAGCCTGCAAGCGGCCGCAGTGTGGCAAAATAGTTCAAATGTCACAGCGAAGCTCCAGGTTTTTAGGCTGGCCCAGAAGAGACAGGTGCGGCCAGACCAGCAAAAAATGATAGCCCACCAAAGTTGCTCATTAACCATAGCTTTAATGGTGAGGCCCTAATTTTCAGCCGGCCGGTCCAGCGGTAAACTGAAAAGGGCTTATTTTATTGGCTGTTTTTCCAAGCGGCTTTCGACACCAGGACCGGCCGCCAGCTTTAGCTGGTGCTTACTTGGCGACAGTTAATAATACGCTTAAACACCCGCAGCCATTATGCATCGCCCAAAGAATAGTTCTTAATCGTCTGGCAAGGCCTGGAGGCTGCTTTTGGCCATGCTTCTGCGCTTGAATATCTGATCAACCGGTAAAAACCCTCACAAACCTGAATTCTAAAATTTTTTTGTCAGTAATTTCAAGATGTTAAAAATGATAAAAACGAAAAAATGGACTTTTTACTGGTCGATCA
>JAISWF010000046.1 GCA_031271165.1 Deltaproteobacteria bacterium
AGATAGGTATCGTGCTCCAACATTAGGTGTAATTTGACTCCGCCTTTGGTGCGCCTGAAATCTGCCCAGTCAAAGAGCGAATGGCAGAGGTCTATGGTCGTGGAGTCTATCGCATACAAGGGTCCCTTGAATTTGAATTTTAACTTGGGTTTGCCAAACGGTAACGATTGGCAGATTTTTCTGGCATGTCCCACGAAGACATTGAAGATATCCTCGAAAACCTTGTAATCCCTATGTTCATTGGCATAGGCTATTGTCAAGCGGCTTGGAGCGTCCTTAAAGAATTTTTCGTAAGCAATGCCACCGGTTGGAGTTGGGTATGTCAACTGGAAGCTGGTATTTTTTTAAGGCCTTCGGTGATTGAACCTGTCATTGTTCGTCTGGTCATGGTCTTTGGCCCAGGCGATCCCAACCGCAGATTTCATGATATAATTGAAGCTATCCAAAATGACTGCGACATAACTCTTCCCGCAGACTTTGCCGCTTGGAAAACATGCTATACCGGAGACAACAATATCGCTCAGGGACTGGCTTTAGCTGCTGAAAATGGAGAAACTGGGGAGCTCTACAACCTGGCCGACCAAGAAATCTTCACTCAGGCCCAGTGCTGCGAATTAATTGCGGGGCTATTGAACCGAAAAATCAAAATAACAATAACAACGGAAAAATCGGAAACCGTGAACTACGCTCAAAACCTTGTTTTGGATTCTGCCAAAATTCGGCGGCAATTGGGCTATACTGAACTGCACCCGGCATTCCACCATTGGCTTAATCTCAAATCAATAACTTAATCCAACATTTAATTTTCAAGCACCAAGCCAGAGCCAGGTCATTGCCTTATTTCCTGCGGACATAAGCTCCTGACGTTTAGCTGCAAGGCCTTGTCTTTATCAAGTTTTAACTCAATAAATTATTGGCTCCTAATGAACAATCGTGCTTAAATCCACTGGTTAGACCCTTGTCCCAGCAACAAAGTCCAGCCTTCAGATTTAGGTCTGAAGGCCAAAAAGCCGATCGCCGCACCCCGACACAATCCGGCCGCCTTGAATCTCGGCCTTATAACTCCTTGTTATCGTAATGGATAAAAGCTTTAGCCTTAAGAGCGCAGGTGGTGACGATAAGCGTCACGACATAGAAAAATCATCAACTGCGGCCAAAGCCGGCGCCTTTCATCTCAGCTTAAGGGCGGGTGCGGCGGCAAAAAAGAGATTAAATCCATGATTTTAAAGCCGGCCACTGCCTAATCCGGCTTTTGGTCGGCCGCAAACTAAGGCTGCCTGTCAGGCGGGCTTTTCGCACGACCTCATGGCCAGAATGGTTTTTTCGATGAGCTGCTCAAGGTCCCAGTCAAGCATATCGGCTCCTTTGAGGATAACCGCCCGTGAGCAGCCAGCGGCAAAGGTGGCGGTTTTAAACTTTTTGCGAACCGATTTGACCTCCAGATCCGAGACGCTTTTAGAGGGACGCATCAAGGCCGCCGCCCAGATGAGTCCAGTTAATTCATCAACAGCATAGAGAATCCTCTCCATCCAGTGTTCCGGTTTGACGTCCACAGTCAGTTCATAGCCGTGGCTGACGACGCTCCTAATGACATCTTCACCGACCCCGCCGTCGCGCAAAAGCTCGGGAGCCTTCCGGCAGTGCTGGTCGGGATAAAGTTCGAAATCAATGTCGTGAAGGAGCCCGACTACACCCCAATAATCAACATCATCGTCAAAACCTTGATCGAGGGCAAACCACCTCATTACCCCCTCGACGGTTTCGGCATGACGAAGATGAAATGATTCTTTATTGTATTTGATTAAAAGCTTCCAAGCTTCATCTCTGGAAATAGTCTTCATTTTGTCCTCTGGTTTGAAAAAAATTCAGCCCCCGGGTGGGCAGCCAGCATTCAGCCCGCTTGCGGGCCAGCAAAGGGATTAAAACACCAATAAATTAACATCAGGGGCCCATTTTAGTCAAGATACCTGGCCAACCAACCAATCAGCCGGCCCCCTCAGAGCCCAAAATTAAACTATTTTAAAACACCTTTGGCCTCTGGCCAAAGGCTGCCAACAACTTGGTCCGCCTGGCGCAGACTTGAGCGCCAAAGATTAAACCACAAGGAGAAACTAATGAAAGCCTCTTTTATCGGCTTGGGCCGCATGGGGGGCCACATGGCCCGCCGAGTTTTGCTTAACAAGCTCCCCCTGGGAGTCTATAACCGCAATCAGGAAAAAGCCAAGCCTTTAGCTGCCGACGGAGCCGAGGTCTTTTCCTCGCCGCGAGATGCCTACCGAGACGCAGAACTCTTCATAACCATGGTCTCTAACGATTTCGCCCTGAACTCACTGACAACTCCCCAGGACCTGACCCTCATGGCCCCTGGCGGAGTGCACGTTTCAATGAGCACAATCAGTGTCGAACTCTCCGACGCCCTCACCGCCCTTCACGCTTCACTCGGCCAGGCTTTCGTAAGCTGCCCGGTTTTCGGCAGGCCGCTGGCTGCCGAAGCCGGGACTCTCAACCTGTGCCTGGCCGGACCACAGGATGCCAAAGCCAAAGCCGCCCCGTATCTGGCGACCATGGGCAAAATTTTCGACTTTGGCCTCAAGCCCTCCGGGGCCAACTCCGTTAAACTAGCCGGCAATTTTATGCTGGCCACCCTCATTGAAATGCTCTCAGAAGCCTTTTCGCTGGTCGACAAACACGGAGTAACCCCCCTGTCCTTTTTTGACCTCATCTCGACCACCAATTTCAGCGCTCCAGCCGTGAAAATTTACGGCCAGCTCCTTTTGGACAATAGCTTCGGCCCAGGTGGTTTTTCGGCAGCCTTAGGTGCCAAAGACATCGGCTTGGTCAAAGCGGCCGCCAAAAACAGCCTGACCCCAATGCCGCTGGCCTCGACCCTCGAAGATCGCTTTTTGAGGATCCTAGCCCGAGGTTGGGAGGATAAGGATTGGTGTGTCTTGGGACAAATCCAAAAGGAGGACTCAGGCTTAGCCAAACCCTCGGTTTGAGTTCTTTAAATGGCCAGCTGACTCAGGCTGGGAGAACCGATGGCTTAGGCTCATTAAGCGGCTAGAAACTCCTCGGCTGCCGATACCATTCAATAAAAAAACCGGCTCTCCAAGGGCCGGTTTTTTTATTGAATTTTTAAGATTTTCCGAAGGTTTTTTCGGTTTCAAAATAACCAACCGATTAGGCCGGTCTAAAAGCTCCAGTAAGTTGACGGATTAACTTTTAAGGTTAAAAATTTAAAGACTCTTAAATAGTTCCGGCCAGAGTTTATCGCCTTAATAAAAGGACTTCAAGTTTCAGTGAACCAACGGCCAAACGGAAAACAAGTCACCGGCCCGGCGGTAAGCCGCAGCCGGCATAAGATCGGCCGCTTCCAGAACCGGCAAAATGAGATCCCGATCGCTTTCCAAAAAACTGATTGCCAGTCCACAGTTGGGATTCACTTCTTTGGGCACTGGAACCAAAATGAAAGGCAGATTTTTTTCCTCTAAAAGATCTTCAGCGTTAAGGATCTTAGTATTGGAACTAAATACCAAAATAATTTCAGCCACGTCCATGGCCGCTTCCTTCAATTACGCCTGGCCAAGGCCAGTTCATTTAAAGCATCAGCAGCTATAATGACTTCGCTGACAGTGTTTTGAGGACCGAACGAAAACCTGACTGAACCGCCGGGAAAAGTACCAAGATGCTGATGAGTTAAAGGTGCGCAGTGGAGCCCGGCCCGGGCCATAATCCCATAGTTCTTCTCCAGAGCCGCCGCCAGATCAGAGCTTGACCAGCCTGAGAGATTGAAGCTGACCGTGGACACCCGTTGTCCTCCGCCTAGCCCGGGGCCGAAAAGCTGAATTCCGTCAATGCCGGCCACCTTTTCCAAAAAGTTGGTGGTCAGCTGCTCCTCTCTAGCCCGAATGGCCTCCACCCCGGTCGCCAAAACCCACTCTACCCCAGCGGCCAAACCGGCCAGGCCGTGAGTGTTGGCAGTCCCAGTTTCCAAGGCGTCAGGCAAAAAATCAGGATGCTCCAGACTCTCTGAGCGGCTGCCACTCCCGCCCACGGCCAGCGGCCTTAACTCCAGTCCAGGCCTGACCCACAGCCCGCCAGTTCCGGTTGGGCCCTGAAGTCCTTTGTGGCCGGTAAAGGCCAGAAGGTCAATTTTCGAACCGTAGTCAGTCATCGGGATGGCCCCAGCGGTCTGGGCAGCGTCCAAAAGAAGCGGTATTTCACCCACCACCTCTTTAATCTCCAAGGCCGGAGCCAAGGCCCCACTGACATTACTGGCGTGATTTAAAACAACCAGCTTCGTTTGGGGTCTAAGGCGGGCTGCAAAATCGGAAGCAACCATGGCCCCATCCCTTGGCGGGACGACCTCCCAATCCAGCCCGATCTCCTTGACCAGCCTGGCCAAAGGCCGGGCAGTGGAGTTGTGCTCCAGAGCGCCGCTTAAAACATGATCTCCTCTTTCCAGACCCAAGCCGGACAGGGCGGCGTTGATGGCCCAGCTAACATTGGGAGTGAAAACCAAGCGGCTGTTGTCGGACAAACCAAAGATCTTGGTGACGGCCTTTCTAGCCCGATGAACGGTCCGGGAGGCTTCCAGCGAAGGAGTATGACCACTGCGGCCGGGACTGGCTGGGGCCTTAAGGGCCGCTACCACCGCCTCGATCACCGCCACCGGCTTGGGAAAGGATGTTGCCGCATTATCAAAATAAATCATGTTCCGGCCTCTGCGCTGAGACTTTGGGCCTGATTTCGGACCTCCTGAGGGAGGAAGGCCTCCAAGCAGGCCAAGAGATCTTTAATGTTAACCAATTTCATATTGGGGCAGAAAACCTCAACCTCGGTCTCGTAAAACCGGCTCCCGGGAAACGCCTCCCTGAGTGATTCGGCCAGTCCCGTCTCGCTGACGATCAGGTAGCTGCCACCGGGAGCGGCAGCACACCAGTCAAAAATAGCCTGACTATCGCCGACAAAGTCAGCCAGGGCCCTGACCTCAGGCCGGCAAAGAGAATTGGCGGCTATTTTGGCTCCAGCCGCTTGACTCAAAGCTAGCCGGATGTCTTGAGGGCCCACCTGTTGATGGACCTGACAGACCGCCCCGGGCCAATCAAAATGAGGCACCCGATCGGGATTGCCCCCGGATAGGGCCGGCAGCACATGTACCGACCGACGATCAAAATCCGGCGGCCACAGCGGCTCCCCGGTCAACACCAAATCGGCTAAATCTCTGACGGCCGCCGAAGCTTTGATGTCGGCCACGATCAGTGGCCTGACTGGACCAGAGCAAGACCGGCGAACCATCTCGACTTCCTGGGCCCCGACCGAGTCGCTGAAGGGACAACCGGCGTCTTTTCTGGGCACCAAAAATTCCAGATCCGGCCGGAGCCGCTCCATGGCCCCAAGCATAAATTCCACACCACAGACCATGATCGCCCGGGCCCTGGTCTTAAGAACCCAGTCGTATAGCCCCCGGCTTCCGCCCACATAATGGGCCAGGGCTTTGACCTCAGCCCGTTGATAGAAATGGGCAATTATCTCAACGTCACCGGCTTCGGCCAACATGCTGACCCGGCGGGCCTGGGCCAATTTTCTTTCACTAATCGCACCCATGGGCTTACCAACGCACCGCAACCACCATGAAATAGATGTCGGTGGATATGTTGAAGCGCCCAACGGTTTTAAAACTCAAGAAATTGGAATAACGATCCCGGAGATCGTTGACATCATCATAATAGCGCACTGAACCTTCTTTTGGAAACCTGGGCATGGAAAAAAGAATTGGTTTGCCAGAGGGGATAATCCCAACAAGGCCCAGATCGTCATCAATAACATCAAGTACATTGAGAAGCAAGTAAGCCTCAAAGCGCTCATAGTGCTGAATGACCTGAGGCGATGTAAAATCACCGTAAATGAAGTTCCATCCCGGATAGGCCGCCTTGGCCGTTTGAATTGCCCCATGGCTTTTGTCGACCCCCAAGTAGACTTCCGGCCTCTGGCGCCGCAAAACCATCACCCCGGTAAAATTGCCGCACCCACAGCCCAGATCGGCGACGTTGGCGATGTTCATCAGCCCAAGCCGGCCATAAGCGTTCTCATACATGGTCAAATCATAGGGCGGCAAGGGGACTGGTTCGGCCTTGGCCTGACCGGGGACAGGCCCGGGAGTCAATCCGCCCTGACTCCTGACGGTCAGAAGGTTGGCAGGATTGTTTAACAGCGTGTTGGGATTAAAGGACATTTTATCTCCAAACGGCGGCACCGGCTCAAACCAACACCGACCTCACAACGTGGCAGTCGCAGGGACCCACGTTGGCCTTGAAATACTTGAGAGTGGACTCCAAATCGTAACGCTGGAAACGGGGATCGTGCCTGAAAACCTTCTTGGCCTGGGTAAAGTCGCCCAAGCAGCCCCCCTCGGCCCTCATCTCGGCCTGAAGGGCTTCCCGAAAAATTTTCCAATCCTCGTGCTCGCCGATGGTCAAAATCAACTCCGGACGTTTGACGTCGGTGTCGTCTTTGAGCTCCTTGGCTTCCTGGTAGTAAAAGTGCTCAGCCAGACCTTCCAGGATGACCTCCCGGCCGCTTTGACTGTCAGTACCAACCAGCTTATAAATTTGGCTGCGACCTTCCTGGCCGTCAATGAGCTTTAAAACAGCCAGCATGAGTTTTTCCAGCCTCTCGCGGACAGACAAACCCTCAGCCATGGTAAAAAACTTGATTCCCAGCCACAACGAATCAATAAATGCCTTCATGGCCCCGACGTTGTCGGAATTGTCCAGGAGCATCTTGGCTTTGTCAGGCTTGCCCATGTTGATGAATACCTGTGCCAGGCGTCTGATGGTGGGAAGATCGTCTGGCCGGAAAGACAAAATGGTCTGAAGCTCCTTGACTGCACCACTCCATTTGCCCTCCACGCTGTAGACCTCGGCGAGGTTATATCGGGCTTCCAAAAAATCAGGCTTGATTTCCACCGCCTGCTTTAGACAACTTTTGGCTCTGGCTCCGTCTCCGGAGGCCATATGGGTTACAGCCAAATTGTTCCAGGCCTGAACATTTCCGGGGCATTGTTCAATGGCCTTTTCAAAAAGCGCCTTGGCCTCGGACAGAAACCCGTCACCAAACATCTTTTCGCCTTCAAGAACCAGGTCCAGATCCGGGTCCTCCAAAGGATGGTGTTCAAATATCCTATCGGGCAATTCGGTTACGTTCTGATTTTCCATGGTTCACTCCTCTTTAGTCCGGGCAGGCAATAATTACCGCACAAAGCCCCGGCGGTATCCAATCTTGCAAATCCGGTGCCACTACTACCAAAGAATCCAAAATCCTTTGAGAGAAATCTATAATTCTTCGTTAGTGGTGACTTGGGTTAACCCGCCTTCCAAAAAGGCACCTAAAGGATTGAAGGAATTAAGAACTGACCATTAACTTAATAATGACCTAAGGTTTTAGAACCCAATAAACCTCTGGCCGTCAAGAACTAAACTTCAGGTCAAGCCCGGCCATACCGGCGGCTTTTTTTGACCAAAGCCTTGAGTGGCCCTTGACCAAATCCTAATTCAACTTACCCTCAAATCATCAAAAACCGACCAGCCCAATCCTCCAGAACCTCTGAGCCAAAACTGCCGGCTGCTGTCCCGACCCGGAAGATTCTGCCCAGGGTCAGATTGTGTTAAGCAAAAACGAGGCCTAAAAAACTGAACCATTAATTTAAGGTGGACGTCCTATCAATGGGTCTTTTGAGATAGGGCTAAAGGCTAATTTATTTCGACCTGAGGAGGGAACGTACAAAAAATGATAAAAAAATGTTATGATCGCTGCGGTAAAGTCAGAGTTCGGCCAAAGGGCTCTTCCTATTTCTTTTTCTTTTAGAAACAAGCCAAAAAACCTCTGGCTTTAGCTAGTTATAATTAGCTTCTAAATTTCCTAAAGTCTCGAAATTTTAAAATTTGTGCTTTGGTTAGAACAATTTTTATAGGCACAACTAATTACAATAATATATTCTAAACAGAAAACAAAGCGATTTATTCGCCTTATTACTGGCTAACAACATAATTTGCAAGATAATTTACAAATTTAGCCTTGAAAATTAGCTTACCCACCGCCAGCCCACAGGTTGTTCTTGATTTCTTTAAAATCGGACTTTAACTTGCACTATTACTTTTTATCGATATAGATTCTCAACCAATATTAAATATTTAAATCGGGACGATATACAACTTTTTTGTATCTATATAAATATAAAATATTGGGTAAAGACCCAAACAGAGCTTTAAGCAGCGCATTTAAACAAAAACTGGACAATATTATGGTTCCTTAGCACACCCAAACCGGCTACCGCCAGCAGTCAATTAAGATCTCGGCCCAAAACATTTACAATAAGGCTGGCTAAATAACCGGATAAACATGATAAAATTGCCCCACCCAGGCCCCAATCCAAGTTGGACGGTGTGGATTTGCTGATAAAGCCGATAACATCGGCCTGATAATAGTCTTAGCGACTAGCCGGCTATTTTGGTTGAGCCCAAGAGAGGCGACCTTAGCGGCCTTAATCAAAGGGGAGACGCTCAATGGCCAAGGAGTTTTCAAGGAGTTATTGACTATTGCCAACCACTAGTGATTTTGGTATAGTCCGCAAATTAACAATCGCCGGCGCCAGCTGACCAACGGCCCCGAGCTTTTTCCAGGATTGCCGGTTGGTCAGGGTCGATGTGGCTGCCGCCACAGACCTGAATGCCGCTTAAACCATACAGGCTTTTAAAATAACTTAGCCATGGCGGCGAGGTCGGCCCAGCTGCCAAGACGCCCAGAAGACCAAAATCAGTTTTTTGTAAGTCTTCTGGGACATCGAAATTGGGATCGCATATTTTCTGACACCACGCGGACAACCGGACAAAGCCGGGTGTATAAGGAAAATTATCCTTATTTGTGTCTTTTTATGTTGCATTTACTGCAATTTTTTCTGGAGGAACCATGAAAAACGGCTTTTTAAAACTATGTTTGCTATTATCTGTCGCCCTTCTGGCCGGACTGCTGGCCGTAGCCTGCGGCGATTCTTCGTCAACTTCCACCTCAGCTCCAGCTGCTGCTCCAGTTGCTGCTCCAGCTGCTACTCCGGCTCCTGAAGCTGCTCCGGCTACTCCGACTCCTGAAGCTGCTCCGGCGGCTGGTGAATCTACCCCGGCGGCTGAAGAAACTGCTCCGGCAGCCGATGAAACGGCCCCGGAGGCTGATAAAGCAGACCCGGCTGAGGCTGCCCCAGCTGAATAAGCGGTTATCAGCCTAACTCTCTTCACCAGCCTTGGGATAGACTCCCTTGGTTCTGGGGATGCTGTTTAGACTATCTCCGCCAAGAGGCACTCAAAACTAAAGCCCGCAACCTCCCCCTCCTCAGGGCTGGATTTTGTGGGCTTTTTTAATATAATCATTTTTCCGACCACATTGATCTTCGCTGCTTCGACGGTCAATCCGGCTTGGCCGGCTGAGAAGCAATCCCTAGCCGTATTTTTTTAAAGGGGCTCAGGACATGACTTATCGTGCCGCTATTTTCGATTTGGACGGTACTATCCTCAACACCTTGGATGATTTAGCTGACAGCCTCAATGCGGCGTTAGTCTACCTGAAACTGCCGGCACTCGAACTCGAAACCGTTCGCCAGATGATCGGACATGGCCTTAACAATCTCATTGAAACCGCCTGCGACGGTCGTTGCCCGGTTGAAATCCTCAAAGTTAATTTTAAAAACGAGTACCGCCAAAGACAGCTCAACAAAACCGTTCCTTACCCAGGCATCCGCAATCTTTTTGAACGACTCGCTGACCGCCGATGGGCCCTGGGAGTGCTGTCCAACAAAGACCATGAAAACACTAAGACTATCGTCGAACATTATTTTCCCGGCGCCTTCCAAATCGTCCAAGGGGCTCTGCCGGATCTCCCTCTCAAGCCCGATCCGGCTGCAGTGATTGAAATGGTCAAAAATCTGGAAGCGGCTCCCCGCGAGACAATCTATGTCGGCGACAGCGCCGTCGATATTCTCACGGCCAAAAACGCCAACCTAACTCCTCTTGGAGCCGCCTGGGGCTTCAGAACCAAAACCGAACTCATCGAAGCTGGTGCGGCGGCGGTATTTGACCGACCAATCGATATTTTGGAATATATCGGTTATGTTCGTTAGGAGTGTTCAATGTCAAAACTGCCTCAAAAACCTCGGCTCATCGCTCGCCAGCCGAACGCCCCGCCGCCGCCTTGGGCCGTCGATCCCGATGGTCTTCTAAAAACCAGGCCGGGCTCGATCAAAGCCGCCTTAACCGGCGGCATTGCTTCGGGCAAATCCTCGGTAGCTGAGCTTTTCGTGGCCTTTGGAGCCGGACGGGTAGATTTTGATGCTTTATCCAAAAAAATTTTGGCTCCGGACTCTCCCTACTTGGCTGCAGCCGCCGCACTCTTTGGACCTAAGGCCATCAAAGATGGCTCTCTCGACCGCCGATATGTAGGCAAGAAGGTCTTTAAAGACCCAAAACTCAGAAAAGCTTTGGAGGACATCGTCCATCCGGCGGTCTGGTCCCTGATGCTTGATGAGCTTAAATCAGCTGAAAGCCGGGGACTAACGATCATTGAAGTGCCGCTTTTGTACGAAGCCGCCCTCGACTCCCTCTTTGAGCCGGTCATCGTCTGCTTTGCCAAACCCGAAACTCAGCTCAAACGTTTGCGGGAACGTAACCCTGAACTGGGCCGCTTTGAGGCCCGAAGAAGGCTCAAGGCCCAAATTCCAATTTTTGAAAAAATCCGGCGCGCCAACATCGTCATCAATAATGACGACGACTTGCCCCGGCTCATTGCCAGTACCAGGCAGGCTTGGGAATACCTTTTTCCTGACAAGGGAGTACCAGTCCAGTGACGGAAGAAACCTCCTTTGAGCCGTTGGCCCAAAGACTCAGACCTCGAAATCTTGACGAATACATCGGCCAGCAGCATCTGTTGGGCGAGGGCAAGCTCCTGAGGCTGCTCTATGAGCAGGGCCAGGTCGCCTCCTTGATTTTATGGGGCCCGCCTGGGGTCGGAAAAACCAGCTTGGCCAGACTGATTACCAAAAAGGCCGAAGCCGATTATGTGGAATTTTCCGCAGTCCTCTCCGGCATAAAAGACGTTCGAGAGGTAGTGGAAAGGGCCAGAAAAACTCGCCAGGCCTGGCAAAAACCCACTGTTTTATTTGTTGATGAAATCCACCGTTTCAACAAGGCCCAACAGGACGCCTTCCTGCCTCACGTGGAAAGCGGCCTGATTACCCTGATTGGGGCCACCACCGAAAACCCCTCCTTTGAAATAATATCGGCCCTCCTGTCGCGAACCAGGGTGCTGGTTTTAGAGCCTCTGACCCGGGAGGACCTCGAAGGCCTGGTCAACCGGGCTTTGACCGACTGCGAGCGGGGTCTGGGAAGGCTAAAGGCCACCGTTGAACTCCGGGCTTTGGATTTATTGATTCTTAGCTCCGGCGGGGACGCCAGGTCGCTCCTTAACGCCTTGGAACTGGCCGCCGGTTTGGCCAGGGCCGATCAAAACGGGGAGCGGCTCATTTCCGAGCCGGTGGTCGAAGAATCGGTCCAACGCAAAGCCTGGCGGTACGATAAAGGCGGCGAAGAACACTATAATCTTATCAGCGCCCTCCACAAATCACTGCGCGACAGCGACCCCGACGGGGCTCTTTACTGGCTGGCCCGGATGCTGGAAGGCGGTGAAGATCCAGTCTACCTGTTGAGACGCATGATCAGGTTTGCCTCCGAGGACGTGGGCTTGGCCGATCCCCTTGCCCTGATGCTAGGAATCTCGGCCCTGGAATCATACCGTCTCTTGGGCTCCCCGGAAGGGGAGCTGGCCCTGGCTCACCTGGCCGTCCATCTAGCTTGTGCCCCCAAAAGTAACGCCGTTTACGTGGCCTTTAATCAGGCCGTCAAGGACGCCAAAAAATACGGGCCCTTGGGTGTTCCCCTCCATATCCGCAACGCCCCTACCAACCTGATGAAAGAGTTGGGCTACGGCCAGGGTTACCAATACGCCCACGACCATAAAAACGCTCTGGTGGACCAGCAGCACCTCCCCGATGAGCTCCTTGGACGCGAGTACTACCAGCCCACCGACCGGGGCCGCGAAAAGGCGATCAAAGAATTTTTGGAGACCAGACGTCGAGCCTTGAGCCGAAACGGACCCGACGATCAGGCGCCCAACCTTCTCAAAAATCCCAAATAGCCTATTTTTTAGCTTAAATGGCCCTGGTCCCCAGCCCTACCGTTAGATTGAGTTGACCTCCACAAATAATTTCTCGACGGCCAGCCACCTAAATCAAACAACCGCAGCCCACAAGAGCTTTTAACTCCGGGCAGCGGTTGTGTAAGCACGACCCAATCCAAATTAAACCAAAACTCCGACTTAAACCGTCTTATTGACCTTGAAACTAACCGCCGTTTTTAAGCCGGCCGTCTCTAAAAATAGCTCTGGCCTGTCTTGGGGATTTAGTTCTCTGACTGATTACCCTCCACATCATCGGAGGGTGGGTTTGCCTCAGAGCCTTCCGGGCCCGCAGCAGCCTCAGCCGAGGCAGTTTGAGTGGCGGCCAAGGAATTTTGACTTGGTACTGGCTGCTCCGCAGCTTGAGCCGGTGGAGCCGTCTGGGCTGGTGTCGTCGGCTCTTGAGGAGGGGTTTGTTTTTTCAAATTCTTAATAAAATTTGCTAGTTCGGTAAAATAGCTTTTAACTTCGGCCAAAAATATAGCCAAAATTTTGATTACATTTTTTGATATATCTTTGGCTATATTTTTGGCTTCAGTTATTGTTTCAGTTGAATCAGACGAATCTATTAAAGAAACCAATTGCTCTGATTTTTTGATTTCATTTTCTTTATTTTTATCATATCTAGATTTATCTATTACATTTTTAAATAATGTAAATGGACCAATACCGAATGGGTCTGTCCCAATCATTATCCAAATGCAAACAATAAAACCAAAAAAATAAAACACTCCTAGACCATTTTTATCACTAAGCACAGAATTAAACCAATCATTGACAAGAAACTTATAAATAAAAACTATTAATATTGCGCGAACAAATAAAGATATAAAAACCTTAACTAACCAGGAAACAAAATTATTTGACATAAATTCTCCTTATGCCTATCAATGATTGAATATTATAAATATTGCTTCTCCTGGCCAAAAACAATATTTTTCCAAAAATTTCTAACGCTTTAACTACAAAATTGGAAATTATAAATTATTCAGGAACACATTAACGAACCATCGTTTACAATTTTTTGCATCATTAATTTTTTCCTTAATTTAAAACAGATTCCAACCCCAGCTAAATGGCTTCGATTAGCCCCAAACTCTAACCTGACCTTCTCACGGCAGAAAGGTGACCGGCTCCTTGCGTTCCAAGTTGGCTGCCGCTAAAGCAGCCATGTCGTCACAAAAATCATCGTCAACAAAAGCCTTGGCTTTTTCTGGACAAATCTTAATGCAAGCGGCGCAAAAGATGCATTTGTCACGGTTGATTTTTTTGGGATCATCACCGATAAAGGCTCCGACCGGACAGTTGTGGACACAGGCCAAACATTTTGCACATCGCCGGGAAGTTTCCGGGGTAAAAGGCAACCTCTTGGGATAAGGTCGATAAGGCCGGTGGCCGCCTTTGTTAAGAATAGGCTTATCGCTCAGAAAGCTATCGCTTAACAGTGTCTGCCTGACTCCTAATCCAAAACATCTGGCCCGCTCATCGTCAGCCGGGTCTGGACGGGCCCGGCCCATGACCTGAGAATAAGCGTGTTCCCCGATAAAGGCCGCCGCCCCCACCACCTCGTAGCCTTTGGCGTGACACAAATCGTAGAGTTCCAACAGGGCATCTTCGTAGGCCCGATTGCCGTAAACCACCACAGCCGCCGCCGGCCGCCGGCCAGACGGTAATTTGACGAAATAGTCTTTGATCAACTCAGGCAGCCGGCCTCCGTAAACCGGAAAAGCCAAGACCAAAAGTTCGTCGCGTTCCAAAGTCACGCCCCGCTCCCTGGAGGCGGGAAGCGTTAAATCGAAATCGCGCGGCCGTAAGGCCAAACCTTGGGAGATACTTTTAACAATCCGGCGAGTTGTCCCAGTCGGACTAAAGAAAAAGCTGGCGTTTTGTATTACCTGGCGTCCCATCTAAAAAGCCCC
Source organism: Deltaproteobacteria bacterium (assembly GCA_031271165.1). Lineage (GTDB taxonomy): Bacteria > Desulfobacterota > Desulfarculia > Adiutricales > Adiutricaceae > JAISWF01. Next base: position 14,196 of record JAISWF010000046.1, read on the forward strand.
CTAAAAACACTTCAACGCCAAGAAACCAAGCGGGGGCAAGGTCAGAGACAGGCTCTGCGGGCGACCATGGGAAGCAATCGGCTCACTTTTGAGACCTCCGCCCAAACCAACGTCGCATCCCCCGTAAGAGGAGGAATCGGAATTGATGAGTTCCCTCCAAAATCCCTGACGCGGCACCCCCAAGCGATAGCCATGACGGGGGACGGGAGTAAAGTTGAAGACAAAAAGGACGGAATCAAAGGGGTCTCGGCCATTGCGGATAAAGCTGACGACGGTGGAGTCGCTGTCGCGAAAATCCACCCATTCAAACCCGCGCCAGTCGTGATCAAGCTGGTAAAGGGCCGGCTCGGAGGCATAGAGCTTGTTGAGATCACGAACGAAGTTCATAAGGCCGCGATGTTCGGAGCGCTCAGTGAGTTCCCAACTAAGCTCCCGGGCGTGATCCCACTCACTGATTTGGCCGAATTCTCCGCCCATGAAAAGAAGCTTTTTACCAGGCTCAGCAAACATGTAACCCAAAAGAAGCCTGAGGTTGGCGCACTTTTGCCAATAATCACCCGGCATCTTGTCCCACAGAGACCTTTTACCGTACACCACCTCATCATGGGACAGCGGCAGGCAAAAATTTTCATGAAAAGCGTAAAGAAGGGCGAAAGTAAGCCTGTCCATGTGGTAGTGACGGAAAACAGGGTCTTTGCTTATAAAATCAAGCATATCGTGCATCCAGCCCATGTTCCACTTGAACATAAAGCCCAGGCCGCCCAGATGGACCGGCCGGGAGACGGCCGGAAAAGCGGTCGATTCCTCGGCTATGGTCATGGCCCCTGGAAAAAGCTCGTAGAGCTTGGTGTTGAGGGTCTTGAGCATCTCCAGGGCTTCGAGGTTTTCCCGGCCGCCGTAGCAGTTGGGAATCCACTCGCCCTCACTGCGGGAGTAGTCCAGGTAAATCATTGAGGCTACGGCATCGACCCTCAGGCCGTCGATATGGTAGGCATCGCAGAAAAATAAAGCATTGGCGACCAGAAAGTTTTTAACCTCGTTGCGTCCATAGTTAAAAACCAATGTCCCCCAATCCGAATGAGCCCCCTGCCTGGGATCGGCGTGTTCGTAAAGATGGGTTCCGTCAAAGTACTCCAGGGCAAAACTGTCACGGGGGAAATGGGCTGGGACCCAGTCCAGGATGACTCCGATCCCAGCCTGATGACACTTATCAACGAGGTATCTAAAATCATCAGGCGTCCCGAACCTGGAGGTGACGGCATAATAACCCGAGACTTGATAACCCCAGGAGGCATCAAAAGGATGCTCGGAAATTGGCATAAGCTCAAGCCAGTTGAAGCCCAAATCTTTAAGGTAGGGCACCAAAAGGTCGGCCGCTTCCCGGTAGGAAAGCCAGGAGCCGTCGGGTTTACGGCGCCAGGAGCCGAGATGGCACTCGTAAATGGACATTGGTTTGCCCAGATGGTTGGCCGACCGGCGTTCATCCATCCAGAAACCATCACTCCAACGGTACTGACCGAGGTCGAAAACCACCGAAGCTGTCTTGGGCCTTTTTTCCATAAAAAAGCCCATTGGATCGGCTTTCATCAAAAGCGAGCCACTTTGGGTGGTTATCTCATACTTATAGCGATCGCCAGCGCCGAAATGGGGTACAAATATCTCCCAGACTCCCGACGAACCCCGTGGCCGCATTGGCAAACGCCGCCCGTCCCAAAGGTTGCGATCGCCCACCAAGCAAACCCTGGTGGCCGAGGGAGCCCAAACGGCAAAAAGGACCCCGGAAACGCCCTGATGAACCATCGGATGGGCACCCAGCTTTTCATAAATTTGGTAATGGTTACCCTGATTCCACAGGAAAAGATCGAGTTCTCCCAAGACTGGCACAAAGCTGAAAGCATCAAAGAAGGTGACGGTGTTCTGAGCGAATTTAACTCGGAGGCGATAGGGCTTAAAATCATGGTCAATGACGTCAAAGGTCTCAAAAAAGGATCCTAGCGGAGTTCCGGCCGCCCCTTGCCGGGTCATTGTAACCTCACGTCCGTTACTCAATAGAGCCGTAACCGCCTCTGCGTCAGGTAAAAAGGCTCTAAAAAGGACCCCGGATTGGCCGCTGATGCGGGCTGGCCTGGCCCCCAAAAACGAAAAAGGATCCGAGGTTCGTCCAGCAAGGAAACTTTCATAAAGGGATTGGTCCATCATTGCTCCTTTTTCGGCCTAAGCCGCCATTTATTTTTACCCCCCCGAACCGGAAGTGGCTGTCGGCCAACACCGGGGAAGGACTTGCAGCCAGCCCCCGGACCCCAATGGGTCAGGAGACCATATAATTCGAAAAAAGGACTTAAGTTTTATTAAAGGCTCCCTTGGGGTGCCGGTCTGCCGCTTCCGCTGAAAGAGTTCTGGCGATGTAAAAAGAGAACCTTTGAAACTATTGAATTATAGCATATAATAATCCCAAGAGGTAGACGGCGACACCCATCAAAAATTGTTGGCCAAGCGTCTTGGCGATGTGACCCGGATGGTCCGGGCTCATGTCCAACCGCCGCCGCCAGTTATATTTACGCCATTTAACAATATGAACACATTGATAATGATTTTGGCCGCTGCGGTTCTGGTCCTCTTAAACGCCCTGTTCGTAGCAGCGGAGTTCGCTTTCGTCAGAGTCAGGAGTACCCGCTTGGAACTTTTGGCTCAGGCTGGAAAATCAGGCGCCCAGTCGGCCATTTTCGGCTTAAACAACCTTGAGGACTACCTTTCAGTCTGCCAACTGGGCATAACCCTGGCCAGTCTAGGCCTGGGCTGGCTGGGCGAACCGGCGGTGGCCGCACTTTTACGTCCCACCCTGGCCCTCTTCGGCCTGACCAATCCAACGGTGGTCCATTCTCTATCAGTGGTTTGCGGTTTTTTGGTCATCACCTTTGTCCACGTCACATTCGGTGAACTGGCCCCCAAAAACCTCTCCATCCGGGGCGCCGAGACGACAGTCTTGTTTTTGGCCTTCCCGATGCGCTTGTTTCACCTAATTTTTCTGCCGGCGGTCAAGGTTTTAAACTTTGCCGCCAGAATCATTTTGTGGTGTTTAGGAGCCTCCAAACTTAGAGAAAGCGTCTCCCACTCTACTCAAGAACTTAAGCTCCTGATAGCCGAGTCCAAAATCGACGGGCAGCTTGATGAAGATGAGGAAAGGCTCATCAATAATATTTTTAACCTCGACCGCCGAATGGCCCGGGACATCATGGTCCACCGCACCAAGGTGGTGTCACTTGAAGTATCGTCGACGACCGAGGCAGCGATTAAACTTATCCGTGAACACGGCTTTACCCGGCTTCCAGTTTACGATGACGCCAAAGATAATCCTTTGGGCTTCATTCATGCCAAAGATCTGCTTTTAAACGGCAGCCGCCAAACTATCAAGACCATGGTCCGCCCGGCCCTTTACATTTACGACCACATGCTTACCGACGATATTTTGGAAATGATGCGCCAAAACAGAACCAGGCTGGGCTTGGTCTGGGATGAGTATGGAAGCTGGCAGGGGCTTCTGACCATGGAAGACATCCTGGAAGCCATCGTCGGGGAGATTCAAGACGAATTTGATCATGAAGAACCACCGGTAGTCAATCAGCCCGACGGTTCGGTCCTGGCCCAGTCCACAGTGTCGCTCGAAGAATTGAGCCGCTCTCTAACCCTTGAGCTCGGTCCCGACTCCGAAGAACATTATCGGACTTTAGCCGCCATTTTAGTCGATAAATTTGGGGAATCGCCCAAAGAAGGTGACTGCTGGGAGGGCTACGGTGCCAAATTCATGGTCGCCGCCGTCAATGGTCCGGTCGTGTCTCAGGTCCTGGTCTGGCCACTGATTCCTAACGATCAGTCTCCTGACTAAGTCTTGACAGGGCTCTGGCCGTTAAGTCCCGCCACAATCTCGGCCCCCAAAAATGCCTGGCCAAAATAAAAATATCGGCACCTATTAATCTGAAGATATATAGATGCCGATATTTATTTAAAAACAAATATAATAGCGCTAGATAACTGTTACTGGCAAGAACTCAGCCTCAATATCGCTCGTCGTTAATGTCGGTGATAGTAAAAGGCGAGTTGTAGCCCTCGGGCCTTTGGTTGCCCTCCTCAATCTCGCCTCTGGCCACCAGATCACGGTACTCGGCGATGTAATTGTAGGCCCGGTGGTGATAACCGGAATCAGGGTAATAAGTAATAAGCCCAGTGAACCGTTTCATGGCCGCTTGGTAATCTTTACGCTTAAAATAAAATTCTCCCACATAAAATTCATGGCCGGCCATGTTGTTTTGGGCCTCGGCAATTCTGGCCTTGGCCATGGCCGCATATTTGTCATCGGGAAATGATTCAACCAGACTGCCCAGGACCTTCACGGTCTGAACGGCCGGCGTTTGATCACGGTCGATACCCATCATCTGCTGGTAGTGACTCATCCCGCGCTGGTAAAGGACATAAGGAATGGCGTCACTCAATGGGTACCTTTTTTCAAAGGTTTCGTAGGCATTGGCGGACTCAATATATTTTTTGTTGAGGTAATAAGCATCTCCAAGCCTCAGTGCGGCCAGCATGGAATAAGGGCTGGCCAAATACTGGTCGCGCAGCTGCTGCCAGAGTTCGGCCGCCTCAGCGTAATCATCGGCATCCATGCGCTCTTGGGCCTTGTTAGCCAGTATGGCGGCCTCGTCTGTCGAAAAACCGGTGGGGTCATCTGTATTATAGCCAAAGATGCTTTTGATGTAGTTAAAAGAGTTACCGCAACCCGTCGCCAAGGCCAAGGTCGAAGCCAGAAGGACCAAGGCCATCAGTCGGGCAGCCCATATGTGTGGTTTGGTAGCCATGAATTACGACTTCTCCATCGGTTGGAATGTTAACATTGAAAGCATGATCTTAAAAGAAAGTTGCCCCGATGCCCAGCTGCCAAGGCCCAAGCCGGCAGTACTCAAGAAGTGATGATTTTATCAAGCTCGGCCAAGAGAGCCTGCTTGCCCTTGTTGCCGACAATCCGGCCAATCTCCTCGCCTTGACGGAAGACAATAAGACAAGGGATGGAACGGACCTTAAATTTGGTGGGAGCATCCTGATTTTCATCGACATTTAACTTGGCAAAAGAAAGCCGGTCGGTCATCTCAATGGCCAGTTCCCCCAATATAGGGGCCAGGGCTCGGCAGGGATTGCACCACGGAGCCCAAAAATCGACTAAGATTGGAACTTCGGAGGCCGATAAGGCATCTGGAAAAGTCTCATCAGTCAAAATTTGTATATTTTCGGACATATTACACCTCAAATTGATATCTCGGTCCATTGACGCCTGTCGTCACCCATGGTAGAATTCGGGCTGGCTCCACCTGCAAGAGCTTGAACCGTCTTTAAATCATTCATAAAAATAAAAAATAAGACCAAATGACAGAAAAAATCTGGCCTTGCGCAACTTAAAAAGCCCATCGTTTTCCGAGAATATAATATCAAATCTTTGGGATTTTAGAAAGGCTTCTTTGAGAGGCGGCACCAAACAAAAACTAAATGATGGTCAACTCTGGCCTTCCTTCCAGCTCCCCAACAGAAGCTTAAACCTCATTTGGTCGGCCTTAAAGTTTATTTTGCCGCCCAACTCTTTTTGCACCATAAGCTTTAATTTCATCACCCAAAAGTAAAGACAATAAATATGACAACATTAATAGCTATATTGGCTATTTTAGTTATGCTGGTTGGTCTGGCCGGCTCAATCCTTCCGATTCTGCCGGGTTTACCGCTAATCTGGGCCGCCTACTTAGGATTCGGCCTTTTTGACCACTGGGAAAAATACAGCCTAACGACCATGCTCGTCGTCAGTATCGTCGTAATACTGGGCGTAATCTTTGATCAGCTGGCCTCGGTCTGGGGCGCCAAGAAGTTCGGAGCCGGCAAAGCCGGAATGATCGGCTCATTTGTCGGCGGTCTGGCCGGCCTAATTTTTTTTAGCCTACCCGGGCTCATAGTTGGAGCCTTTGCCGGGGCCGTCGTCTGCGAGCGGATTTTTAACGGTCAGGAGATGAAAAAAGCTTTTTCGGCCGGAGCCGGCGCTTTGCTGGGGCTTTTATGCGGCGCTTTTGGCAAATTTATAGTCAGTTCAATCCTGATTTTAGCTTTTATTTATTTTATAATATAAAATATAAACTGATGTTTTTCGTAAGGGATGAAAGCCCAAGTGAGCTAGCTGGAGTGAGCACCCCAGCTCCTGTAATCCTTTACAATTGATAACTCATACTATTACCAATGTCAACAACTTAAGAGAGCGCCACCTCAATGGCCACCGGAATGAGGGAACACCGAAAAAAAGTACTTAATTTTTACTTAACTTTTAATCATGGACTCCTTATCATGTGTTTGGTTTTCAAAAAGAGCTGATAACCCTTAGGAAACCTCCGCCACTAATGTTAAAGAAGCTCGATATCTATATAAATTTATTTTTATATTAAAATGCAATATATTAATTTATTTATTAAGTTAAATATTTAAAATAAATTTATATATGATAAATAATTAAAATTTGATCGTTGGTTAAAAGCAGTTTAATATGACTTAGAACCAGCTGAAGCCATGCACAGTACATCTCGTTGGCTTTATGTCACATATATGCGCCAATAATCACTTGAGAAACTCATTAAAGAACAATATACTAATGTTATCGACGATAATGTTCCATATATTTATAATATTTCTAAAATTTTAAAACTATTTAAAGACAAATTAACTATTAAAATCCCCGATGACCGATGTAATTTTCGTAACACCTGTCCTTATTTTATATTAATTCTCGTCATTGATTAAATAAACAAAAAACTATTAATTATTTTAGATAAAATAAAGTCTATAATGTTCTTACAACAACAAAAAAAAAAGATGTTAAATGGCTCTTGGCATTGAAATAGTAACTACAATTGCAAAAAAACTATGCTAATGACGTTCGACAAATTATGCCTGCAGGTAAAGTTATACTTTATAGTTCACATGCAAAAGCTAAAGCAACTAAAAACAGCGATATTGACGTTTGTTTTTTTCTAAACAGTTTTGCTACTAAAAATAGAGTTGACATTATGAGCATACTAATTGGAATATCACTTAAAGATATGGATACAAATATTAAAACTGTCGCTTTTGATGTTTTAGAATTGCACGATGATAATCAATTTATAAAAGAAGTCATTCGTACAGGCATTAAAATCCAATAAGACATCTCTTTATTCTATAATACTTGCAAAAATTATCGTAGTACAAAATAGCCACAGGAATTATATGCCAAGATAGCGTAACCGTTCATGGGTGATTGAAAACTCATAATCTGGGATTGCAAAAATTTCCTTCCACATTTTTTGGTTGAAAGCTCGTTGACAATCACGATCATAAAACCAGTTTGGCTCCATATATAGCACAAGTATAGAAATTTCCCAATCAAACTTATTAGAAGTGTTAAGATAGGTCAATGAGACAATGCATATTCAGAGTCATTATCGCCTCTTTGAATTGATTTTTTTAAGAAATTCGTAACTTTTCAGATTAAGTGTGTTTGGGGTAGGACTCGCCACTACTGATTTTAGGAAAATATTACAATTCTACTCTTGAACTTTAACAAAATTAAGCCGCTTTCATGTGTTGTTCAATATTTATTTGACGAACTTGAGTCTATGAAGTCTGGAAGCCACACGCTTAATATCAGTTTCAGTGCATCATAGGGGTCAATCTCATGCCTGGCACAGGTCAAAAGGTAACTGGAATCAAGCAGAAGTCCGATACTTCTCCCTCAATCTGCTTTATGACTCAGCAATTAATTGTAATTGAACGGTAACATTATTTATTTTTTATAAATACCACCACAATACGCTCGTAACTTTGGGGTGGTTGCCAAATTACTGGCCCTTCCATCAAAAACCCCGATTACACGCTAAAGCGTCCATCTAAGTCAATAATCAGCTCAACCTCGCCCCGGTGGAGTTTGGAGCGAACGGCAATTTCCTCGACGCTCAAACCTTTTTTTGCTAACTGCAGGACCAGGGCTCTGACCTCCGGGGCAGCCGGGTTGGCCTTGGTCTGGTTTTCCCCTAGTCCGGCTCGGGCGGCTATCTCCTCGTCTAAATCTTTCAATCTCTTTTCCGCAGCGCTTACGGCCTGCTCGGTGCTTTTTAAAAGCTCTTGATATTCGGCCAAGCGGCGATCAAGTTTTAAAATTAATTCGCTGGAAAGTTCCTTTTTATCGGCCAGAGTGCGCTGAAAAGTCTCGGCGATCCGACCGGATTCAGAAAGGAACCGCTCAATGCTCTCTTTGAGCTGGCCTGGGATGGAGGCGGGATCTTCAGGCTTCTTTCTTGAGCGCCAGAGAAGAATTCCCACCACGATCAGCAGTACCACCTCCAAGCTGCTTTGAAGGAGCATCAAGGTATTGAGGCCGAGGTCCACTAAGTTTTACCTTCCTGCCCATGGGGCTCGGATTAAAAAATCCCCGGCCATCAAACCCTCAGATCGATCACCTGCTCGACGGCAAACTCGCTGTCCGGTTGGGAGCGGCCTCGGCTTTTGACCCGTCTCCGCCGCCGGCCCTTGGGCCGTTCGGGTTCTGGATGAACATATTCGGCGGCCACCGATTCTTTGGCGGCGGCCACCAATTCCACCGTGTCACGATAGATGGCCTGGGCTTCAGCCAAGCGAGCCTGACGCTGAATCTCCTCGGAGGCCGCCACCTGACCAGCCACCAACCCGCCCATGGCCGGAAGGTGCAAGAAAAGCTGATTGACATGATGGAGAGTTATGGTCATCAGCGGCCTTTGAGTTGGCCGGGTTTTTAGCCGGACTAACTGGATTTATAGTGTCAAGGGCAATGTCGGCAGCTTAAGCATTATGCCGTTTATGAGCGGCCGCCCAAAACCGATCAGGGGAAAAAAATAAACATTTATGCCCGTTTTCAAATCACTGTAAGACTTACCTTACGTTTAAGCCTGGACCAAGCTTCTTAGACTATTTTACGAGATTGCTGAGTTAAAATCCATAGACAAAAATTTTATCCAAAATTAAAAAAACAATGCTCAAAAGCCGCCCAACAAGTCCTGACAACACAATTTTCGGTCCTTGACCGGCAAGGCTCTCATGACCTCCTACGCTCCGACACCCCTATGCTCCGGCCGGAAAAAGCTTTATTCTCCCTCCGAAAACTGCCAGACACTACTTTTCCGGCCCTTGGACCGACGGCCTGCAGATATATACGGAGTTTAGCCCATAGGCATAGCTCAGCCCCGGTCCGGCCGAAAGCGACGAAAAACGACCGCCAGGCCAAATAAAAAAACGTTGGCCAGGACAACGGTGGCCCCAACGCTGGTGTTGATGCTAGGCTGAGAGGAAGCCCAAAGCCCAGCTTGACCAGCAATCACCCCGCAGACCACGGCTGAGAGGAACATCGCTTTAAATGAGGAGGCCAACACCCGTCCGGTTGCCGCCGGGGCCACTAAAAGAGCGGTCACTAAAAGAACTCCCACCGCTTGGACCGCCAGCATAACCACGACCGAAAGAAAGGCCCCGAACAGGTATTCGGCTAGTTCGGTACCCGCTTTAACTCTGGGCACAATTGAGGCCAGTGTCAGACGGTTGGTCAGAAATAAAAGAAAGATGATGCTCAGAAGAGTAAGAAAACCCAAACTTAGAACTTGGCCGTCAGTCACCGTCAAAACGTCGCCTAAGAAAAACTTGGTCAAACCAGCGGTAGCCTGGGGCTCGCGGCTTACCAAAGCCAGGCCTAGGGCCACCGCTCCGGAAAAGGTCAGACCAATGACCGTGTCCGGAGCCAATTTCCCATGGCGCGAAAGAAAGATTATCAAAAGACCGATTATAAGGCCCAAAAAAAGGACTGTTGGTTGGATGCCGATATTTAAAATCAGGGCCAGAGCGACTCCGACAAAAACTGAGTGTCCAACGGCATCGGGGAAAAAGGCCATCCGGCGGTTGACAACCAAAACCCCGACGGCTGAGGCCGTCAGGGTCAGAAAAAAAAGGGCCGCCGCCGAACGGCGCATAAACCCGGGCTGGTAAACCAGACCGGCCAGCTCATAAAAGGGACTCATGAGTTCCATGGTGCCTCCCAGGACCGGCCCTCACCGGTTTGAGCTTCCAGTCCCCAGTGGATTCCGAAAGTGGCGGCCAAGACCGCCGGCTTAAAAATATCCTCGGGCCTCCCCTGGGCCACAACCCGGTGGTTGAGACAGATCACCCAGTCGCCGTGAGCCTTGGCCGTGGCCAAATCATGGCTGACCATGACAATGGTCCGGTTGTTTTTGAAACTGTCCAAAATCTCGCACAAAAGCTGCTCGCCGCTTATGTCCACCCCGGTGGTCGGTTCGTCTAGAACTACGACGTCAGGCTCGGTCATCATGGCCGCCGCCAAAAGGACTCTTTGGGTCTCACCGCCGGAGAGCGAGCCCATGGGTTTGTTGACCAAGTACTCGGCCTGGACCTGCTCTAAGCCCTGAAAAACCCGGTCGGCCACCTTGGGACCGAGACCGAGCCACAAAGGCCTTTGACTTATGCCCAGAGCTAAAAACTCCCGCACTAAAAGCGGCATATGACGGTCAAAGTCCAGCCTCTGGGGCACGTAACCAAAGCGGGGAACGGCCGGGTCAAAGGTGATGGTTCCAGTATGGGGCCATTGCCCCAAAATGGTTTGGATCAAGGTGCTTTTACCGGCCCCGTTGGGCCCGATAATAACTGTTTGGCGGCCAGCAGGGATTTGGGCAGTTACTTCTGAAAGAACCTTAAACCGGCCCAGCGTCACGCCGACCCGATCAAGAGTAATGCAGGTCAAGGGTTGGTACCATTGGTGGGGACGGCCGCCGGAGCGGGTGGCGGGGAGGTGTTAGCGGGAAAAAGTTTGGCCAAAAGGTCCAGATCCTCTTTAATCACCAGCTGATAATAGTCTAAGGGAGGATTGGCGGGACCGGAGGTGGCAGTGTCAATGATGGCGGCAGCGACTTTGGTTTCGGCGCTCAAGGTTTTAGCGGCAGCCGGATTAGCTTGGGGATCCAAAAGGATGGCTGAAACTTTCTCATTGATAATCAGTTGGCTCAAAAGCTTCAACCGGGCTGCCGATGGTGGGGCCTCACTTCCAGAAGGACTCAAATCGGCTATAACCATCAGCCCGAGATCCTGAGCCAAGTAATCCATAAACCCGTGGCTGGTTATCACCTTGTATCCCCGGCGGGTTTGCTTGAAAGCGGTAATAAGCTCCTCTAAGGCTTCCATGTCGGAGTTCCACAAATTAAGGCGTTCATCGTAAAGCGCAGCTCCAGCCGGATCAATCTCTTTGAGCTGCCTGGTGATGTTGGCGGCCATGGTTTTGGCGAACTTAGGCGACAAAAAGACATGAGGGTTGGGTATATCAACGGGCGGGCGGCCGTCAAGAGAGCGTCCCAGCTGGCCGTCAAAATCCAGGCGTCCCCAAGCTATCGAAAGGGTCGGCACTCCTTGGCCGGCGTCAATAACCCTGATGTTGGGCGGCGTCACCTTCAGAGCCTGCTCAAGATAGCTTTCCAGCTGGAACCCATTTTTAACGAGGTAAAGAGTTTGGGTCAGGCGCTCAAGATCCCTAAAGGTAGGCGCAAACTCGTGAGGACAGCCGGTGGCCGGGTTGGTCACCAAATCGACCTCAAAACGTTCCCGCCCGTGGGTCAGAAAGCGGGCAAAAAGCCAGACTGGATAACTGGCACAGGCCAGCCGTTCGGCGGCCGCAACGGGGCTAGTCAGAAGGGATATAACGATCACAGCGGCCGCCACCACGGTAGCCGCTTTATTTTTTAACATAAACATCTCGCCTCCCCCGTCGCCTCCCGACCGGAGAGTACCTGGCCCGGTTGATATATCAGGCACCGGGGACGGATCCGGACGGGATCCACGAGAAGAAAAAACATAGAAAAAAGAGTTGTAACCCCAAAAACTTACTGGCGGACTTCCCGGAGGATTTTAGCTGCCGGAGCCTCGTCTCTGACCACCACCAGCTGAGTCTGGTCTGCGGGCATAAGGTTGCGGGCAAAGCCCGATCGATGGGAAGTCATATCAGCAGCGGGACGTATCTGAGCCTGAGCTATCGCCCGACCCGGCGAGGGGATTCTGATGGTCGGAGGTAAAATCCGGCTGCTCGGGCTGGTGCTTCTGGTCACCGCTGGCGAAGGCTGGACCGCAACCGGGACCACATCGACCTCATGGACCTCATCGACATGAACCAAAGAGGCCGATGAGTCGGAGGGCTGGAGCTTGGACGGCGGGAAGGGAACCTGCGGCAGCTGAGTAGAAGCGGGCCTTATCTGGGGCTGGCTGGCGCCTGGATTGACCGGGATGGTCTGGGCGAACGGAGTATCGGATTTGGTGACCGGACGGATAACCGGCTGACCGGCCCCCCCATTACCTCCGCTGCCATTAGAGGGAACGGCCGGGGTCCCGGCCTCGGCGGCCGACTTTTTAGCGGCCAGTCTAGCCAGCGCTGAGGGCTTAGAGGCTGTAGCCACATTAGCCCCGCCGACGGCCCCAGCTTTGGAAGCCTGGGCAATGGGCCGGCTGGAGGTTGGAGCAGTTCCGGCCGAGCCGACCGTGGCCGTCAGCTGGTTGACGTAAGTACGTTCCAGCTCAATACGGTTTTGCATCATTTCCGAGAGGCGATTACTTGATTCATTGAGCCTTAACACCAAGGTGTCGATGATCTGCTTTGAAATATCAGGGAAGTTCTCCAAAACCTCTCCGAGTTTATCGCCGGGGAAGACCTTGACAATGCTCCGTCCCTTGCTTCTGATGGTGGCGCTGCGTCGGGAGCCAACCAGCGAACTCATTTCACCAAAATAGGTGTTGGTCTGGGAAATCTCAGCGATCAGGTTCTGGCCTTTGAAGACCTCCAGGCAGCCTTGAATAAGTTTGTAAAAAGAGGTGTCGGTATTGCCCTCTTTGATAATGGTGTCGCCGTTTTCAAAGACCATTTCATCGGGGTTAAGCAAATAGTGCGGCAGGCTCTCTTTTTGAATAACAGTTTTCTCCAGCACCTGGTCGAGAGTGGTCATACCCTGCTGGCACTTGAGCAGTCCATCTTGCCTTAGGGTATACATGCCTTCTTTCAAGGCAATTTTTCTAAGGTGACCTTCGGGGACTTTGGAGGCGATGGCGTCGGAAATGGGCGGCGTATTTTCCATGACCTCAAAGACGCCCAAGCGGCCTTTGTAGCCGGTCCCTTTGCAGGTGGGGCAGCCGCGGCCCTCATAAAGCTGGATGCTGGCCACTTCTTTAGAGTCAAAACCGGCTTCCATAAGCTTATTGACTGGAAGCTTGGCCATAGGCTGCTTGCAGTTGGGGCAGACTCGCCTCAGGAGCCTCTGGGCGGAGCAGACAACCAGAGCGGCAGCGACGTTGAAGGGAGCTACTCCCATGTCCACCAGACGGGTAACGGTGGAGGGGGCGTCGTTGGTGTGAAGGGTCGACAGGACCAAGTGGCCGGTCATGGCCGCTTCCACTGCAATTTCGCCGGTCTCCAAATCTCGGATCTCGCCGATCATACAAATGTCAGGATCCTGACGAAGGAAGGCCTTCAGGGCCCTGGCAAAGGTCATGCCTACATCTTTGATGACGTTGACCTGGTTGACCCCAGGAAAGTTGAATTCGACCGGGTCCTCAGCGGTGAGAATCTTCACGTCATCGGTGTTGCGCAATGACAACGTAGAATAAAGGGTAACTGTCTTGCCGCTACCGGTAGGTCCGGTCACCAGTAAAAGTCCGTTGGGACGGTAGGCGGCCCGCATAAACTGGTCGAGGTTCTTTTGGGTAAACCCCAATTTGGTCATATCCACGTTCAGGCCAGATTTGTCTAAAATACGCAGAACGACCGATTCCCCGAACAGAGTCGGCAAGGAGCTAACGCGGAAGTCGATTTCCTTATTTTTGCCCAGACGCATCTTGATGCGGCCGTCCTGGGGCACCCGACGCTCAGTGATATCAAGGCTGGCCATGATCTTCAGGCGGGCGATCAGGGCGTTTCTGATTTCCAAAGGCAGTCTGGTGTGCTTGTAAAGCGAGCCATCAGTGCGGTACCGGACGTAGAACTGTCTTTCAAAAGGTTCAATGTGAACGTCGGAGACGCCCAGCTGAACGGCCTGGACCAGGATCTGGTTGGCCAAGTTAATGATGGCACTGTTTTCAGCCGAGTACGAATCATTAGTTGCTTCCTCATCTTTGGCATCACCGAAAGAAAAGTCATCCAAAGCATCGGAAATAAGGGCTCCGAGGTTGTCAACAGTTACCGGGCCCGAATCATCAACTACCGCCGTCGGGTCCAAAGGCGCAGTTATACTCGCTTCCTCAGCATCATCAATTTTATAATGCTGCTTGAAAGCATTGATCAAATCACGCTCGGTGATAACTGCCGGACTTATCTGGAGCTTGGTCTGACTGGCGAACTCTTCAACCAACTTATTATTGGTGGGTTCAACCATGGCCACCAACAATTTGTTGTCCTTAACTTGATAAGGAATGGCCATAAAACGGCGGGCCATATTGTATGGGACCAGCTCCAGCAAATTTTTGGGGAGCTCACGCTCGTTGAGGTTGACCATGGGGTAACTGTACTGCCTCGACAGCACACTGGGAATAGTGTTACCCTCAACATAACCTTTGCGAAGTAAAAATCGTGAGATGGAGTCGGTTGGATGGCTTTTAAGCCATTTAGTGGCTTCCTCCAGGTGGCCCCTGGTAATCTGTCCCGCCTTCAAAAGATATTCACCCAGAATCAGTCGAAAATGATCTGAACTCTGATCTTTGATGGTGCCAGACAGGGTTGAACGGCGACGGGATATTTCTGCCATTATGCCTCTCGTTCGACCGGTAAAACTCCAAATTGACCGCCGAAAATACAGCCTGAATGCGGTGCGGTCTTGGGCAGTTTTAAATAGGAATTAATATTCCAAAAAGAACAAACAGTCCCCCATTAACGCGGGTGGACTTGAATGATTATGGTGCCAAACCAACTGAAGAAACAAACCTTAGTCACAGATTTTAAGGCTCAAGACCAGACCAACTCTAACAAACTAGTATAAATATTTTAGCCTTAGATGTCAAAAAAAAAGAGCTAGACAATAAAAAATAACTTCACCAAAAATCTATTTATAATTTTATAGACTCTTAGCCAAATAAAACTTTTAACTGAGTAGCCTGGAATCCTAATTATCAAAAGACTCTTTAATTTATCTAGGGGAAAACACTGCCAGCTTGGCGCTCACTGAAGTTTTCCGACTACCCCATTATTTGGGTCGGGGTCTGCTCTATCAGCTTATACTAATATAGAGCATTATTTCAAGTGTTTTGATGACTTTTTTTTTCAGAATTATTTGTCTTTAGTGTTTGGACAGACGATTCTCCAAAATTGGGACGCTTAGAAGCTGCGCCGGCTAAAAAGAACCTTCCCCGGCCAACCGGGCCGCTCCCGCTTTGGGCCCAAAACCAAGTCCGCCCCTGTCATTTCCCGAAATTTACATTATACTAGCCGTCAGCGGAAGGTTGTTCAGCTTTTTTGCCTTTTGAGCTGGGCACCTTTTTGGCGCCGGTGACCAAAAGCTTTTCACCCCATCCCTTTGCCCCAAAAAACAGGACCAAAATTATGGCCAAAACCAAAGCCCGATATGTCTGCTGCGACTGCGGCTTTTCCTCCGCCGGTTGGCTGGGCCGTTGCCCGTCCTGTGGAGCCTGGGAGAGCTTCAAGGAGGAATCCGTCACCCCCCAAAGTCAGACCAAATCCATCCTGGGCAAATCACAGAAACCTAGCTTAGGCCAAGCCATGACTTTGGCCTCGGTCCCAGCTGAAAGCACCATCCGCCTCCGCACCGGTTTAGGGGAGCTTGATCGGGTGCTGGGAGGAGGGCTCACCCCAGGGGCGGTGATCCTTTTGGCCGGCGAACCCGGAGTAGGCAAGTCAACTCTTCTGCTGCAAGCCGCCGCTACGACGGCCAAGGAGGGCGGCAAACTTTTGTACGTAACGGGCGAAGAATCGGCCGCCCAGGTCAGACTCCGGGCCGAACGGCTGGGCCTGGACACCTCCCTTTTGTGGGTTCTGCCGGAGACCTCTTTACCAGATATTGAACGGGAGATTATCAACGGCGATTGGAACATCTGGGTGGTTGACAGTATCCAGACCCTCCAATGGCCGGAGCTGGGCAGCCCGGCCGGAAGCCCTGGACAAATCCGCGAATGCGCTGCCCGCCTCATCGGACTGGCCAAGACCAAGGGGACCCCACTGTGGCTGGTCGGTCACATCACCAAGGAAGGACACATAGCCGGCCCCAAGCTTTTGGAGCACTTGGTGGACACGGTCCTATATTTTGAGGGCGAACGTGACCGGCCTCTGAGGTTATTGAGGTCACTTAAAAACCGATTCGGCTCAGTCAACGAGACCGGAGTTTTTGAGATGACCGGAGCCGGTTTGGGCGAGGTGGTCAACCCTTCGGCTTTTTTCCTGGCCGAGCGGCCCAAAGGGGCGCCCGGCTCGGTGGTTACTCCGGTCATGGAAGGACACCGGCCGCTGCTGATGGAAATCCAGGCCCTGGTCAGTTTCAGCCCGCTGGCCATGCCCCGGCGCCAAACCCTGGGGGTGGATCACACCAGAATTGGACTTTTAGCGGCGGTGCTAGAAAAAAAGGTGCGCCTGAAACTTTTTGACCGGGATATTTTCGTCAACGTCACCGGCGGCGCCAAAATTGGAGAACCGGCCGCTGATCTGGCGGTGGCGGCGGCCATTGCCTCCAGCATGCTTGACCGGCCTCTGCCGCCGGATCTGGTGGTGGTCGGCGAAGTGGGGCTGGCTGGCGAAGTCAGACGGGTGGGCCGCCTGCGAGACCGCCTGGCTGAGGCGGCCAGGCTGGGATTCAGCCGGGCCGCCGTCCCCTTGGGGGAGGCTACCGGCCTCACGGGCCTCAAAATGAAAATAGACGGGGTCGGCAGCGTCGGACAATTTCTTTCCCGACACCTGGATTTTCACGGGGGGCGCCGAGACGACGGCGATGGTCATGACTAAAGCTGCAGCCCGGTGAAATGCCAAAAATTATCCTTTAGAAACGACGCCTTGGGCTTTTAAGAGCCAGCTTTCAGGAGCAAGCCTCAACGACTAACCGGAGACCGTGATTTAAACAATTTGGGCGATCAGGATATTGGGCAAAGGACCTTGTTGGTCTTTAACTCATTGGGTTTTAAGCGCTTGGGCTTTTTTTGTTAGCAATCAAACAGGCACCGGCCGATTTCAGCCTGACTCTTTTCTATTAACTATTGGCTATTATGATATTACTGCAATATGATTTTATGACAATTTTTTTAAGTTAATTTCCTTATTTGACGTCCAGCAGCTTTTTAATTCGAGTCCAGGCGTTCTGCCGGGAGTCGTTAAAACGTTTAAGATCATCTGCTTTGTGGCTTTCAGTAAAATCCCTCAGGGCTTCGGCCTCGATCAACAAATCAGCCAAGATGTCGCTAATAGAATCAATGAAACTTAAATCGGTCTTCGATAATGGGATCTGAAGGGTTTGATAGTCCACCAACTGCTTGCGGGCATTGTTGAGGTAGGTAATGGTTTCCCCCAGCATGGAGCGGACAATGCTGGGGTCATAGATATTCTGACTGAAGACATCGGCTAGGACGCCAATGTAGCCGTATGACTGGAGAACAAATCCAGCGCTGTAGGTTCCGATGGTGTTCAGATGATGAGCCAGGGCCGCTTCAGAAAACTGTTCGGGCACGACCGGGAAAGACGATGGCGAGGAGGGAGCGTCGGGAGCGGCAGCGGGGGCAGTCGGCCCGCTTTGGGCCCAAAGGCAGGGAGACAAGAGCAGGATCGCAAAAAACAGGACCAGGCCGCTTAGGCCCAAACGAGAAATATTTGGCATGGTGACTTTCCTGGTTCAGGGCTGGTCGTCTCCAGCCCGAAGGAGCTCGGTGCAACCTGAGCCTATACAAGGCCGATTCGTTTCGGCCCAATCAAAGCCGCAGGCGGCTTATGGAGACTCCTCTTTTTATACTTGTCTTAAACCTTTTTGGCAAGTTTTTTGTTTGGCTCCACAATGAACAATGGCTGAACTGCCTTGTATGGGTCCAGCTGGAAAGTTTGAAGACAGCCTAAATCTTTCTAAAAAACTATTTACCAGATTTTTAGATATCCCTAAACTTTTTACTGGACTAAAAACAGATTTCAGGGTAAAATCAATAAGTTTTTTTAGTGGTGGTTGTCTGTTGACCTCCCTAACAACAACCAACCCAGTGAAAATTATACAAAAAAACTGCTCAAAACCTTGATTGCAGGTCAACAACCTAATTTTTTTCGTTAAAGGTTTGCTTTTCCTGCTTAGTTTTGCGTGTAAAATATTTGTTAATTATCTGCATTTTAAATTATTTATTCATAATCGAAACAATATATCATTTATCGCTTTTAAGTAGCGTTTTAATATCAGGGAAAGTGATTCACAGGATCTATCTTATGGATTTCCCCCATTACCTTGGTCGCCGCCTTAACCGCGTCGCTGCTTTGGTGTGTTTTTTAGCGGTTTTAACCTCTCTGACTATGGGCTTGTTCGGACCGGCTCTGAGGCCGCTCGCAGCGGCCACTACGGTTGACCGTATCGTAGCTAGAGTCAACAACGACGTCATTACTTTAAGCGAACTTCAAGCCGCTTTAAAGCTTATCAGTCCTCAACAAAAGGCTTCTTTTCCAGAGCGGGACCTCCAAATGATGGTCCTGGAAAATTTAATTGAAAAAGAGCTCATCAGTCAAATTGCCAGAAATATGGGCATGATGGTCGGTGAACAAGAAATTGACAATGCCATTGAATCCATCAAACAGGAAAACAATCTGACCGACGCCCAATTCCGCAGTTCCCTGGCCGCCCAGGGACTGTCACTGCCAAGCCTTAGAAATCAAATTAAGTTTCAGATCCTCAGCGACCGGGTGGTTAGGGAAACGGTACTGCGCAAAATCGTGGTCACCGACAACGAGGTAACCGCCTTTTTAAACGGCGAAGGCGCCGCCCTGGTGGGCGGTCAAGGTGTGACCTCGCTGTACGACCAGGTCAGGCTCTTTTTCCTGCCATCCAAATCTCCCCAGCTCCTCAAGCAGCTAACTGCCCTCCAAAATAATGTTTCCGCCGGCACCACCCCCTTTTCCGAGGCGGCCAGCACTATAACCAGCAGTCTTGGCGGTCAGGAAGCCGAAAGCCTGACCATCGGAGAACTTCACGAATCCCTTCAACAACTGGCTTTGAGCCTTTCACCTGGTATGATGAGCCAGCCTCTCGACATCGGCCAAAATTTGTTAGTTATCTATGTCATGCCCAACGAGGCCCCCAAAGCTCCCCGAAGCACTCCGAGTAAGGCCTCTGACTTCACCCAGCAAGAACGCGACACCGCCAGGCGCCAGATCGAACAAATTAAAAGACAAAACAAGTACACTACCTGGCTGCAAGAGCTTAAGCAAAAAGCCGACATCCAAATTACACTTTAATCGGCCAGTGTTACAAGTCGTTGAGGTCCCGGATTTTTGGGAGGCTTCCGGTTTCCACGACCACACATTTTGTTCTTAAGTTGTTATTCTTAAATTATTCAGCTTTAATTTAATTTTCAGGTATTAACTCTTTCTAACCTAGGTATTTGGAGAATTAGGTGACCGAAAAACTAGCCTCTTTGCCCCCCAACCATCCCACACTGGAATCACTAGGACAATTTCTTAAAGAAGAAAGAGAAAAAGCTAGTCTGACCCGTTCGGATATATCCTCAAGGACCAAAATTTCTCTCGATCAAATCGCCATCCTTGAAGACGGTAAATTACCCAACATGGCCCCTGTTTATGCCCGGGGTTTTTTAAAATCGTACGCTGATCTGCTTAATTTGGACACTGAGTCTATCGTCAGTGAATACCGCCAGCTCACCCAATGTCAACAAGAAGAAGCTCAAACCCTTTATATTTCCCACGTCCCAACCAATCTCAACAACGAATCCAAAAGTTCAACCTTAACCATTGTAGCCCTGCTCCTGGTAGCCCTCGCTTTATTGGTCGCCGGATTCTTTATCAGTCCCTCTTTCAGGGAGACTATAACCTCCATCCTGCCGGATACCCTCAACGAGCAGGTGGCCTCTATTTTGCCCTCGAATACCGATCAGGCCGCTCACGCTAATCCAACGCCAATTGCCGAAGCCCAAATTGCCGAGACTTCCCCTGCTGTCTTCTCCGGACGGTTAACCTTAAAGGCCGAATCCGCCACTTGGGCCCAAGTGAGCGTTGACGACCAACCAGTGGAACATCTTTTGTTGGAGCCTGGTCAGTCAAGATCCTTTGATGGTCAAAACATTATCAATGTCATTTGCGGTAATGGTCAGGCTCTGAGAACCGAATGGAATGGTCAGGACCACGGCCTTCTGGGCCAGTCAGGCCCGGTGGAAGTATCCTACCAACTCAGTCCGCCTAAAAGCAACCTACAGGTAGGTTCTCCATAAAGGTATAATATTTTTCTTTTTCACCTGAAAACCAGGTCCCCCTCCCAAACCCTACTCAGACCCTACTTTTTTTTACTTAGCTTTCAAACCTTTTGTTTTATCACCTCAATTTCTGTCCTTACCAGCCTCCAGTCATCTCAGTTATCCTATCACCGCTTCTTTAAAATCCTGACAGCTGTTATTTACTTATAGTCGTCACCGAATTAAGATGTCATCTAAGTATTTACAGAAAACTAGCTTTAATATACTATTAATTTAGCTATAAATATTATAATTAAATCAAGTAAAATATTGACAAGAAAACTGGTAACAAGTAAGGCAACAACTAAACGTATCCTTTGTTGCACTATTAAATATTTAAATAATCACCATATTAATACCATTTAAAATAGCTAACGATGCCAATCAATTATTCAAGAACATGTTTTAGTCAATTAACACCGAAAATATTGTGCCCAAGTTGGCCCTCACCGAGTATCGCCGCCCATTTCAACCGCCCATTTTGGGCTTAGGCCTTCAGGGCGAAATTACCAAATTTTAGGCCTGAGTAAACATGTGCATCTTTGGCCATTAAAGCAGAAAAAGTCAACAAACAACATATAAGCATCTCAAACAGTAAATTAGGATATCTTACGGCCAGAAAAATTTATTTTCTGATCATTTAAATGCTATCATATAAGCTTAAGGATATCATGATATATATATAAAGCCAACAAAACCATTTTGCTAAATTTTGGCCTTTCAGTCCCTTTCTGTAATTTTTACATGTTAATCTTTTTCTTTTACACATTGAACAAGCATTGCTGTGCGAAATATTTTTTTATCAAGCATTTTTAATATGTTAATATATATAAAAGAAATCTTTATGTTTTTAACTAAACTTTAAATATATCAAAAAACAATCATTAATTTTTGTTAAGTAATTATATAATTAACTTTAAACAATACTAGCTTGTTATAGTATAGTATATTTTTCTAAACAAATTTTTTTTAGTCTTTGTCTTGCAAATCTCGATTGATTGAGTATAATTAGGCTATCAAATCTAAGGAGGCCCTTTATGCTCAAAAAA
>JAISWF010000052.1 GCA_031271165.1 Deltaproteobacteria bacterium
ACGTTTGGACTGTCGAATGACTTTTGCTCAGGCTTCACCGGCAGCGGCTTTCAAGGTATGTTTATTTAAACTTGTCCCTTCTATTTTATCATTTATATAAACCCGGTGAACGCGTACAATACTGTTGGCCCATGTTTAGCCTCAGAACACTATATGTTGCCAGTATTGCCTCGACAGCCTGAGGTTGATGAGATGATTAAAGGCAAATATTATTTTATCTTCCATGCTCCGAGGCAGTCTGGAAAAACTACTTTTTTAACGCTTTAACTAGTAAAATAAATTCTGATGGCAATTATTATGCATTGTATTGTACCTTGGCTACTGTAAGAGGTGTCACCGATAAAAATGAGGCAATGGCCACTGTCGTCTCCAGGCTAAACATGGCCATGCGAGCTTCAACGGTTGAGGCTCTTGAACAAAAGTCCTATTCTTATGACTGCTTGCCTGTGATGATAGCAGTTGACAGCAAAGTTCAGATTTTACTTACTCAGCTATGCCTTGACCTTGATAAAGAGCTGGTGGTTTTTTTCGATGAGGCTGATTGTCTGGCTGGACCCAGTATCATAACGTTTTTGGCACTAATTAGGGATGGTTATAATATCAGAGCCAATCCAGGCAACAAATTTCCAAGAGCCTTAGCTTTGGTCGGAATGCGTAATATCAGAGATTGTATCACCCAAAACCATTCTGACGGGGAATCAGCCCCCCCTGGCCTGTCCTTTCAATATCTTTGCCGATTTCATTTCTTTGGCCAATTTCACCCAGTCAGAAATCAAGACTCTGTACCATCAGCACACTGAGGCTACCGGGCAAGTCTTTGTTGACGGCGCCGTTGAACGGACCTGGTACTGGTCACAAGGCCAGCCTTGGTTGGTTAATGCGTTGGCAAAGCAGGTCATTGAAAAAATACTGAAATTTGATTATTCAGTGGCCATATCGGCGGAGTTAATTGATAAGGCCGCTGAAGACTTGTTTCTGAGACAAGACGCCCATATTGATTCCTTGTTTGAGCGCCTTAAGGAACCTAAGGTCAGGAGGGTGATGGAGCCGGTAATAATTGGAGCCCCGCGTTGGAACGATATGGTTTTGGATGATGACATCCAGTATGTCTTCGATCTGGGTCTGTTAAAAAAAGAAGATGATGTTGTTAAACCGGCCAACCCAATTTATCAAGAAGTTATCTTAAGGAAATTAGCCAGCCGTATCCAAAATGAAATACCCAAGGATTTTAGCAATCAATGGGTGAGTAATAACTTAATAGAGATGACTTCGCTCATTAAAAATTTTCAACAGTTCTGGCGTGAAAATGCTGAGGTTCTTGGTGAGCCCTATCAGTATACAGAAGCGACACCTCATCTGGTTTGTATGGCTTTTTTGCAAAAGGCTTTAAATGGGAGAGTGGATTCGTTAACTAGAGAATCTGCTTTGGGTAGAGAACGATTAGATTTATTAGTAAAATATAAAGGACGCTCTTACCCAGTTGAACTTAAAGTGCAAGACAAAAAGAGAAGATTCACCGATTTACAAAAGAATAAAAGCCTGAGCCAATTGCGTTCTTATATGGGTAAATGTACGGCCACAGAAGGTTGGCTGGTGATTTTTGATAAAAGCCCTGACCAGACCTGGGAGCATAAAATTACTTGGGAAACAACGGAATTTGAGGGCGTCACTATCCACATGATTGGTTGTTAATTGCGGCTTTAAGCGGTTAAACAATAGAACAATATTTGCAGAGAATAACTGTTCGGTACTTAGAAAAATTGGCCCTTACAGGGATATTTAGTCCCGGTAGGGGCATTTTTTACAGCTTAAAACCAGCAAAATCATTATATTTACAAAAAGCGACGGGATAAGGCTAAAGCCTTATCCCGTCGCTTCAATGAGCTCTTAATGGACTTAAAGGTCCCGTAAGTTTAGGAAAGCTGATTAACTGGTCAACACTTTGACGACCGAAAGCAAAAGTCCGTAAACAGGACTGGGGATAATTCCCAGCAAAATCACCAAAAGCGCCAGGATTACAGCTCCGGCCTGACTCATCAGGCTTTTGTCCAAAGCCAGGCTCTGGACTGCGCCATGGTAAATGGTTTCCTCAGAGTAGGCATGCCTGACCAAGGACAGATAATAGAAAATGGCAATGGCTGTGTTGACGCAGACAACTATGACCAGCCAGTCGTAGCCGTGCCCCCAGGCCGAAGTAATCAGCCAGAGTTTTCCAATAAAACCTACCGTCGGCGGAAGACCAACCAGGGAAAAGGCGGCCGCTAAGAGAGATAAGGCCAGATAAGGTGAGCGGGCCGAAAGACCGTTTAAATCCTGGTAGGTCAGGTTGCGGCCGTCGGTGGAGATGCGGGCGATGACCCAAAAGCACAAAAGGTTCATCAAAACATAAGCCATGGCATAAAAGGCCGCCGCCGCCAGCCCTTCGGCCGTGCCAGAGACCAAGCCCACCAAAATGTAGCCAGCGTGAGCCACCGAGGAAAAACCCAGCATCCTTTTAAGATCTTTTTGGGCTAAAGCGGCCAAATTGCCATAGGTAATTGATACGGCCGCCAAAACTGCCAAAGTAGTGGTGACCGGTTGGCCCGGCGCCAGCATGGTCCCGATGCGGATTAAGACGATAACCGCCCCGAGTTTGGGGAGAGTGGCGACGTAGGCTGCGGTTTCGTTGCCGGCTCCCTGGTAAACATCTGGACACCAGAAGTGGAAGGGAAAGAGGGCCAGTTTAAAAAACATGCCGCTTAAAAAAAGTGTCAGGCCGGCCACCGCCAAGATGTTGTCGGGAACCAGCCAGGTTTTTTGGGACAGCTCACTAATTACCGTGCCGCCTTGAGTGGCGATGATCATGGCCAAGCCGTAAAGAGCTAGAGCGGTTGCGGCGGCCCCGAAAAGGATGTATTTAAGACCGGCCTCGGCTGCCTGCTTGGAGCGGGTCCGAGCCGGAATCAAAACATAAAGAGCGTAGGATGAAAGCTCCATGGCCAGATAGATGGCCACCAGTTCAGCGGCCGACGAGAGAACCAAAAGGCCAAAAGCGGAGAGAGTCAAAAAGAGGTAGTAATCGGGTTTGAGTTCTTCTTCAACCGTGGTTTGGGGACGAGTGTTAAACCAAGCCACCAGATAGCCCAGCGACACCAAGACTTTAAAAAACTGGCTTAAGCCGTCAATACGGTAGCCTTGGTAAAACATGTCCTGGGGAGCTGCCGACAGAGAGCAGGCGGCCAAGACTGCGGCCAAAAGAGCTCCCACCGGGCAGAGCCTAATGAGGAAATTAGCCAAAGAAGAAGAGCTGTTTTTGAGCATGGAGCCAGTCATCTGGACCAGAACCAAGGCTAGAAAGACTGCTTCTGGAAACAAGCGGGCCAACGAGAAGTTTAAGTTGTCCATCACTTCTCCATTTCAGTCTCGGCCGGCTCGGCGGCGGCCGGTTCGGTTGTCGTCACAGTTGGCTCAGGCAGAATGTTCTCCTCAATGATCAGGCCTTCGGGCCGTCCAGCCGGGCTGGTGACCTGCACCAAATCAACCCGGCCGTTGCGCTGGTGAAAAGTTTTAAGGGTATCCTCAACCGAAGGTTCAATTAAGCCCAAGACGCCTCCAGGGGCCAGCCCGAGCCAGACAACCAAAACGGCCGGGAGAGCCAAATAAGCCCATTCCTTTTTTTTCAGATCCCGCCATGAGCCGCCGCTAGCCGGAGAAGCCGGCTGGCCCCAGGCCATTTTGAGAGTCACTTTTAAAATGTAGGCCGCCGACAAAAGTGCTCCCGGGATGACCAATAAACCTAAGGTCGTATTGGCCCGGAAGGCCGCCAGGATGACCATAAATTCACCGACAAAGCCGTTGGTGCCGGGAAAGCCAAAGGAAGCCAAGCCAAAGAGGCCCCAAAAGAACATAAAGGCGGGCAGATATTTGCCCAAACCCATGTTTTTGACGATCTCACGGCTGTGGCTGCGCTCGTAAACCGCACCGACCATCATAAACAGGGCCCCGGTAATGATGCCGTGATTGAGCATCTGAAAGATGGCCCCATTGACCCCGTCGAGGCTGAACAGGAAAATTCCCAGAGTGACAAAGCCCATGTGGGCCACCGAGGAATAGGCGATTAGTTTTTTGATGTCCTGTTGGCCCAGGGCCACCGCTCCACCGTAAAGGATGGAGGCCACCGATATGGCGATCATCATGGGGGCGAAATCGGTTGAGGCCACCGGAGCCATAGGAATGGAAAAGCGCAAAAAGCCGTAGGTGCCCATTTTCAGCAGTACGGCCGCCAGGATCACCGAGCCGGCCGAAGGAGCTTGGACGTGGGCAGCCGGAAGCCAGGTGTGGAATGGAAACATCGGGACTTTGATGGCAAAGGCGATAAAGAAAGCCAAAAAGATCCAGTATTGAAAGCCGTAGGAAAACTCGGTCGTCATCAGCTCGGGAATTGAAAAAGTGCCGCCGGTTATTCTCAAGGCCACAATGGCCACCAAAAGGAGGGTGGAGCCGGCCAGAGTGTAGAGGAAAAATTTAATTGAGGCATAACGGCGATCGTCGGAGCCCCAGATGGCGATCATGAGGTACATCGGGATCAGAAGAGCTTCCCAAAAGACGTAAAACAGGACCGTGTCGAGGGCTGAAAAGACTCCCACGCAGGCCATGGTCATCAAAAGAAGGCAGATGTGGAATTCCTTAACCCGGCGGCCAATATAGGTCCACGAGCAAAGCACACACATTGGCAGCGTCAGGATGCTCAGCCAGATCATCAGGATCGACAGACCATCGACGCCCAAGTGATAATTGAGCTTCCATTCCGGGGCCCAGGCGATCAGTTCCTCGAACTGGAAGCCCGCCCGGCTCTCAAAGCCCAAAAGAGGAATGGCCAAAACCAGCTCAATGAGAGCTGCGGCCATGGTCACCAGCCTTATGGTGCGCTCGTTTTTGACCGGAGACAAGATCAGGGCCGCCAGAAGTGGCCAGAAAGTCAGCACGGTCAACAACGGGTAACAACTTAATAGATCAGTTATCAAAGCATCCGCCTACGAGTAAGCGGCCATCGCCGGGCCGCAGGTAAAATCAGAGGCCGTACCAGATCACGGCGAATACGATTAGGGCTAGCACAATGGCCAAGGCCAGGTAATGCTGAAGCCGGCCGTTTTGGGTCATGGAGGCCAGCTGGCCGATGCCCCGGACTCCGTAAGCTGAGCCGTCAACCACGGTGTCGATGACCCAGCGGTCAAACCAGCTTGATATTTTGGCTAAAGTGACTAAGAACCTCAAGGCTATTTTGTTCCAGACGTCCGTCCAGACCGAATCGACGGCGGCAAAGGGGCGGCAGATCAAAGCCAATACCCCCCGCCCGGTCAGGCGGTAGAACCAATCGAAGTCGAGGTTTAAAGCCTTGTGGGGTTCGATGACCTTTCTCATCAGGAAAAAGGCCAGTCCCGAAAAGCCCAGCAGCATCAGAGCCTGCAGGACGTTCCAGGAGGTCCAGGGATGGTATTCGAAGGCTGTTTGAGGTTCAGGGAGGTAGCTGTAAAGCATGTGGGGATAAAGGCCTTGAGCCAGACACAAGGCGGCCAAAAAGGCCATGCCCACGTACATGTTCAGCGGGATGGGCTTGAGTTCTCTTTGGTAATCAGGCTTTTTACCGCCCCAGAAAGCAAAATAAGGGAGCTTGAGCCCGACCGAGATAAAGGTACCGACAGCGGCCAGTTCCAGCCCTATGGCCACCCAGAACCGATGAGCCTCGGCCGCCCCAGTGATGGTCATAGTTTTGGAAACGAATCCGTTAAATAGCGGCATCCCCGATATCGACAGAGCCGCCACCATGTAAAAAACCATGACCCAAGGCAGCCTGGGGGCCAGACCGCCAAGCTGGTCAAGCTTTTGGGTGCCGGTACTGTAAAGCACCGCTCCCACTCCCATGAACAACAAACCTTTGTATAAAATATGGGCATAGGCGTGGGCGCTGGCTCCGTTGATGGTCATGGCCGTGCCCACTCCGATTCCGGCCACCATGTAGCCGACCTGGGAGACAATGTGGTAGGACAGAATCCGGCGGGCGTTGTTTTCCATGGAAGCGAAAATAACACCGTAAACAGCCATGATGGTCCCGGCGATGGCCAAAATGTCCCAGCCGGGGAAAGCCCGGGCCAGCACGTAAACGGCGGTTTTGGTGGTGTAGGCACACATGAAAACCGAGCCGGTAACTGTACCACGGGGGTAGGCATCCGGAAGCCAGGCGTGGAGAGGAACCACGGCGGCATTGACGCAAAAACCAGCTAAAATCAACCAGTCAGCGTAGGTGGCCGCCGCCGGGTCAATGGTCCCAAAGTCAAAAGAGCCGGTCAGTCGGTATCGCAAAAGCAGGCCCGCTAAAAGAAGCAGACCTCCAAAGGTATGGTAGATAAAGTACCTGAAGGCGGCCAGGACCGATTCCCTGGTTCGGTTGAGCATGACCAGAAAGGTGGAACCGATGCTCATAAGTTCCCAGAAAACGAACAGGGTCAGAAAGTCACCGGCCATCAGGCAGCCAAAACCACCGGTGACATAGAGAAGGGCCGCCAGGTGCTGGCCTTTGTCGCTGACATGAAGAGAATACAAGATGCCGGCCAGGCTCATGACGGCAAAGACCTGGGTAAAGACCTGCGAAAGCGGGTCAACGTGTCCCAGCTTGAGGGTCAGTCCCAGCCAGGTCAGGGTCAGGTGATCGCCGGGCTGATTATGGAAAGCAGCGTAAATCGCCGCCAGCGGAGGCAGGAGCAAAAGCCATTTCCAGCGTCGGTTGCCGGGCAGAAATGGCAGGACCGCAGCCATCATCAGGAAGGCCAGGGAGGGATGGAAAAATTCAGAGGTCGCCATAATGGTCCTCGGGCCTTTTTATGATGGGCTGGATGACTTTTTTAACCAGGAAAACCAGAATAACTCCGGCGACTAAACCAAAGATCGGCCAGAAAAAAGGTTTGGCGTCGTAAACGAAGTGGGGATGGTGGTTGGGAACAATCAGGCTCAGGCCGACGACCACCGCCAGGATAACAAAAAAGGCCGTCCGCCAGAGTTTGGGGCGGCTACCTTCAAGCTGGGCGGCCAAAAAACGGCCCAATACCCCCTGAGGCCCTGGTGGGGGTGAGGCGGAAAGGCCGAGAGGTTTGGGTTTGGTCGGTTGGGTCATGGACGACTCTCCGAAAGAGGCCATTGGCCGTCAGAAGCTGCCGAATGCCTTAATAAAGGCATGGAAAAGCTGTGGAAAAAGGCCCAAGGTCACCGAGACCAAGCTGGTAAAGACCAGAGGAATGACCATGGTCAGCGGGGCTTCTCGGTACCCTTCAAGATTGACCCCCTCAGCCGGAGCCAGGAAAAAAGCTCGATAGAAAATGGGCACGAAATAACCGGCATTAAGAATGGTCGACAATAAAAGGGCGACCAAAAGAATCAGCTGGCCCTGATCGAGGGCTCCATTAACCAGGTACCACTTGGAGACAAAGCCGCAGACCGGCGGCATGCCGATCATTGACAAGCTGGCCAGTCCAAAGGCTCCAAAGGTCCAGGGCATGCGGCGGCCAAGGCCGTTCATCATTTTAATGGATTTGAGATGACTGGCTACGTAAATGGCCCCGGCCCCAAAAAAGAGGGTGATCTTGGAAAAAGCGTGGTGCCCGATGTGCAGCAGCCCTCCCTGGACGGCGGCTGGGGCCGCTAGAGCCACCCCGATAATCACATATGAGAGCTGGCTGACGGTGGAGTAGGCTAATCTCGCCTTAATGTCGTCTTTGGTCAGGGCGATGAGTGAGGCAGCCACAATGGTAAAAGCGGCCAGGTAAGCGGTCGGGAGGGACAGGCCCAGGGAAGTCATGGTCTCAGTTCCAAATCCCGAGAGAATTATTCGGCTGACCGAAAAGACGCCGGCCTTGACCACAGCCACAGCGTGAAGCAGGGCTGAGACCGGGGTGGGGGCAACCATAGCCGAGGGCAGCCAGTTGTGAAAAGGCATGAGGGCAGCTTTAGCCAAACCGGCAATAAAAAGGACGTAGGTCAGCCGGACCAGGTTGGGGTGGTCGCTGATAACCTGAGCTGAAAACATCCCGTTTTTGATGTCGCCCAGAGAGAAATCAAGTGTTCCGGCCAGGACATAGGTCAGAATCATGGCCGGGAGCAAAAAAAGCTTGGAGGTGCCCATCAGGTAGACCATGTATTTCTTGGCCCCCATAAAGCCCTCTTCGTCCTGGTGGTGGGCTACCAGCGGGTAGGTAAAGACGGAAATTATTTCGTAGAAAAGGTACAGGGTAAAGACGTTAGCGGCCAGGGCTACGCCCACAGCTCCAAATATGGCCACGGCAAAACAGAAATAGTACCTGGTTTGGGCGTGTTCTTTAAGGCTTCGCATGTAGCCGATGTTGTAGCTAGTGGCGAAAATCCATAAAAACGGCGCAATAAATGCGAAAATGAATCCCAGGCCGTCGGCGGCAAAGGCCACCGTCAGTCCAGGTCGGATGTGGAAAAGCTCATAACGGAAGATTATCCCCTGCAGGACCGCCGGGGCCAAACACAAAACGAATATGGCCGTCAGCGTCCCGGCGATGATGGAGACACCCTCTCTGAGGTTTTGATTGCGGCCGGTGAGTAAAACCGCCAGGGGGGCCAGAAAAGTGATGACAATCGGCCAGAGCACCTTGCCACTTTCGATGACGGTCATTTTAAATCACCCCAACAAGCCAAATTGGGCCCCGGTAGGTCGGGACGGACAATCGTCGCACACACTTTTCAGTGCCCTCCTTTGGCGCCAATAGTTGTGATTTCAGCAGTTGTAACTTGACCGAACCGCTTTTGCACCACCAAGATCATGGCCAGAACCAGAGTGGCTTCGGCGGCAGCTAAGCCCATGACAAAAAGGGCGGCCAGCTGTCCGTGGACCTCGGAAAAACCCGTGCACTTGGCCGCAGCCACGATAGCCAGGCCCGCTCCGTTAAGCATAAGTTCAACGCTGATAAGCATGCCCACCAGTGTTCGGCGGGTGATGAGACCGGCCAAGCCCATGGCCAAAAGGAGCAGAGAAGCCAGCCAAAAGAGGGTCAGGGGGGTCATCAATTGCTCCTTGATTGCGGGCGGCGGCGCCAGGCGAGGAAAACACCTCCGGCCATGGCCGTCAAAAGAATAATTGATATCAGCTCAAAGGAGACCAAGTCGGTCGTGATCAGGCCCCGTCCCAAAATGGCAGTGTCGGTCGCCTGGTAGGACTTTTCTCCGATTTTAGGGCCGTAGAGGACGATTAGGGGACCCAGGGCCACCAGAGGGGCTAGGCCGGCCAAAAAGCCCAAAATACCGTTGGAGAGCTTGGGAAGATTGGCTTCTTCCCCTTGGGTGTTATTTTTGGTGAGCATGATGGCGAAGAAAACCAGGACCCCGACCGCCCCTACGTAAATCAAAAGCTGCATGAAGGCCAAAAAGGGGCTGGCCAAAAGAAGATAGAACCCAGCCACCCCCAAAAAGGTCAGGATGAGTCCCATCATCGCTCGGACCAAGTTACGAGAACCGATCGCCAATAATCCCCCAGCTAGGATTATCAGGACATAAACACCGAAAGCGACCAGGGCGGCAACTTGCTGTCCCGGCAGCCAAGAAGCGATCAGGCCTTCAAGGGCGTCCAGGGGGGCTCGGAGGGCCGCCAAAAAGTGGGTTATAATTTGATCCATGCCCGATCCTTGAGATACCCCAAAGGGTAATATTGCAGCAAAGGCGTTGATTTTTTGTTTAAGCCAATCCCAGGGTCCAATCAGGCCGGCTAATATGGACTTGGGTTTGGCGTCTGGGTCAACAGTTGACCGTTAGAGTCCTTCTCAGGTCCCGGTTTGTTCAGCGGCCGCACTTTCTGAGGCCGGAGCAGCCGAGGCTCTGACTTTAAGATCGGCTAGAAGGTCCAAATGGAGAGCCTGGCGGCTGTCAGCCACCAGGTAGACCTTGTGAGAGAATCTGATCGCTCCGGTGGGGCAGGATTCCACGCAGGCCGCACACAGGCAGCAGTAGGTAAAGTCGTAAAGGTAAGCGGCTGGCGCTTTGCTGCCAGCTTCTTTAGTCACTGTCAGGCAGTGGCCGGGACAGGCCCGGACGCACATCTGGCAACAAATGCAACGGCTTTGAGCCGGGTCTTTTTCTCCCGGTACCAATTCCAGCGGTCCCCGGTAGGAGGAAAGGATTTCCGGATCGACGACCTGGCGGGGATAGTGGACGGTTTTCTGGGGACTGAAAAAAAAACGGCCGGTGATGGATAAGCCCACTAAGAGGCTGTAGAGGCCCTTGATGTTGTCAATTATGGCTTTTATCATTGCAATCCTGCCGGCGGATTTCAGTCCACGAATTTAAGGATCACGGCCGTAATCCAGAGGTTGAGGATAGAAAGTGGCAAAAGCCATTTCCAGTTAATGTTTAAAAGTTGGTCAAAACGGACCCTGGGAAATGTCCAGCGGATCCAGACAATAAACATCATCAGGGCATAGGCTTTGATAAAGGTCCACCAGAATCCGTCCAAAAATGGACCGCGCCAGCCGCCCAAAAAGAAAGTGGCGCAGACGCAGCAGACCAAAAGCATATTGGCATATTCGGAAAGGAAGAACAGGGCAAATCCCATGCCCGAGTACTCGGTATGAAAGCCGGCCGTAAGTTCGCTTTCAGCCTCCGGCAGGTCGAAAGGGGCCCGGTTGGTCTCTCCGACCATGCTGACCACGTAAATAAAAAAGGCCAGAGGCTGAACAGCTAGGTTCCATTGCCAAGGCCAAGCTCCCTGCCGCTCGACGATCTGGGTGAGGTTCATTGAGCCGGTCAGGAAGATGACTCCCAATAGAGCCATAATCATGGGGATTTCGTAGGCCACCGACTGAGACACCGCCCTGGCCGCACCCAGAAGGCCGTACTTGTTGTTGGAGGCCCAGCCAGCCAAAATGTTGCTGATGACCCCAAAACCGGCAAAAGCCAGGATCAAAAGGATGCCTTCATCGACCTTCAGCGCTGTCAGGTACGGGCCAAAGGGAATGGGTAAAAACAAAAGCAGTACCGGAAAGAAGGCCAAGACTGGGGCGGCGAAAAATAAAATCCAGTCAACATTACCAGGGATGAAAATCTGTTTGCCCAAGAGTTTCATTGAGTCGCAAATGGCCTGAACCGTGCCCCAGGGCCCAACCTCGTAGGGGCCGGGCCGGCGCTGAATGAACCCAGCCGTCTTTCGCTCGGCGTAGACCATGATCACGGCGTTAACGACCATCAGGCCGATAATTAAAAGCACGGCCGCAATAACTACAACAAAATTAACTAGAGAAAGAGCCATGTCCGTCAAATCCCTGCGATATTAATTGGGGCGGCCGCTGGTCAGCGGTCAACCTCGGGAATGACCAGATCGAGACTGCCCAAGATGGCGATAGCATCGGCCAGTAGGGTCCCCCGGGCGGCCTCGGCGAAGAGCGAAAGGTTGGAAAAGCCCGGAGCCCTCAGCTTGACGCGATAAGGGGTTTTGCCCCCGTCGCTGATCAGGTGGAGTCCAATTTGACCTCGGGCCCCCTCGACCGCAAAGTAGCTCTCACCAGCCGGAAGTTTGAAGGTCGGCTTGGGAGCTTTGGGCGGCAAAATTGGGCCGGCGGGTAAACTTTCAAGAGCTTGTTCGATAATTGACAGGCTGGCCTCAATTTCGGCCAGTCTCACCAAATAGCGGCCCAAGCAGTCGTCGACCGGACCGGTGGGGATGTTAAAATCAAATTTAGGATAAACACTGTATGGAATGTCACGCCTGGTGTCCCGGTTGAGGCCGGCCGCTCTTAACACTGGACCGGTGGCCCCGTAGCGCTGACACATGTCCACCCCAATGGGACCGACTTTTTCCAACCGGCGCCTTAAGATTATATTGTCGGTGACCAAGGCCTGATACATTTTCAGGCGTTGACGAAGGTAAGGTACAAACTCGGCCGTAAGCCTCAAAAATCGATCGTCAGCGTCGGCGCTGACCCCGCCGAAGCGAAAGTAACTGATAGTCAGGCGGGAACCGCTGACTATCTGGAGGATGTCGTTGATTTTCTCCCGTTCCTCAAAAGCGTAAAGGATCGGAGTTACGCCTCCCAGATCCATGACAAAGGCTCCCCACCACATGAGATGTGAGGCGACGCGGTTGAGTTCACAGCTGATCACCCGGAGGTACTCGGCTCGCTCGGGGACAGTTATTCCGGCCAAGCGTTCGACCGCTCCGACGTGGACCCAGTTCCAGGCGATGGGGTGCAGGTAGTCGACCCGTCCCATGTTGGGAAGGAACTGCCAGGGGGTCTTAACCTCCCCCATCTTTTCGTGCATCCGGTGAAGGTAGCCCAGAACCGGCTCGGCTCTCAGGACGTATTCGCCGTCAAGTTCGACAATGACCCGCAAAACGCCATGAGTGGAGGGATGCTGTGGGCCGAGGTTCAAAATTATGGTGTTTGACTCGGCCTTTTTGGCGAAGTTGTTGGTGTAAAAGTCTCCGGCCACGGTATCTGGCTGGTAGCGAACGCCGAAGGGATTTATGAAATTAAACCTGTCCATTAATCGCTCCCTGTGGCGTCCATTAGCCTTGATCGGCCTTGGGGTCAATCAAAGCGGCAAAAGCGGGTTCGGCTGATTCTATCGTGCCGAAAAGTCCCAAAGCCGACAGAGGAGCCAGGCTTTCGGGAGATTTAAGCAGGGGCGGAGGACCATCAAAGTCGTCGGGCAAAAGCAGCGGAACCGGATTGGGGTTGCCGGAGAAACGGACCCCAAAAAAATCAGTGCTTTCCCGCTCGTGCCACTCGGCCCCTTGAAAAATATTGTTAAGGCTCGGGACAACAGGATTATTGGTCGGGACCAGGACCCTGAGGGCCAGGCGTCCGGGGTCATTAATTGAGTCGAAATGGTAGGTGATTAAAAAACCTTCCTTAGCCTGGAGCGTGGAGATATCCAAAAGAGTAAAGCCGTCAATATAAAGAGTTTTGACGAATTCTAAAAGTTTATCCAGGGCGACAACTGCCGACAGAAGCAATCCTTCGACCCTGAAATCGTGGCGGGAAATTGACAAAGTCCCGATTTGACGCCATCGGGCAATCCGGCTGTCTAAACTGGGCATCGGAGACTTCCTGTGATGCTTGGGGTGAGCTGGCGGAGATTCGGGTTCATTTTTTGGCAACCGCTGGGGGGGGCTCGGAAGGGATTTCCTGGGGCTGGGGCCACCAGCGGCGTCCAGTGATTTTTTCCTGGATGGAGAAAACGCCTTCCAAGATAGCCTCGGGCCTTGGCGGGCAGCCAGGGACATAAATGTCGACTGGGACCAGGTTGTCAACACCCTCAATAATCCCGTATTGACCTTCGAATTTGAAGGGGCCGCCGCTAATGGCGCAATTGCCGCAGGCCATCACGTACTTGGGGGCGGGCATTTGCTCATAAAGACGGACCAGGGCCGGGGCCATTTTTTTAGAGACCGTCCCGGTGACCATCATCAGGTCGGCCTGCCGGATCGAAGGCCGGAAAACCTCGGCCCCGAAACGGGCGATGTCGAAGCGGGCCATACTGACGGACATCATCTCAATGGCGCAGCAGGCCAGGCCAAAGGTCACCGGCCATAAGCTCATGGCCCGGTTCAAGTCAAAGAATAAGTTGACCGGTTTGATGTTGATCAAAGGCGGCTTGACTTCCGACCGAGCCAGAGGGAAGGATGAATTCAGGATTCTATCCGGCGCGTCCACTGGAATACCCCTTTAGCCTGAAAATAAATGACAGCCAGCAAAACGAAAAACAAAAAGAAGCTTAGCTCCCAAAGAGGCAGCCAGCCTGGTATGGACCGATAAGCCACCCCAACGGGATACAGATAAAGAATATCGACATCAAAGGCTAAGAAAATCAGGGCGTAGATATGGTAATTGAAACTATGATGATCCCAGGCCCGGCCCAAGGGTCTGATACCGCATTCAAAGGGAACCTGAAAGTCGCCGCCTCGGTTACGAGGGGCGATCAGGGCGGCAATGGCCAAAGGTGAGATGGCAAATATCGTTGCGGCGACCAAAAAAACGATGATGGCCAAATGGAGGGTGTCGAAAACCATGCTCTTACATCCATCACAGATAATGGTGGTTAGGCCCTTGTAGGGGCTGGAAGAAAGATATTAAGGCTTTGGTGTTAAATAAATATTATTAACAGGTAAATATAACTTTTATGGCAAAAAAAGGTAACAAAATAGCCATAGCCCCCAAAAAACAGTCTCGGTTGAGAGTGCTATTTTTAAGGATTTGTTGTTGGCCATCAAGCGTTTGAGGGCGAAGCCATTTTTATTATCTTGTTATGAAGTAACTATACTAAAAGCAGGTGAAATTTGTCAAGCAAATGTTTGTGGTTCAAGTTTTTAGTTTTCTTTTCACCCGCCCACCCACCAATCTGGCCTGGAAGCAAGATAGTGGCTGCAGTTTTCTTAAGGGTTAATTGTTTGACAAGTAATGATATTGCGTCTAAAGGTGAGACGAAAAAATATTTATTTTGATATATTAATATAAATATGGCAAGGCTGCCCCCTACTGCGATGCTGGCCAGACTAAGCTGGTTGCTAAAAAATATTTAATAATAGATACTACAATTATATGATATTGTCAAGTTTTTTTTAACGTCCAACCCTAGGCGACCTTATCTGACCTTAGTTGACCTCAGCTAATGGTCAAAAGTGAGCTTGTTTGAAACGTATGATTTGTTGCATATTTAAACGAAAATATTGTCAATTAGATTATATATGTGGAATTATTGTAAAAAAATATATATAGGCGACTACGCCAATCTTATCAGAATTGAAGGCCAATCTGATTCAGACGTCCGACTCAGAGGTTAGTCTTATTTGCCGCCATTCAGCTTGCCTGTCGCCTTGGTAAATGAAATCCAGCCTTGACTAATTATTAAAAAAATCAACCTGAATTCCCATGCCATTTCTTACCAGAGGTGTTTTAGACCTACGACGGCAAGAATTAGGCCGAAGCTTTACTAAGACTTTATGGGTCTTTTTAGACTTTTAAAACTATTTAAATATC
>JAISWF010000053.1 GCA_031271165.1 Deltaproteobacteria bacterium
AACAGATTGATGATAAAAATTATACCAAAGCCTATTGGGGAGAAGGCCATGACATATACAAAGTCGCCTTGGTGGTCGGCGGGAGGACAGAGGTGTTGGTGGAATTTATGAAAGAGGAGACAAAGCCAAGACCGTCGGAAAGTACCGATGACTAGCCCATTTTTTCAAGTACCCTGCTCCAAAAACACTTAAATAAGGCCCCGAGCTCAGAGAAAGATAATGGACCCGTGAAAACCAGAAATACTTTTGTCCTTACCGAGATGACCAACCAAAAACCCTGCCCCGCCCTTCGGAGCCAAAACAGTTGAAAAAAACCAAAAATGAGGGGACTGCCCCTGGCGGGCTGACCCCGGCCCTCAGACAATACTTTCAAGCCAAAGAGACTTGTCCGGAAGCGGTTTTATTTTTTCAAATGGGCGACTTTTATGAGCTATTCTTCGATGACGCCCTGAAAGTCGCACCGCTTCTGGATCTGGCCATCACCAGCCGCCAAAAGATTGAAGACAAGCCCGTGCCCATGTGTGGGGTGCCTCTGTCGGCCGGGGATAACTACATCAATCGCCTGGTGGCTATGGGCCTGAAAGTAGCCGTCTGTGATCAGAGCTCCGTCCCCCAAAGCGGTCTGGCCGAACGGACCGTTCGGCGGATTGTCACCCCGGGAACGATTTTAGCCGCTGAAGGCGGAGCCGCCAGTGTCCCGAGGTACCTAGCCAGCGTCGCCGCCGATGGCAGCGGCTGGGCCTTAGCTGTGGCCGACATTTCCACCGGCGACGTGGCCGCCGGCTGCTGGGACGATCTCGGAGGTCTTACAGCAGCCCTGGCGACGCTCGAACCACGGGAAATCCTGCTCTCATCTGATGTCCCATTACCTCTACGGGAAGCGGCCACTGAAACCGGAGCTCTGTTAAGTCAGCGAGACGCCCTGGAATTTTCAGCCCAAACAGGTGCTGATTCGGTCCGAGAGATCTACGGCACCCTCCCCGGCCCTTTGGCTGACAGACCGGTTTTAGCCGGGGCCGCCGGAGCCCTGTTTTCTTACGTTAAGGAACTGACCAGAGGAGCGGCCCTGACTCATCTGGCCGCCCCCAGACTCCTGTCCGACCCAGGCTTTCTAGGGCTTGATGATACTGCTGTCCGCAACCTTGAACTGATCCGAAGTTCTTTTGACGGCTCGGAAAAGGCCTCTCTTCTGGCCCAAATCGATTTAACCGTCACCTCCATGGGGGCCAGGCTCCTGCGGGACTGGCTTTTAAGGCCCTTAAGGGCTCGAGCCCGCATTGAGAGCCGTCATGATGCGGTCGATATTTTAAGCTCTGATTTGCTGACCCTGTCCAGCCTAACCAAACTTTTATCTGATCTTCCAGATCTCGAAAGGGCCTTGGCCAGACTGACCTTAGGCCGAGGCAGCGTCCGAGATCTGGCGGCGGTTAAAAAAACTTTGGAACTGGCTCCCGAAATAGGGCTGGTGCTTGCCCAAAGCCCGGCCGAGGAACTCCAAAACCTGGGCCTGAAAACCGACTTCTTACCGGATCTTCGCAACCGGCTCTCTTTTATTCTGGCCGGAGATGAGGCCAAAGATGGAGCGCTGGTGGCCGCAGGGGTTAGCCCAGTCTTAGACAATCTCCGAGAGCTCGAAGCTGGAGGTCGCCGCGAAATTGCCGCCATGGAAGCTTCCGAGCGCCGCCGCACCGGTATCGGAAACCTTAAAATTGGGTTCAACAAAGTCTTTGGCTATTATCTGGAAGTTACCAAAACCAACTTGGCTTCGGTGCCCAAAGACTGGATTCGCAAACAGACCATTAGCGGGGGCGAAAGGTACTTTACCGACGAACTGAAAAAATGGGAGGAAAAAATCCTCACAGCCGGGGAAAAGCGCGAGGCTCTGGAATCAAGGATCATCGAAAACCTCAAAACCGCTGTGGCCGCCTGCGCTCCTGACCTCAAAACACTGGCCGCCGCCTTGGCCGGGGCCGATGCCCTGGCCGCCTTAGCCTCCTGCGCTGAAAAACGCGGCTGGGTGCGGCCTTCTTTAACCCTCGACGACGTCATCGACATCAAAGGCGGCCGCCATCCAGTGGTCGAACAATTTTTATCCCCTGGGGAGACCTTTGTCGCCAACGACGTGACCATAACCCCCCGAGAACGCCTGCTGATAATCACCGGACCCAACATGGCCGGAAAGTCCACAGTCTTGCGTCAAACAGCCCTCATCGTAATTTTAAACCAAATGGGCTCTTTTGTTCCCGCAACTTCGGCCACCCTATCGATCCGCGACCAGGTCTTCACCAGAGTCGGAGCGGCCGACGATCTGGCCAGAGGCCGTTCAACTTTTATGGTGGAAATGAGTGAAACCGCAAGGATTCTGGCCCGGGCCACCACCCGAAGCCTGATTATCTTAGATGAGGTTGGCCGGGGGACCTCAACCTTTGACGGATTATCCATTGCCTGGGCCGTGTGTGAATTTCTTCATGATCTGGGCGGTCGGGGCGTCCCAACCTTGTTTGCCACCCATTACCACGAACTGATCGAATTGGCCCGCCACAAATCTCTGACCCGCAATTACAATGTTTCAGTCAAAAGATGGGGCGAAAGCATAATATTTCTTCGAAAACTGACCCCGGGCGGAGTTAACCGCAGTTACGGAATTGATGTGGCCTCCCTGGCCGGGCTTCCGGCCAATGTAATCAAAAGAGCCCGTGAGGTTCTCTCGGACATCGGCCGGCAAAATCCCGGTCTCATCCGTAAGGGCCAGACCAGGGAAAACCTGTTTACTTTGGCCGGCCTTGGCCAGGACGGGCCGCAAGCCTTGGCCAAAGAAATTGCCGCCCTCAAACCCGAAGAACTCTCTCCACTGGAAGCTTTAAATCTGCTGGTGGAGCTAAAAAAACGGGCTGGAGAGGTCCTTTGTTAATCTTGTCCTCACCACCCCTGCTCTTTCGGAGGACCTTGTTTTGTCCGTCCGCTTGACTCACCATGATATAACCAGCCGCTTAAGTCAACCAAGCCGCACCCATCGCCTGGCCCACCTGAATCTTCCGGTCCAGTTTTCTTGGGGGACCAATAATTTTTCTTGGCTTTTTTGGGGACCGCTATTTTTCTTGGCTTTGGGTCTGCTTTTCTGTCTTCAATCGGAGGCTTTAGCCGACGGCGAACTGGCCCGGGCCCGGCAGGCCAGAGAAGTATTCCTGGCTGACGTGCACAATCACCAAAGAGCCGATTGGCTGGCCCTGGTCAAGCAATTCGAACATGCCGCCGACGTCCAGCCCAAAAGAGAGCATGCCGCCAAAGGACGATTTCTGGCGGCCGAGCTTTTGATGCTCTCCTTTGACCGCTTTGACATTCCCGCTGACGCCGTCCGGGCCGGAGATTTAGCCAAACGAGTAGTCAAGGGCTGCTCCAGATGTCCCGATGCCCCGGCCGCCCAGATAATCGTGGGCCTATCTCTGATAGTTCAAAAAAAGCCCGAGGAGGCTTACCGTGAGCTCATGAAAGTGGGCTTAAACTATCGAGGAACGCCCGAGGTGGCTCAAGCCGAGACCTTGATGGCTTCGCTTTCCGGCTCCAAACGTCCAACCCAAGCGTCTTCTCCAGACCAGTCCAAAGGGACCGCCCAAAACAAAGGTCCCGATAAAAATGCCTCCGGTCAAGCCGGCGGCTCAGCTAACGCTGATCAAGCATCCAACTCCACCCCCAGCCAAACCAGCCCTAGTAAATCCACGTCCAAACCCCCTGAACCTACGCCCCCGCCTGCTCGCAGCGCTCCTAAAGCTCCCACTCCGAGAGCCGACGGCCGCAACCAATTTTATGCGCTTTATTTAGACGACCGAGGCACCCACACTGAAGTTACTGCCTATTCCGAACGGGTGGTTCCTTATCTTTATAATCTTTTGCCTCCGTCCCGAGAAGGGGGGCGATTTCGAGTCTACGTCGACTTTAAAGATACCATTTTAGCTCCGGGTTCTCCGTCAAATTTAAAAAACACCACCCCACTGGTCAACCTGGTCAAAGTCAGCCAACTTAACGGCGATACGGTCCGACTGGTGGCCGATCTGCCCGATGCTTATCCTTACATGCCTGTTTTTCTCGATCAACCGCCTCGTATGATTATCCGGGTGGCCAAAGAGTCCAATCTTTTTCCCCCAACAGAGCCAGAGGCTCCGCCCACTCCGAGACCCACTCCCACAACGGCCATCAAACCAGTTAAAGGTCCCGCCGACTCCATGGCCCGGCAGTTAGGCTTAACTGTCCGGCGGGTGGTCATCGATCCCGGCCACGGCGGTAAAGATGGAGGGGCGGCCGCTCACGGTCTGAAAGAAAAAGACATCGTCTTAAAAGTCGCCTTGGACTTAAAAAAGAAGATTGAGGAGCAACTGGGGCTGGAAGTAGTCCTAACCCGGGATACTGACCGATTCGTGACCTTAGATCGGCGAACCAAAATCTCTAAGGACGAAAAAGCCGATATTTTTATCTCCATTCACGCCAACGCCAACTTGGTGGCCAAAGTGGAGGGCTTTGAAACTTATGTTTTAAACTTTACCACCGATCCGGCAGCGGTGGCCGTGGCTTCCAGGGAAAACAGCTCCAGCGGAAAATCCATGAACGAGATCCAAAATCTGGTCACCAAAATTGCCCGCAACACCAAAGTAGCCGAATCCAGAGTTTTGGCCAAAGCTCTTCATTCCGGGGCCCTGGCTTCTCTCTCGACCAGCCATAAAGTGCGCGATCTCGGAGTAAAGGAAGCGGCCTTCGTGGTTTTAGCCTACGTCGAAGTCCCAGCTGTCCTTTTGGAAATAGGTTTCATTACCAACAAAGACGAGTCGGCCAAAATAAACGATAAGGACTACCAGGACCTCCTGACCGACGGGCTGGTAAACGGTCTGAAAGCTTATCTGGAAGGCCTGCCTTAGATCTTTAAACAGCCGCTCAAAAACTAAAATAGCTTGAATTTCGGCCTGTTTGACAATAGATAACTTACATAGAAGCAGTCGTGGATACCTTTGAGGACAGATCTTTTTAAGTTTGGCCATCCCCAAAGAAATTTTCGTAAACGGATAATTAAAATGGTTTTAGCCAGCCAGCTGCCTTTTTGGCTCTATAAAATCATCCCCCAAAAACTCATCCTCAAAAAACATCCAAGGTCCAGTGCGCTGACCGCTAGCTTTAGCTCCACCGCCACCGAGGGCAGTTTAGATGGGCAGACTCTTCCATAACCAGCAATTATTTGCTATACTGATAGCAACTGGTGGCCCTCGCCGCCGTTTATATATAGGCTGACCATACATGTTGTTTTAATTCTGCTTGTTATCGGTTTCTTTTATTAATACCTATGGTTTTCGCCCTGGTCTTGGCCAGACCAGGGCGTTTCCTATTTTATAGACGATTAAAATTCAGTTAATAATTTTTTACCAGCATAAGAATAATTTATTATAGCTATTAAATTGATAATTAACAATTTTTAGTTTGTTTGCTTAAAATTGCCACCGCTCTCGGGCCCTATGTCTCGGGACCTCTGAGTCCCCTGACAGAGACCCCGTCAGCTCCCTCCCATGAGACCCCCAACAATGAGATACTCGACTGAATCCCCCAGGTTTCGGTATATCAAAAAAACGTTGGAGATTTAGGTTTTACCGAAACCGCAAGGCCACGACAGGAAATACGGTTCCGGCACCTTTATAGCTAATACTAAAGTTCGGTCCTATCAGCGTAATAACAACCATCATTATACAGATCCGCAAAATCAGTTACCCCTAAAGGCAATACTCTCATGGTCGCCTTCTCCTGAAATTAGAGTTGGTTAGCTGCGTCGTAACCGAAGGCCTTACCGAGGCGCTCTTGGCCATTGTTTGGCTGTAATGCGTCATTAAAGACTAAATCGCTAGTTTATTGGGGCTTGTCCACCTATTTTGACAACAATTGGACTTAAAACCGGCCCTCCATGGGTGCGGGTTGATGTCAACCCATTGAGGTCAGTCCATGGCCTGAATTTTGGCGGAGAGATGGGGTAAAGTCTTAGGGCCGGTCATTTTCGCCTGGCCAAAAGCTTAGGTTTGGCCAGGTGTTGATGATAACTTGGTCCTGGTGAGGGGCCGAGATGCGGGCCTAGGGAGGGCTCAAAAGAAGGCTCACCAACCATGCTCTGCCCTTGTGGTTTTCCTTGGGGTTCAATCAAGAGCTTGCTGTCGGCTGGAAGTCAAAATCATGGCCAAATAGGTTTTTAATCGAAGATATCGGCCTCGTCCTCCACCAAAAAATTTTCCTTGGCCGCTCTAAGTTGATAATAAAGTACCGGGATGGCTACTGTGGCCAATCCAGAAGGAATAGTTACCAAAAGACTACTTATGATTACAAAAACAATAGAATCTGTAAAGTTGCTGACTACCGAACTAATCAGAATTACAACTATATTTAATATTGCTATCACCAAAATAACAACAAAACAGGCAAAATAGTTACTTTTAATGAGATTGACTGAACGTCTAATACTTTCGAGAGCGCCCAGGCGCTCCACCATGCAAACCGGAATTGAAAACATTATTGAGAGAAACAGCCGAATACCGACGATTATCAGCAGCCCAGCGGCTATAAGCATTAGCCAGGCTACTCTAGTATGAATAACCGTAATGGTAATAAAGCCTGCGCCAACACAAAAACCCATCGAAATCACAA
The DNA here is from genome assembly GCA_031271165.1 of Deltaproteobacteria bacterium. Classification (GTDB taxonomy): domain Bacteria; phylum Desulfobacterota; class Desulfarculia; order Adiutricales; family Adiutricaceae; genus JAISWF01. Next base: position 6,667 of record JAISWF010000053.1, read on the forward strand.
GAAATAAAAACGAGATTAAAATTAGAGTTACAATCCTGGCCAAACCAGTTTTGATGCATTCAAAAAAATAACTTTCCTCGTCTCTTAAGACCCGGTAGACGCAAACGGCCACCGCGCCCTGGAGACACAAGTTCAAAAGTCCGGACAAAATTACTATTACGACGAACATCGGCGCCAGTCGGGAGACAGTGACGGAATCAACATTTTCTATTCCAAATTCGCCAAAAATCATGAACAACAGCATCGGCAGGCTGCCTAGGACGGCAAAACCATAGAGCTGCCAGAAGCGGCTGAAATAAGTGCTGAAAATAGAGGAAATAGCTTCGCCGACACTGATTTTAGCCCCTGGATCGCTAAAATCGTAAGAAGACCCCGGCGAGCCAGGCTGAGTTGGGTGGGCAGGTCTTTTATCTAAGGTCATTATTCCTCCATTTAAGTGGTCTAAATCCTGTGGAAAATAATTGCCGATTAACTAATCAAAGACGCAGTTTAAAATCTACCAATCCAAAGCCGGCCAGGCCGGCGGAGCAATCAAACTTTGACCAAATAGGCAAAAAAATTGGCTCTTGATGCCCATCCAAATCCGAATTTTAAGGTTAAACTTCCAGATGGAGGGCTACCAAAGGCACCCTTGGCCGAAGGCCCAAACTAGAGTAGAGGCTGACGGCCGGCAGGTTCCAGCAAGCGGTCTCAGCCCGAAGCTTGGTCACTCCCCTTTGAAACATAAGGCGAACCAGCTCATTGATCAAAAGCCGGCCCAGCCCCTCCCCCCGGCGGTCATCGTTAATGTGCACTACGGTTAGATCGGCCGCTGGTCCGCCCACAGCAGCCATGGCCAAACCCACCGGGCACCTTTGACGTTCATCCCACAAAAATACGGTCGGGAGTTGTTTTTTCATGTCCCTGAGGATGATTTGCCGCCAGATGCGAGCCGAAAAATCTTGGGGCAGGTAAGGTCCGTGACGATAGTGACCGTCATAAAAAAGCTCACCTAAGGCTTCCAGCCATTTTTCTCTCTCCGGGGGGGCCGGCGTCCGGATAGCCAATCCAGCATGATAAAGGAAAGGAAATTCTGGGAGTTTGGTCTCCTCAATCGGCCCGCTGAATCGAGAGGTTATCTCGGCCACCTGGAAACCCTCGTCGATAAAGCCCCTCAAAATTGCCGGATCATGCCAGGTCTTAACTATGACGAACTTGGAGCCTCCTTTCAGCGACAGTTCCCTGGCTTTAACGGCAATGGTCCGGGCGCTCTGCCGGCGCTCAACTGGATCAGGCTCCACCAGCCAGGGCCCGACAATCCTGAGCGAACCTTCCCCCAAAATTGCCGATTCCAAGGGCATGACCCGGATAATGGCCAGGCCTCGGGCGGGATGAGACTCATCGACCCACAGTACCGCCGCCTCCCCAGCGGCGACACTCATGGCGGTCTGCTTGATCTCGTCAGCTTCCAGTGACTCAGCCCACAAAGAAAATGGTGGGGCCAGACGCTCCATTTCCCTGGCTAACAGGGTCAGCGTCGCAGCCAACACTCTGGCGGCCGCCTGGCGTCCGGTCTCGCTCATAAATTTAACCTAAAAAATGTATTTCTGATTTTTATAAGTCTTATCGCAGAAAACCGGTAGACTTTAGTCCAGCGGATGAATGCGTTCCGGTCCTGATTAACCTTGATGCCGAATATACTCTTGTATTGTCGATAAACTCGCTTGTCCTATCGAAGATACAAAATAACCGTTTGACCAAAATGTCTGTTC
>JAISWF010000083.1 GCA_031271165.1 Deltaproteobacteria bacterium
AATCAACTTCGAACTGCTCAATCAGGTCACGTGTCGTCTGGTTGAAAATTTTACTTTCGAGGTCATTTTCCTTGATCAAAAGGCGAAAGTTGTAAAGGGTTTTGGGGCTTACATAAAGGGTGGTGTCGTTGAGTTCCTGGATATCAAGAGCCCATTTGAAACAATCATCGTATTTAAGATGTCTTAAGACTTCGGAATCAGTATAATCCCACATCTCTTGAAGAATATACACACCGAGCATGGTCAAAATGTCCTTACTGGGACGCCCGATGTTAGCTTTGAAGAAAGGAATTAATAAAGAAACAGGTAGGGACGGCAGGATCTTGAGCTTAAAATGTTCAGGCCAGTCATCAACGAGCCCAGAGAGCCTTTTCTCATTGCCAGGCTTCTTAAATGGATCGGTCCAATTAAACAGTCTAGGGGTTTGTAACCTTAATTTTCTTATTTGACACATTAGTAGCACTAATTACTTAATAAGATAATAGCACAATCCTGATTAATAGTCAATAGAGAGTTAGCAAATATTGATCTATCTAAGAAATTTTTTTTTAAAAAAATTGAAATAAAAAACCAAGTCGAAATGTTCAAAAAATTGCGGATCGCAACCCAAGCCCTCGGGGACTTTTTATCGATCGATCATCACAGCTGTCCAAGAAAAAATCAAGAATCCACGGTAGCTTAGGAAACTAATGGTTTACGGGCCTAAGAGCGCGGCCATTAAATATGTACAATTAATACGATAAAAAGAATTATGTTTAGAAAATATTATCTCGGTACTATAGCCCATGGAAAATTCGGGAGCATGTTTGGCTTGTATAACTAAGCATAAAAACATCCCCTTTTTAGATATTTTCCTCTCTGGTGAAAATGGCTTAAATCAAAGTTCTGTAAGGTTTTGCGCCGACTAGCATCTGTGAAGCAGAGCGATGTCGGGCTTTAGCTGTTGCTACACCCGTGGAGTCAAGCATTGGCCAGCTTAAGACGTTGCCACCATGATGACTGACCTTTTAGGGGAGTTACGTATTGATGTTAATTACAGATTTAAGTCGGCCTGGCCATTTGGGCCGGCTGTCACAAGACCCATGTCGGGACAGGCCCGATTTGTTGGACAGCTAAACCAGGAACCCCTACACAGCTCTGTTTTAAGGAGATGAGTTCCATGATCTAATGAAACAGTTACCCCGTAAGGGCTTGATATGGTTAAGTACCCATTCATGAACCTCCTTGGGTGATCGTCCCCGGGCCTTTTATCTTGGATAGCACCCTGGAGAGTTGATGTAAGGGGGGGGTTAGGATTTCAAATCGCCCCTTTTGGACAATGAAGGTGGCTTATTTCCTAGGGTTTAGCCTACCCGACCCCCAGTCTGGCGATTTTCTTGGACGGCTGTGCCTCTTTTCAATTTTGCGGGAAGTAAAAGCACATTAAATATGCTAAATACAACCCTCAAATTCTTCCTCTACTTGAGTAGCGGGTATTTTTGCGGTGATAACATGAAAAGTTCGCATTCTCAATTGCCGGCGCCACTGACGACTGGACTGGCGCCAAACCCAACAGTCAAAATAATTCGGGATATTGTTGAAATCGACTATGAGCTCTGTGATGGCTGCGGACTTTGTCTGCCTGGCTGCGCCGAGGGGGCCCTGGCGATAGAAAACGGCCGAGTCTGTCTGGTGGGTGAGTCTTTGTGTGACGGTTTGGGCGCCTGTCTTGGCCGCTGTCCGAAAGGGGCCCTGAAAATAGTCCAACGTTGTTCTGAGGAATTTGACCCTCAAGAAGTTGAAGCCCGGCGCCGGGCAGCCGAGTCGCCAGACAGCCGCCTTGGGGGTCAGATAAATGTTTTGGCCCGGCCGCACCGGTGTCCGGGGACCGAGACAAAGATACTGTCTGGTCCGGCCGGCTACCGGGATGGTTCTGGGGATGACCGGACGAAAAATCAGCCAGAGCCCGAGGCTGATACGCTTTCGACCTGGCCCGTCCAGCTGTCCCTGGTTCCTCCAGCGGCCCCATTTTTTAACCAGCAAGTCCTTATTTTATCAGCTGACTGTGTGGCTTTTGCAGCAATTGATTTTCGGAGGCTTTTTCTGGGCCGCAATTACCCTTTGGTCATTGGTTGTCCCAAGCTTGATGATCGCAGCCTCTATGAGATCAAGTTAAAAGTCATATTGCAGAAAAATCCAGCCATCCGGGAAGTGTGGTTACCCATTATGAGAGTCCCCTGCTGTCAAGGTCTCTGGCAGTTGGCTAAAAGCTCTCTGGCCGCCTCTAACCGTATTGACGTGGCCCTCAAAGGCTGGGTTTTTACCCCTGAAGGTCAAACGGTGGAAAGCGCTGTTGCTTTGAACAGCCAAGAGAGGTAACGATATGGCCGTTATTATGTGTCCGGGGCAAAATACTGCTTTTTGGAGGCCAGGCGATATTTTCGAGATAATCTGCCCAGCCTGCGGCGAAAAGGTGGAATTTTTTAAAGACGATGCCAGGCGCCGCTGTTTGGGGTGCGGTTACCTTTTTTCCAATCCCAAATTAAACGAAGGCTGCGCCAAGTGGTGTAAGTTTGCCGAAAAATGTTTGGGACTCAATCCAGGTGTGGCCCAGCCTGATCAGTCTGACCAGACAAAATCCAGCGATGGCCAGTTAGAGAACCAGAAATAATAAAAGTTTATGAGTATATTATGCATATACTTATAAATATTTTAACTGTTAAAAAATTTTACTTGTAAGAAGCTCCAGCCAAACTTAACCCGAGCGGCCAAAGAAATGTCGCCTCGTAATGATATTGTAATTTGCCTAAGGTAAAATGCAGGCAATTGGAGCTTAACCTACGGCAGTGGCAAATCTATTTCTCAAACAGACGGTCAGGGCCAACAATCTGCCGTTCGGGGCGGGGGCGATGGACTTGGCTCCAGATAATCCGCAATTGTCATGGCGGCGAGTTCATTTGCACCCGATAGAGCTTGGTGCCCTTAAACACTCTTTGGGCTTTGACCACTAGTACACAGTCAAGCGGTTGACTGTGGGTTGGCGAGTTCAAACTCTAAAAGGGCTAGTCCCCCAGATTATTCGATCATAACATAAATTCACAGATAGTTTAAATGATTTATATC
>JAISWF010000106.1 GCA_031271165.1 Deltaproteobacteria bacterium
AAATTTTTTTCATAGATTTGTATGTTATTATTTTAGAAAAATTTTTTAGAGGCCCGGCGATTTTTTTTATATTTTTTGGGTCAACGATTTTTTTTGGGTATTTCACAGACGACTAACTACTGAGATAAAATTTTCTTGACAAGACCAGCATGTCAAACACCCCGCTCCTGAGATTTGAGAAAAATCAAGAGTCCGGTTGTTGCGTAAATGAGTAAATATGTATTACGTCAATGCTCAGATTTTATAAAAAAGCCTGTAAACAAGGCATGTTCAACGAATCACAACCGATGTTTTTCTTACTGCATCTAATTTTTTACTCACTAACAAAACACAAAAGGAGTCATTTCTATTGTGGCCTTATTCAAAAAAGAGACATTTGTATTGTGCTGAATAGTAGACATTTCTATTGTGGCGTGACAGACCAAAAGCTTGGAGGGTGCGACAATGTGGTGGAGTTCGGGCATATGTTCCCAGCCGACATTGAGCCGGATACGGCTTCGGCTTTAATAAAACATGTTACCGACGCCCTGACGGCGATTGGCTACAGTAACGGAGTTGCCCATGTCGAGGTTCGACTGACTCCTCAAGGCTGGCGACTCATAGAGATCAACCCTCGCATTGGCGGCAACTACATTTCAAAACTGGTGGAAAGCGTTACCGGTATCAGTCCGCTGACCCAGATGATTCAAATTGCTCTAGGAGAGGCCCCGGCCATCCCCGGAAAAAATCATGACCTTAAGCGGCCCCAAAGCGCCGCTGTCGCTTATGTGTTGCCGTCACAACCTGGCTTTCTTTCGGGACATGACGGGCGGCAAGAAATGGAATGCTTACCAGGAATCCTTCAATACCATCTCGGCCCAGCGGGAAAGGTGGTTTCACCTCCAGATGACAACGATTGCTACCTCGGATATGTCATTTGCGTCGATTCCGAGGGCCTGGGGGCGGGCCGGATGGCCAGTAAGGCCTTATCATTTCTGAAGCCACAAATTGATGAGACCAGCTTGTGATCGCCTTTATTGCCAGCCTGAACACTTCAGTCAAAGTGCTTCTTTTTAATAATTTTGGCTTTAACCTCGGCTTTTACATGCTACTTCCCTACCTGAGTCGATACATTACCAACGATTTAGGTCTGACCGCCGGTTTCGCCGGGTTTGTTATCGGCTTTCGAATGATGAGTCAGCAAGGACTGTTCCTGGTTGGAGGCACTCTGGCCGACCGCTTCAATTACCGGACTGTTATTATGGCCGGCTGCGCAGTGCGAGTTCTGGGTTTTGCCCTTTTCAGCTTGGTTGTTTCTCCGGCGGGCATAATCGTTGCCGCTTTTATGACCGGCTTTGCCGCCGCTCTTTTTTCGCCCGCCTATCAGGCCTTGATGGCGCGATTAACTGAAAATCATCCGATGCGCGAAAAGGTTTACGCAATTCAAAATGTTTCGACCCAAGCCGGCGTTTTCTTTGGTCCACTTTGCGGACTACTGTTACTCGGCTCTGGTTTTACTATTCTCTGCTTTGTGGCCGCAACGGTTTTTTTCATTCTTTTACTGCTCCAATGGAATTATCTGCCCCGGATGGAAGGCTCGGAAAGAGGGTCCCAACTATCGGTTTGGGAAGACTGGCTTAAAGTTTTCAAACGCCGTAATTTTATATTGTTCTGCTTTGCCATGTCCGCCTATTACTTGCTGTTCAATCAGATTTATATTCTTTTACCTTTAAGCGTTCCTAATGAGCGCTCGGTGGCGGCTATTTTTACCCTTTCCGCCATCCTGGGCGTAACCCTGCAAATGCCAATAAGCAATTTGACGACCCGCCATTTTTCCAGGCCCTTTCGGTTGGGACTGGGGCTGGCGCTTATGGGCTGCTCTTTTCCGCTAATGAGTCTGCCGTTTGGCAGTCTCGCCGAGATACCCCTGGGGCCGCTTTTAACAACCATAGTACTGACACTCGGCATGCTGATTGTTTTTCCCCCAGCTATCAGTATGGTTCCTGAACTGGGAGGAGAATGCAATCATGGTGTTTGTTTTGGCGTCTTCTATCTGTTCGCAGGCATTGCCGGGGCTGCTGGAGGCGGATTGACCGCCTGGATGTGGGAGTTAAATCCTAGGGCTTTACTGGCCGGGTTAGTAATTTTTTCTCTAATTTTTGCCCTCGCACTCTGGTTTTCAGCCAAGCTGGCGGAAAAGCCACCTAAAAACGAACAGGTGGTTACCGGCATTTAGTTTTGGTCAGCGAATAAGCGTAGATCTCGGAGGTAATTTTGCGAAATTATGTAATTAAAAGACTGATTGCAACTGTACCGCTCTTAATCGGCATTACCTTGTTGTGTTACGGGTTCATCAGTCTCATTCCGTCAGATCCGGCCGAGGTCGCTTTGAGGGTGCGGCAAATACCGATCATCACCAAGGAAGCCATTGCCGAAATGCGCCAGGAACTTGGTCTAGACGATCCGTTTTTGGTGCGTTATATCCGTTTGGTCGGCAATTGCCTGCAACTGGATTTCGGGGTCAGCTACACCAACCCCGCTCGCACAGTGTTGGGTGAAATCATTCGATGTATACCATCGACTTTACAGCTGGCTGGCCTGTCTCTGATTTTTGTCATAATCCTGAGCCTGCCCATTGGTTTTCTAAGTGCCGTCTATCGGGACAGCTGGTTCGACCGGATTCTGCGGGGAACTGTCTTTATGACCACGGCCATGCCCGCATACTGGGTTGGGCTCCTGCTGATCTGGCTATTTAGCCTCAAATTTGATCTTTTTCCCACCAGTGGTTACGGCGGCATCCGGCATCTGATATTGCCGTCCTTCACTGTCTCGCTGACTTATATCTCCACCTATATCCGACTCATCCGCAACAATATGCTTGATAACATGAAGCAGGAATACGTGTTGTACGCTAATGTCCGAGGTTTGAATCAACGAGTTATTCTTACCAAGCATGTGCTAAAGAATTCGCTCCAGTCATGCATCACCGCAATTGGCATGAGCATACCGCAGATGATTTCCGGAACCATAGTCGTGGAAAACGTTTTCGCCTAGCCTGGCATTGGCCGGCTTTGCATCACCTCCATCTTCAACCGGGATTACCCGGTCATTCAAACCTACGTTTTAATGGTCGGCGTTCTTTTTGTGCTCTTTAACCTGGTTTTCGACATCGTCCAATTTGCCGCCGATCCTCGCTTGCGTAAGGGAGACGCATAACATGGCCATTCCCAACATTTTACGTCTTCTTTGGGGTAAACACATCGCCAAGGTCTGCCTGATCTTTATCACGGCCATGATTCTTATCGGGACATTTGCTCCCTTGATAGCCCCAAACGACCCTTATGCCAACAGTATATTAACCAAGTTCACACGTTATTTCTGTCTTTGGTTACTATGGTAGGCACCATCGGGCTTGGGATGCTCATGGGCCTTTTGGCTGGTTACATGCGAGGTTTCGTCGACGAGGTGATAATGCGGGTTGTGGACGTCATGCTGTCCTTCCCCAGCCAAATTATGATTCTGGCCGTTATCGCCCTGCTCGGGGTGGACATAAAAAATGTCATTATCGCCAACGTTTTCATCAAATGGGCTTGGTATGCCCGTATGATCCGAACCACCGTCATGAAATATGCTGACGCCAACTTTATTCTTTTCTCTAAAAGCGTTGATTCAGGGACGCCGTATATCCTTACGCATCATATTGTGCCCTGTATTGCCTCTGAACTGGCGGTCCTGGCCTCACTGGATACCGGCTGGGCGATCTTGAATATATCGACGTTGTCCTTTTTGGGTCTCGGAGTTCAAGCACCGATGCCGGAATGGGGAGCAATGCTTTCGGAAGCCAAAAACGTCATGTTGGCCAGACCGGAACAGATGCTGGTGCCAGGCGTGGCTATTATGCTTTTGGTGGCCGCATTTAATATGATCGGTGACTGCCTTCGCGATGCGATGGATCCCAAGGAGGCCAGATCATGACCACTGTTTTAGACGTTCAAAATCTTGCGGTTCGCTTCAAAAGTGAACTACCGCTCCCCTAAAGGGAACCGGCTTCTGAAAAGAGGTCGGATGGTTCACAAGACTAAGGTATGGAAACGTGTCTACGTTGGATTAGTCATGACACCCAGGGTTGTCGCCT
>JAISWF010000165.1 GCA_031271165.1 Deltaproteobacteria bacterium
CCAACAGCCAAAATCGTAATTTTCTATAAGATTTAAAATGCTATAAATGACACGCTCCTCATGTGATCGCTTAAAAGTGTCAGAAAAATATTTTTACTCACGTGATCGCTATACCCAGGTGCACTTAAATTAAAGCATAAGGTCAATAAGGCACATAAAAGCTAAATTTGCAACAAAAAAAGCTAGTGGAAATACGTTAAAAACAATTAATTGAGAATTGTAATTTAAATTTAGCTGTTTTTGTTGAGTTAGCATAATAAAGATTATTTATGCCGTTATCATAATAATTGCTGCAAAGCCTTGACTCATTTTTCCTGTTGAGTCAATCAGTCATGAATCCCCGTTTTCAACTCCTAGGCCTGGAAAATTGGTCTGTCTCAAAAACATGCCCCAAGCGTTCCCTCCAAGACTCAAAATCAGCTTTTCGGCCAAACCTTACGTTCACTATGGATTGAGCGGAGAGCCCTTCTGAGCGTCTTTAAATCGGCGGTCAATACCCGGTCCCTGCGAGAGGGTGGAAACTTTGGGCTTGGCCGCTGCGATTAATTTTGCTCTGGCCCATTTTATTGAGCACCCTGATCGTCGCCTCACAATTGGCCTGGTTGCAACACTTCGAGAGGTTTTTACCGATGGGAATTCAGTCCCGCCTGTCCGTTAGTTGGCAGTTAAGGCTGTCGAGCGCCGGGACCAAGGTTCATTTTTCGGTAACAAAATGGCTTGCCGTTGGACTTCAAAGTCTGGCTTATATGTTAAAATGACGACAAGCTTTTTAACAAGCCTCTGCCGCAGCTGATACTGAAGTACTCATGAGTAATTTTGCCAAGTCATGTAAAACAAGTCATGTAAAATCTGGGCGGCGGTAAAACCTCAAAACCTCAAACAAAAATAGAATTTTTTTTGCAATGATATCAATAGTTGGCAAATATAACACGGCTATCTGTTTCGTTGGGGAACTCGAACCGACGGCCTTCGAACAGATTAAGACCGTCTGCGACCAAAATGAATTTTCAGGCTGCCAGATTCGCATCATGCCTGACGTCCACGCCGGAATGGGTTGTACTATTGGCACGACCATGACTATTACCGATAAAGTCGTGCCGGGCATGGTTGGCGTCGATATCGGCTGCGGCATGGAAACCGTCAAAATCAGAGAAAAAAATGTCGACTTCCAAGCTTTGGATAACTTGATCCACCGGCAGATCCCCTCCGGCCGCGATATCCGTAAGACCATGCACCCGTTTAACGATGAAATTGATCTGGAAAAACTCCGCTGCGCTTCCAAAGTAAACCTTAACAGGGCCCGTTTGAGTATCGGGTCCTTGGGCGGCGGCAATCATTTTATTGAGATCGACCGCAATGATGGTGGTGACTATTACTTGGTCGTTCATTCCGGGAGCCGGCATATCGGTAATGAAGTAGCCATTTATTATCAGGGGGCGGCCCAAAAAACTCTTTTCGGCAGTCCCAAAGACAAAATTAAAAAAATTATCCTCACCTTAAAAGCCCAAGGCCGAACCGATGCAATAGAGGAAAAAATTAAAAAGATTAAAGCTCAATCAAGCGGCTTAATCCCTAAAGAATTGGCCTACGTCAGCGGCAAAATGTTTGACGATTATATTCATGACATGGGCATAATCCAGAAGATGGCTTGGCTAAACCGTAAGGCCATGACTGAGGTGATCTTGAATTCCCTGAACCTGACTGAGATCGACCGCTTTACGACCATTCACAACTATATTGACACTCAAACCATGATTCTGCGCAAAGGTGCGGTCTCAGCCAAAAAAAACCAGCGTCTCTTGATCCCCATAAACATGCGTGACGGGAGTCTGATTTGTGTTGGCAAGGGCAATGACGACTGGAATCAGTCCGCCCCTCACGGGGCGGGACGGCTGATGAGCCGCAAGGCGGCCCTTTCCAAGCTTTCAATGGACGAATATATTTCCAGCATGGATGGGATCTTTACCACCAGCGTTAACCAATTGACTCTTGACGAAGCGCCCATGGCTTATAAGAGTATGGAGGAAATAATCAGCTGGATAACACCAACGGTCGATATTGTTGAGCGCATCCGTCCGGTTTATAACTTTAAAGCCAACGATTAGAGTTTTTAATTAATTAAAATTCTAGGTCAAAAAAACCAAAAGCCCGGTCCAGGCCAGGCTTTTGGTTGGTAATGACCGGGCCGAGCCGGATTACACTCTGATCTGGAGTCCTTTTTTAACAGCCCGTTTGGCTCCCCACATGAGCCTTAGCTTGTAAACCGTGGGGATAATAAACATTGACAGGGTAAAGGCGGTGATCATGCCTCCGAACAAGGGGGCCGAGATCCGGCGCATAACTTCCGAGCCGGTCCCGGCGCTCCAGAAGATCGGGACCAGGGAAACCACCACCGTTCCAACGGTCATGGCCTTGGGCCGGACTCTTAGAGCGGCTCCGGAATGGATGATCCGGTCGGCAGCCGCCGGTGAGAGCGCCGACGGGTTTTTAAGCTCCGGGGCCTCCAGAGCCGCCTGTCGGAGATAGATAAGCATGATCACTCCGAATTCTGCGGCTAGGCCGGCTAAGGCTATAAACCCAACCCCCGAGGCAACCGAGACTGCATAACCCTTAAGATACATAAACCAGACTCCGCCAACCAGAGAGAAGGGCAGGGAAGCCAAGATCATGATGGTGTCGGTGAAGTTACTGAACTCCGAGTACAGCAAGATAAAAATAATGATCAATGTCGCCGGAATCATAAGCCTTAAGCGAGCATTGGCCCGCTCAAACATCTCGTATTGACCGGTAAAAGACAGGCTTATTCCGGCCGGCCGGTCGATTTTTTCCCGGAAAGCTTGATCGAGATCCCGGACCACCGAGATCATGTCCCGGCCTCTGGTATCCAAATAAATCCAGACCGTTGGCCGGCCTTGTTCGCTTTTGAGCATGGAAGGGCCGGTAGTGACGTTTATCTCGGCTACATCACCTAAGGTTATCTCTTGGCCCATTGGGGTGAGGATCGGCAAATTGCGGATTGATTCCAAGCTGTCGCGGTATTTTTGGTGATATCTTAAGTTGATGGGGTAACGGGCGATGCCCTCGACGGTATCACCGACCATCTCACCGCCAACGGCGGTGGCTATATATACCTGAACCTGCTTGACCGTCAGCCCGAACCGGGCGGCCGCCTCCCGGTTGATATTGACGTCAAAGTAACGTCCCCCGGTCAGACTTTCAGCCAAAGCCGAGGTGACGCCCGGGACGGTGCGGGCGACGTTTTGGACTTCCTTGGCCACTGAGTCTATTTGATTCAGATCATCACCTGAGACTTTGATACCAATAGGGCTCTTGACTCCGGTGGAGATCATGTCGATGCGGTTGCGGATCGGCGGCACCCAAAGGTTGGCCACACCGGGGAGTTTGACGGTGCGGTCAAGATCCTCAATGATGCCATCCATGGTCATGCCCTCCCGCCATTCGGACTCGGGCTTGATCCGGATGGTGGATTCCAGCATTTCTATGGGCGCCGGATCGGTGGCTGTCTCGGCTCGCCCGGCTTTTCCGAAGACCTGTTCCACTTCTGGAACGGTCATGATCAGTTTGTTGGTAATCTGAAGCAGGGCTCCGGCCTCGGCCACCGAAAGCCCCGGCAAGGTCGACGGCATGTACAGAAGGTCGCCTTCGTCAATTCTGGGCAAAAATTCTCCGCCCAGTTTTTGAACTGGATAAAACGATGAAACAAGCAGAGCCAGGGCTACCAGGAGGGTTACCAGCGGTTTTTTAAGGGCGATCATTAAAAACGGACGGTACAAGGTGACCATGAAGCGGTTGATGGGGTTGGTGTGTTCATCGGGGATGCGGCCTCGGATGAGGTAACCCATTAAAACAGGAATTAAGGTTACGGCCAGAAAGGCTCCGCTGGCCATAGCGTAGGTCTTGGTAAAAGCCAGCGGACCAAAAAGTCGGCCTTCTTGCCCTTCGAGGGCGAAGACTGGAATAAACGAAAGGGTGATAATAAGAAGGCTGACAAATATGGCCGGCCCCACTTCGCAGGAGGCTTCGGTTACCAAGTGCCAGCGTTTGGCGTTGTCGAGTTCGGCCCCTGGGTTTTCCAAACGAAAGCGTTCGATTTTTTTGTGGGTGTTTTCCACCATGACAATGGACGCATCGACCATGGTGCCGATGGCGATTCCCAAACCTCCCAATGACATGATGTTGGCGCTGACGCCCTGATAATACATAATAATAAAGGAAATCAAGATTCCCAAAGGCAGGGTAAAGATGGCCACCAGAGACGAGCGCAGGTGAAGGAGGAAAACTACGCAGGTTAAGGCCACCACGATAAATTCTTCGGTCAGCTTACTTTTGAGATTATCAATGGCCCGTTCGATGAGCTGACTGCGGTCGTAAACAGTGACAATTTCCACTCCTTTAGGAAGGCTCGGCTTAATCTCTTCGAGTTTGGCCTTAACTCCATCAATGACCGTACGGGCGTTTTTGCCGGAACGCATCAGGACCACGCCTCCGGCCACCTCGCCCTCGCCGTTTAGTTCAGCTATCCCACGGCGCATCTCCGGCCCCAGACGGATGTCGGCAATTTGTTCTAAAAAGACCGGGATGCCGTCCTCACGGGTGGTGATCAGGATCTTTTTAAAATCTTCCAGGCTCGTCAGATACCCGTTGGCCCGGACCATATATTCGGCCCCGGCCTGCTCAATGACCGAGCCCCCGGCCTCTTGGTTGGAAGCCTCAATTGCTTCCATGACCATGTCCAGGGTTAATCCCTGGCGGGCTAAATCCAGTGGATCAACTACTACTTGGTACTGCTTGACCGCACCCCCCACGGCGGCGACCTCGGCCACGTCAGGGACTGAGGACAGTTCAAAACGCAAGAGCCAGTCCTGAATAGAGCGCAGTTCAGCAAGATCGTGCCCTCCGCTGCGGTCAACCAAGGCGTACTCGTAAATCCAGCCTACCCCGGTGGCATCAGGTCCCAGCGATGGGGTGACCCCCGAGGGGAGGTTGCCTTGGACTTGGTTGAGGTTTTCCAATACCCGGCTTCGGGCCCAGTAAAGATCAGTGTCATCACTGAAAATGACGTAGACAAAGGAGTCGCCGTAGGCTGAATAGCCCCGGACCGCCCTCGCCCCGGGTACGGTCAGCATGGCCCTGGTCAGCGGATAAGTCACCTGGTCCTCCACCAGCCGGGGCGCCTGGCCGGGATAAGGAGTCCGGATGATGACCTGGACGTCACTTAAATCCGGCAGGGCATCCACCGGGGTATTCCAGACAATCCACATGCCCCATAGGGCCACTATCAGAGAGGCCATCAGAACCAGCGTTCGGTTGGCAACGCACAGCCTGGTTATCTTGGCAATCATCGTTATTCTCCGCACAATACTTATGGCCCGGACCAGTTGGTCTAAGGCCTTTTATAAATAAGACCTTGAGCCTTTCAGTTGTGGCCGGCTTGGTGACCGGCAGACGGGGCGGCCATCGAAGAGTCTGAGGCCGGTTCTCCAACCGGGGCCAAGGCCGCTGTTGTCGCTGGTGCTTCGGCTATCTGCTCCGGTCGCTTGAGGCGGTCGAGAGCCCCGGCCAAGTTGGCTTCTGAATCGATGAGGAAAAGACCGGAAACCACCACTTCATCGCCTTGTTCAAGACCGTCGGTGATCGCCGTGTTGCTGCCGGAAGACCCGGCCACGGTGACCGCTTTGGGCAAAAAGGTGCCGTCAGGAAGCCGGGTTATGACCCTGACGCTTTCTCCGAGATCGATTAGACTCTGGGTGGGGATGATGATAGACTCCGCCCCCCTCTGCCGCAGCCTGACGGTAGCGGTCAGCCCTGGCCGGAGAAGCCCTTCACCATTGGGAACCGTAAGCCGCAAAGGCACGGTTCTGGTCTGGGAATTGGCTTTGGGCAGTAACGTTTGACTGGAAACCTCAAAGATTCGGTTCGGCCAGACAGGGGAGGTGACCCTCAGGCGTCCGCCCTCAACCAAGCTTAGATCTTTTTGGGGGACCTCGGCCGTAACCCAAACCGGGTCAAAGCCCTGGACCACGGCTAGGACCATGCTTTTTTCAACATTCATTCCCGGGTAAACTGAAAGCTCGGTGATAACTCCAGGGACCGGCGAGGTGATCGATAGAGAGGTCTGAACTTTTCCGGTCCGGTCAACTTCGGTCAGCATTTCTTCAGGCATACCGCTTAACCGCAATTTTTCTCGGACCCCCCCGAGCAGCCGTGTATCAGCATTTTGTGATTTTAAAAGTAAATACTCACTTTGATCAGATGACCAGTCCGGTACGGTGATGGTGGCAATTTCGTCGCCAGCGGCCACCATGTCGCCGATGGCCAGGCTTTTGGTGGAGTTGACAAAACCTTCGGCCCGCGACTGGATGCGGGCTTCCTGGTAACGGTTGAATTCAACGTTAGCCGAAAACTCCCGAACTTGGTTGAGGTATCCTTTTTGGGCGGAAGCAGTTTTAAGCCCGAGGTTTTGGACCTGGACCGGGTCAATAACTACTCCTTCTCCTGAACCGCTCCCGTCAGCGTACCTGGGGATCAGATCCATATCCATAAAGGGCGATTTGCCCGGTTGGTCAAAATGGGTTCCCGGATACATGGGATCGTAGTAATACAAAATCTTGCGCTCGGCAGCATCCGGCGTTTCGCTTGAGGTTGCTGATGAAGTATTTATTTGCTCAT
Organism: Deltaproteobacteria bacterium; assembly: GCA_031271165.1. GTDB lineage: Bacteria > Desulfobacterota > Desulfarculia > Adiutricales > Adiutricaceae > JAISWF01. The sequence continues at coordinate 6,691 of JAISWF010000165.1, forward strand.
GGCCGCTGTGGCCGCTCAATATGCTCAGACCGTTTTGCTCAGCCCAGTAAACCGATATGCCCCCTAAAATCAGGCCGATCAAAAGGCCGACCAGTAAGGTCGGGAGTCGGCTAGGGGCCTGGTTGGTTTTTTCCATAACATTTTCTCCTCAGTCTAACTGCTCAAGATCAACGACGATGTAATCATTGGGAGAGTTAAACTTGATGTCCAGCCTGACTTTGTCGCCAACGGCCAGCCCATTGAGAAGGGTTGGATCTTCAACCAAAAAACCCATGGTCATGGGACCCCAGCCAACCGCCTCAATGGGACCGTGTTCGACTACCAGCCGGGATTGTCCGGGATCAAGTTCGCGGATAATGCCTTCGGTAAAGTATACAGCCGCCGTAGCCGGGGGTGCCGGACTCGGCTGGGGCGCCGAATGGTCGTGACCACCGCCGTGGGAGTGCTGAGCCAAAACCAGACCGGGTTGAGCCAGACTGAAAGCCATGATGACGGCCATGACCAGACCGGCCAGTTTAAGAACCCTTAAAATCCCTGGCAGGCGATCAGTGACGGCTGCAAACGCTCCCGTTGGGAGAGATTGAGCGGCGGGCTTATTGGAGGACTGAGGATTAGATAGATTAATGAAATTAGAATTAGAAAGAGTCATAATTTTTTCCATTTTTATAAGTTCTCCCATAATTGGGGAGTCAAGTTGAAGAGCGCCTTGATGGCGTCAAATAGGTTTTGATATACAAATAGTGGCTGCTCGCCTAGCGGCATACAGCCTTGGAGGTTATTCCATGGTCGAAGGTTCATCGGGGAAGCCGCCGCCCAAGGCAGAGTAAAGGCTAAGATCGTTAAAGATCTGCTCCCGCCTCAGTCCCAAAAGGGTCATCTCGCCTTCGAACACATCCCTTTGGGCTTCCAAAACCTCAAGGTAGCTGATTACGCCGCTCTGGTAACGGTTGGTGGCCAATTCCAAGACCCGTCTTTGAGCGGATAAATATTTTCTCTGGGCGGCGACCCGCTCAGTGATTAGTTTTCTCACTTCCAAGGCATCTTTGACCTCTTTGAATGCTGTCTGGACAACCATTTCGTATTCAACTATGGCCATCTCGCGCTCGACTTCAGCCAGCTTCAGATTGGCCCTGTTGCGGCCACCGCTGAAAATAGGGATAGAAACGGCCGCTCCAGTTGACCATCGATCGTTTCCGGGGTCAAAGAGGGAGGATAGTTCCATGCTCATAAATCCGAGGGCTCCGGTCAGGCTGATTCTGGGGAAAAAAGCTGCCTTGGCCGCTCCGATATCGGCGTGAGTGGCGATTAAGCGGTGCTCAGCTTCCAGGATGTCAGGCCTGGACAGGAGATTTGCCGACGATAAACCTTCAGGGAGGACAGATATTGGCCAGGACAACAGCGGCAGAGCCGGAGGCAGCTCATGATCCTGGAAGTCACCCAAGATAAGTTTTAAGGCGTTTTCGGACCGGACTATTTCCAGTTCCATGGCCACCGATTCAGCTTCGGCAAAAGCCACCATGGCTCGGGCCTGTTCGAGATCCAAAAGCGATGATTGTCCGGAAATAATTCTTTCTTCAATAAAGGCCCTTGAGGAGCGCCAGCTGGCCAAATTTCTTTGGGTCAGTTTTAAGCGCTCCTGGGCCAGGCGAGTGTCAAGGTAAGCTCCGGCCACCGAGGTCAATAAAGCTATCCGGGCGTAGCGGGCGGCCTCAACGCTGGACAGATAATTTTCCCTGGCCGCCTGAGTCATGTTGGCGATTCGGCCGAAAAAATCGAGTTCAAAGGATGGGAGCATTATCCCGACTTCGTAATCCTCAGTGGTTCTGCGGCCGCCGCCGCCCCCGGCAAAATCACTGTTACCCTGGGCTTCAAACATCGGAAATCTTTCCGAACCGATTACACCGTATTGAGCCGCCGCCTGCTGGATTCTCAAGGCGGCCAGCTTCAGATCCCTGTTTTCAGTCAGGGCTGTTTTGACCAGAGATTTTAAGCGCTCTTCTGGAAAAAACTGTTGCCAAGGCGGGAGGACCACCTCCGGCTCGGCCGGGGAGGGTACGCCAAGGGTGGCTGGTACTGGGGCCTGAGGCCGGTTGTAGGATGGGGACAAAGAGCAGGAGACTGCCAACATGGTCGCAGCAGCCAAAAAAATGGCGGCCAGGACACGACTGGATAGAGACATAGTCGCACCATTTTGAATGAGGCTCGGCGTCAAAAGCGGGCCTAAAGGATTTTTGGGACACACTTTGGTCTGTTCACCCATCGAACCAAGGACTCAAGTATCCCGCTGCTTTTGGCGACGACCGCAGACAATCGTTACGTAATTGGGAATATGGATCCGGTGGAAAACCCTGGGCCCAAGTTTTGATTTAGAGCTACCAAATGTCTGGCCGCTAACGAACTCTGTATCGAGATCGGTGCTACCAAATCAAAGGCAGACTAAACAAGGGCGCCCGTCGTTGGAGCAGACTAAGGGCTTGTTCTTTAGCCGGATAGGTCTTAGAAATGGATTTAAGAAGATTTAAGCGCGGGGAGGATGAAAGACAGAATCAAAATGGCCGGATATTTTCATCAAGGCCGGCTCAGAGAGGATAAGGGATAAAACCAACACCGGAGAGGAGGTGTGGTTAACATGAAAGGAAGCTTGGGGAGGGTTGACGCAGACCGTCAGGCCGCAAGCCGGAAAGGAGGCGTCGGACTGGTGAAAAGGTTTCGAATTGGGATCAAAATCAGGCTGGGCACCGTGGTCGTGCCCCAAGGGAACATTTGAGGCAACGTTATTTTGGGTTGGGGCAGCAAAATGGTGTGCTGAATTATGGTCGACCGAAGGGTGTTGAGGCTGGGAAAATGCGATTATTTCCGCCGCAGCGCTTTGGGAGCCCTGTAGACAACAATCGGCAATGGCTACCGCTACACCGGGAGACCAGAGTAAAGACAGGCAAATTAAAAATGTCAAGATATTTGATAGTCTAAACATATGAATATACATAACACGGCTGGTAACGTTGGTCAAGATATTTTTTAACAAAATAAAAAAAGTGCGGTACCGTGAAGCCAAAGGCTTCGCAGAAACAAAACCATGGCCCTGGTTAAAATAATTTAATTGAGTTGCGTTGTTTTTTTTATCATTCTTTTGCATATAAAACTATTCTTTTTATTGTTAAAAGTATAGAAAAATTGATAATTATTTAATAAAAATATGTAATCAGTAACCATATCCATATCTAGCATGTTGATTTTAAAATGTCCTGATTCTTGCAAATTTAATCAATGTTTTATAAACAATGTCATTATAAAAGAATATATATTTTAATGTATTAATAAATATTATAGCTTTAAGTATTTTTTTTAAGAGAATGTTGTAATTTGTTCTTTAGTGGTTTATCGTAATTCTTTGATTTTATTGTTTCTAATATCCTTAGATTATTGATAAAAAAATTCAGAGTCCAGGATTTTGAGAGTTTTTCCCGGTTGAGCATAAATAAACTGATCATAAATATACTGGGTGACTTTTTTTGAGGACATCAGCTTGATTTAATTACTAAAATTTATTCAACCAACTGAAGATTGGGTAGCAAGCCAGTTGGGTCGTCTGGAGATTGAGCTGTCAATTGTTAACAGGTAAACCAGTGGATAAATTTGTTAAAAGCACTCTAGCGGCTTGTTCGTCGTTTTTAAGTTGCCTGACCAAACCCTCAATCCCGTCAAATTTGACCATACCTCTTAAGTGACCGACAAAGTCGAGATCTAAAATTTCATTGTAGAAATCATCTTCAAAATCAAATAAGTAAGTTTCCACTGTCCGGTATTGGTTGGCGAAGGTAGGATTGTGTCCGACGCTGGTCATGCCGTCGAAGACTTGGCCTCTGAGGCGAGCCTTGACCGCATAAACTCCGGGTCCGGGGACAAGCTGGGCGATTTGACCTAAGTTGGCTGTGGGAAAGCCCAGGTGGCGTCCCCTGGCTTGGCCGGCAACGACCCGGCCGCTTAACCGGTAGGGGCGGCTCAGGATGAGGGCGGCCGCATCAACCAAACCGATTTTTAAAAGCCCCCGGATATGGGAACTGGAGTAAATCACATCTCGGCCTTTTTGCAGCTCGGCCTCAATTACTTTGGCCCGATGAGCTTTGGCCCATTCCCTGAGAATTCCAACTTGCCCTTCAGCATTGCGCCCAAACCTGAAATCTGGACCAACAATGATCTCAACAGGCTTAACCATAGCTCCGAGGATGGAATCAAGAAATTGCTGAGCTCCCATGTTCCGCAAAGAATCGTCAAATTTAAGACAGCCAAATATATCCAGGCCCAAGCCTTCCATAATCTCGGCTTTGTGCTTAAAAGTGGTCAGGACCTCTGGGGCCGAAGCTTTGGAGATAACCGCCAGCGGATGAGGTTCAAAGGTCAGAACCAAGCTGACCGCCTGGTTGGCTTTGGCTCGCTCAATAACCTGTTTGATTAGGTATTGATGCCCAAGATGGATCCCGTCGAACACTCCGACGGTCAGAACCGCCCGGGGACGCTCCAGGGGTATTTGATCGGCCCAGTCGTAAACAGTAAGCATGGACATTCCGAAGGTCAAGGCTAGTACTGAGTACCAGCAAAAAGTGCCGGATAGAGCCGCTGCAACTTCACCCTGGCTACGGCGGTTTGGAACTGCCAGTTAGTTATAAACTCTCTGTTGGCTATATTTAGCAACTTGATATTAACTTTATGTCTTATTATGCTCAATCTTCCGAGACTGTCCAGACAGTTCGCTTAAGACCGGCCATTTTTGGGGGGCTGATTATCTTGGACGTCTAAGAGGAGCGGTTTGGGCAGACCTTGGGTCAGAAGCTCAAGTTTATCCTTTAGCTCAGGCTCGCTTAAACTTTCAATGACGATGGTTTTTTGCCGGCTGGCCGCTCCCTGGTCCAGGCTCAAATCTGAGAACCTGAGGTTGAGAATTTTGGCCAAAAATTTTAAAAGGCTCCGGTTGGCCTGACCGTCAATCGGGGGAGCAGTCAGATTGACTTTGAGGACCTCGCCGTCCCAGCCGGTCAGCCGGTCTTTCGATGATCTGGGAGTCAATCTGACCTTGAGTCTGGCTCCGGTGGTCAAAGCAGCCTGGAGCCGGAGCCCGATGGTCCCGGCGAGGGCGCCGGCACTTGGGGAAATATTGACACCTGGCCGCTTAGCCAGACAATGATCGTGTGTTCCAAGTTGGTCAAAAGCACGTTCATTATCAGGTACAGCACCACGATGGCGATGATAGCCTTAAGATCAAGTCCTCCAGGGCCGTTAGGAATAGTCCGGCGAAAGGGAGCCAAAAGAGGCTGGCTGATTGCATAAACGGCCATGACCAAGGGGTTGTAAGGGGAGGGATTGATTAGAGACATAATCACTCTGGCGATCATCACAGCGATAATAATCCAGACCAAGCCTTTGAGCAGCTGCAAGATGGCTAAAGCGACGACCCCGAACAGGCCGATGGCCGGGCCGCCGCCGCTCAGATAGAGCAATGAGTACTTGATCGAGGTGCGCAGAAGTTGAATGGCGATTAACAAAAACAGGGGAGAAAAATCAAGTCCTCCCAGCCGGAGCGGAAAGTGCTTCCTGGTGAACTCCAGAGGGGGGTCGGTCACGGCCATCAAATACCGCACAGCTGGGGCATTAGGGTTGGGATAGAACCATGATATCAAGCATCTGATCCAAATTAGCCAGAAGTAAATGCTAAAAATTAGATCGAGGAATTTGCTAAGAGTAATCAAAAAACTGGAGTTTGACAACAAAAGGACCTCCGAAAAAAATGCTGTCAGTCTTGATCTCAGACGACGCCAGCGGCGATGATATCGTGGATGTGAATGACGCCTATGGGTTGCTCCTCTTGAGTGACAAAGGCGTTGGTGATGCCTTTGGACTGCATGACGGCCAAGGCCTTGGCCGCTAGCATTCCGGAGGTAAAGGTCACCGGATTGGCGGTCATGATTTGTGAGCAGGCCGTCTCCATCAAGTTAGGGCCCATATGACGTCTCAAGTCGCCGTCGGTGAGCATCCCAACCAGGCGGCCCTGAGCCACCACCCCCAGGCAGCCTAGCCTCCGGCTGCTCATGGTTAAAATAGCTGCTGACATGGGTTCGTCCAGATTAGCCAAGGGGAGTTCCTCGCCAGTGTGCATCAGATCACCCACCGCCAAAAGCCGGCTGCCCAGCTGCCCGCCCGGATGGTAAAGCCGGAAATCCTCTAACGTAAAACCCCTGGCTTCCAGTAACGAAAGGGCCAGAGCGTCGCCTAAGGCCATCATCATGGTGGTCGAGGTGGTAGGGGCGCAGCCTAGTGGGCAGGCCTCCCCGACTCGGGGCAGGGTCAGGATCAGATCCGAGTGGCGGCCCAATATGCTTTTATCGTCGGCAGTTACGCCGATGACCATAATGCTGGAACGGAGACAAAATTGAAGTAAGCCGGCCAGCTCCACAGTCTGCCCGCTGTTGGAAAAGGCCAAAAGGGTGTCTTGTCCGGCCTGGAGCATACCCAGGTCACCGTGACCAGCCTCAGCCGGGTGAATAAAGAAAGACGGTGTGCCGGTGGAAGCCAGAGTTGCGGCAACCTTACGGGCAACGTGTCCGCTCTTGCCCATGCCGGTGACGGCCACCCGCCCGGGTCGGGCCAAAATGGTTTTCACCGACTGATTAAAACTTTCGTTGAGGCAACTGGCTAGAAGGATTAAGCTTTCAGATTCTTTTTTAAGAATAGAGGCGGCCAGTGGTATATAATTTTGGGCGGTCATGCGGCAGTCCGGCCGTCCAATAGACGGTTGAAACTTTGGGTAAAATTTTGTTACATTAGACCTAACTGACCGAGTAAAAAGCCTCGCAAGTTCTGGTCACATTGATGGTTGGGGACCGAATGTCCGGCCAAAGTATTTTCCCTCAGCTTTGGCCATCCTTGGTCGTTTTAAGGGTGGTTATTTAAATAAAATTGTTGCTTAAAGTTGTTATTTAAAGGTGTTGCGTAAATTTGTTATCTCTTGTTATTTTTTTTAAGTTTATATATTTTACTGGTATACTCTGAGATTGCCTTAGCCATAAGCCTCATTTAATATCATGGCCAACGGAAAAATTTAATATTTATCCGGGAGTGGTCTTTAAAGTGACTAAAGAGGTCTTTAAAGTTACTAAAAATCGTTACTGAAATTAATAAGTCCGGAAGGCGTGGCAGGTGGTTGGCGGATGCGGTTACGTTTTAGAGTTGATTTTAACAAAACTAAATTTTACCACGAGGAGTAGAAAAAAACAAACCCTTTTAAAATTAAAAGGGTTTAAAGGCCGGCCCGAAGCAATTCTTCGGTCATAACCGAAGAATTGCCGGCTGTTTTGGCTGGCTGGCCAAAGATACGGACTCAATTTCTGGCCATCCGTCTTTCCTGACGAGACAGTGAGTAGCGTCCGGGAGGCTTTTGTTGAGCGGCCAGTTTTTTGGCCTTGTCGGCCGGGACAGCGGTGACCACAACTTCAATCACCCCGGGCTGGTAGACCCCCAGTTCCTTGGCTGCGGCCTGGCTTAGATCGATAATCCGCCCATCAATAAATGGTCCCCGGTCGTTGATACGCAGGTACATTTTCTTGCTGGTCTTGAGGTTTTTGACCTCCACCCAGGTTTGAAGCGGCAGCGTTTTGTGGGCCGCCGAGTACTCATACATGTTATAGACTTCTCCGCTGGCCGTCTTGCGTCCGTGGAAGGGCACACCGTACCAGGAGGCCAAGCCTTTTTCCTTGTAACCTTCAGCCGTCGATAGGATATAATATCGCTTCCCGTTGATGACGTAGGATTTGCCGCTACGTTTGCCGGCGCCATTGGTCCCGATGGCGCAGCCGGAGAAGACAAAGGCGGCCGCAATGGCCAAAACCAAAATTGGAATCATCCAACATATTTTTTTTCCCAAGGGAGTGTTAGCGGTATGCGGATGAGTTTTTTCAGCGGCCAGAAACATTTATGCCTCCTGATCGTGGTCTTCCTGGTCGCAGGGTGCAATATCCCTGTCCGGGCCGATGGGACCAGCAAAAACAACAGATTCACCGAAGTAATAACGGTAGCTCAAGCCACCGGTTTTGAGGGTTTTCTCCCTCAGGACCAGGAACAACCAGGTCAATTGGTCCCGGAACCAACCGGGACTCAAGTCGCTGCTTCTCAGGGGAAATCGTCCCCGAAAAAACCGGCTAAAAAGAAATCCTCGCCGCAATCCACCAGGAAATCGGCGGCCAAAATATTGGATGAGGCTTCGAAACTGCCTTGGCCGGAAAATGTAATTAAATTGGCCGGTGCCGGGGCCGTCTTGGTGGTCGACAATCACACCGGGGACAAGGAGCCCCAGGAGCTTTTTTCTCACAACCCCGATCAGCCCTATGTCCCGGCTTCCATCCTCAAATTGGTTACTTCGGCCGCAGTTCTTGAAGCCATGGGCCCGGATTACCGGTTTGTAACCGATTTTTATTTGGCCCCGCCCAATGATCTGTGGATCGTTGGACGGGGGGACCCATTCCTGGTTTCCGAGGAGATATGTATCATTGCAGGTGAGCTTCTCAGCTTGGGGCTGAAGCGTATTGAAAACATAAGGCTTGATACTACTTTTTTTGAGCCGGGTTTGATTTTGGACGGTACTACTTACACCAACAATGCTTACGATGCGTTCAACACCGCTCTGGCAGTCAACTTCAATACCGTCAGTTACCTTATCGACAGGAAGGGCAAGATCGTTGAATTTGATGAGTGCACTCCTCTGACCCCTATTACTGTTAAGTTGGCCGAAAAAAATCGGCCCAGGAAGGCTCCCCGCCAGGATAAAGAATTTCGGATCAACATTTCCTCGAGCCCGATTGAGGCCGAAGAGCAGGCCGGACAATTGTTTCTGGATATTTTTAAAAAATTTGGCATTGAGGTGACCGGCTCGGTAGTGATTGGCGGCCAGCTGCCCTCCGAGGCTACTCCCCTGTATCGGCATGCCAACTCTATTAATCTGGAGGAACTTTTGGTTCTTCTTTTGGAAAATTCCAACAACTTCATAGCTAATCAAATTTTTTTGACCCTGGGAGCTGAACTGTACGGCCCCCCGGCTACCATGGAAAAAGGCCAAAAGGCGATCTTTGCTTATCTTGACCGCCACAATTTAGACCTCCTCAATTTGGTTGAAGGGAGCGGTCTTAGCCGCCTCAATAGCCTGACCGCCAGGCAAATGGGGAACATTTTGGCCGCCTTTGAGCCGTCCATACACTTGGTGAAAAGCGAACAAGACGGGTCAGTTTTTTACAAGACCGGGACCATGAGTGACATCTCCACCTTGGCAGGCTACCTTATTCGGCCAGAGCGGCCCCAGGAGCCCATTAGTTTTGTCATCCTTTTAAACGGCAATTACTATCCGGGGACCCGGGAAAAAATCCTCGACGTTTTAAAAACCCGCTTCATCGACCAGCCAGTCGCCGGTAAGAGCTGAGCCCCAGGCTTTGTTTAGGTTTAATCAGGCGGCTAATACTGAAGCCGTCAATAAAGTTGGTCTTGGCCGGCGGAAAAAAAATATACGGACCCAAAAAATAGCCGCTCTCGGTTGGGGCTCGGGCCAAGTCAAGACTTTGGTCAGAAAAAGTTCTGGTATTTAAAGGCTAAATGAGCTAAAATTAACGTTCACTTGAAATACTTCGGGTGTCAGGTTTTTGTTGAAAACTGCCACCGGTTTTAAGGCCAACGTTTAGTGGTCGATCTCAATCCCTACTCAGGGCCCAAGGTCGGCGGGCGGCCGGCTGGTATGGACGGGCTCCGCCAGAGCCTGGAAACGGTCAAAGGAGATTTCAGCTATGTCAGGTAAAGGGCTGGTCGGATCCTTCGGATTTTTTGGTCCTGATTTCGTCAGAAGAAACCCAGGCGGCGGTCAGGTAAAAAATAAAGAGCCGGAGAATGAGAATTTAGTTGTTGACAAAGTAACCGAACCTTCAGGCAGCGCCCAGCCAGAAATCGGGGCTGGGGAGCAAAAGGAGAAAGCCGAGTCGACCGACTCGGAATCAGACCCTCCGCCGATACCTCCCGCTGGCGCCCAGACGCCAGCTGAGCGTAACGAGGCCAAAGTGCCGGCCGAACGGCCGGAGTCACCGACCCCGGCGGTGAAAGAAAAGGCCAAGACCCCGGCCAAAAAGGAAGCTGCTAAAACCCCGGTCAAAAAGGAGGCCGCCAAGCCCCCGGCCAAAAAGGAAGCTGCTAAAACCCCGGCCAAAAAAGAGGCCGCCAAGACCCCGGCTAAAAAAGAGCCGGCCGCAGCCCCGGCCAAACGGGTCAAAGCCAAGCCTCAAGCCGAAAAATAGCCGTTTTAAGGCCATCCCATTACCCACTCCAGATGGGCACTGAGCTGGAGTGGGTTTTTTTCGAGCAGTCAAGGGCTGGGCGGCCCCCCCAGCCGGCCGCCAGAGCCAATAATAGGCCAAGGCCATATAACAAATGTTAAAAGGTTATCCGAGGCCATACCCAAAGTTTAATAGCCGGCCATAATTTTTTTTATATGTTAAAACAGATCAATTATATAGAAAAAATCTTGAAGAGTAGTTATAATCAGATATAAGTGCTGCCTGACTACCAAAATCGACCCTTCGAGTAGATATGGTACTCTTCAAGGCTCCGCCTGTCAAGAGTTAATATCTGAGGTATATGTGAATATAATATAACAAACTTGTTAGGTAAATCTGGCCTTGTTTGTAGTTTTTATCTGGAGAATAAGGTAACCCTTTTCTGACCTGAGATCTCAGGATTTGACGGTCGGACTCTGTCGAGGAACTGACCACCTTTGCCCCTGTTTAACTGCACTGCTCCGAAAGAACCATTGATGACCCCCCGACAGCGTTTTTTAGCCGCCTTCCAGTCTGGCTCGACCCAAGGGCCCCTAATCCGGGCCATAGATTTGGGCGGGCCTTCTGGCTCCCTTCCGACACCGGTATACCAGGCTGTCCGGCGTGAGTTTGGCCTTAAGGGCCCGCTTGGTGGCGGTAACGAGTTTTTTCTAGCCAAATTTGGCCTCTCGGCCCTGGATGAGGAACTAATAGAGCATCTTCGTCCCGACACTTTTTGGGCCTCGTTATGGCCGGGTGAGGGGGAGCCTGACGGCTTGGGCCAAGGCTCTAACCCAACGGCAGAGCGCAGGCTTAAGTTTAATTCTGACGGCTCGGTCAGCCGGCTTGACTACTGGGGAACCGTTTATCAAAAGGCCCCCGGGGAAAACTTTTATCAGGTGGTCTATTCACCACTGGCCCGGGCCACTGGGCCGGGGGATTTAAAAAATTATCGCTTCCCGGCTCTCGACGGATCTTTTGACGAACACTGGGGCCGGGCGGCTGAAAAAGCCCGGGCCAGCGGCCAATTGGCCCTTTGCTTTGGACTTGACGGAGTATTAGAGACGGCCGGCCGCTTGATGGGGGCTGAAAGACTTAAAGCTGGGCTCGCTGCCCGTAAGGCCTTGGCCGAAAACCTGCTTGATCGGGTGGCCGAAGCTCAGCTTTTGGTTTATGGCCGGTTGGTTTCGGTTTTGGGAGATGAGATTGGGGCTTTGACGGTGTACGGCCAGAGTCCGGGGACCCAAAGCAAGGCCTTTTCTTGGGATGCGGCAGTAGCTGGTACAGTTTTTCCCCGTCAGGCGGTCGTTTTTCGAGCTCTGGCTGAGATCGGAGCCGGCACAACAGCAGTTTTTTTCCAGAATTTAGGGCCAGCTCAGATTGCCCTGGCCGCCGACCTGGGGGCCGGGGCACTTATGGCCCCTTTTTGGGAGCCGGAGAATAGTAAAATGGCCGGTGGTTGTTTGGGCGGTTCAGGCGGCTTGGGTGGTTCGTTGGAGCTGGGACGGCTCGTCGGCTGGGGCGGGCCTCCGGCCCGGGTTTGGCAGTCAAGTGACCCTGAGGAGGCCCGGCGATTGACTGCCCAATGGCTTGAAAGTCTTGACCAGACCGTCAAGATTGTCACCCCTTGGTCGGCCGGCTCCATAATAACCGACCCGGCTGCAGCGGCCGCAGTCTGGCGGGTTTGCCGAGGCCAGGGCTAAAAAATTATTATTTTCGAATTTTAGCCTGATATTTTTTTAAATTCTGCTGCATAGTGTTTAATATATTGATATTATTAATATTTTAATTAGTTAACTAAAATAGTTAATTTTTTGACTTGACATTAGATCAGGTAACGCCATATGGGCTGTTTCTTTTTTAACCCTCCGGTTCAGTGAGAATATTTTGACTTTTCATTGGGTCGGCTGTAGAATGTAGGAGCTGATTTAGTGAATACACCTTGTGGCCTTAGAAAGGATATAAACCAGTGCCAAGGCCCATGGGCTCTAGCTTTTCTCAAGTCTTGACAACCGTAGAAACAGACTTACTTTTATAATGACAGCCCTCGCTCAAGAGCGGCTCGGTTGAGTTAAGAGTGCTAAATACTGTCGATAACCGGCTTCAACAGGATCTAACCGGTGTAAACAGGCCTCAATAACCTTCAACAAACATCAACCGACTGGTAGAACAGTCATCGGTTTTGATATACTCGGGTCGGACCTCAGTTGGGAGGTCTAAAGATCCGAATCCGATCGGGTTTGGGAACCGGCAGTTATTTTTTAACTTTCGGCTCTTCTGGGCCCCAATGTCGGCCGATAATTCCACTTGCCAGGTGGGAATTGTCAAGGAGCCCGTATAATGTGGGACTATACCAATATTGTCATGGATCATTTCGAAAACCCTCGCAACGTGGGGGTGGTGGCCCGAATTGACGGCGAAGGGCAGGTGGGTTCACTCTCCTGCGGTGACGCCCTGAGGCTTACCATTCAGGTTGACAAGGAAAAAGATGTCATTGAGGATGCCAAATTTCAGACTTTTGGCTGCGCCAGCGCCATAGCCTCCTCGTCGGCCTTAACCGAGATGATTAAAGGTAAAACTGTCGATCAGGCCCTGGCTCTGACCAACCAGGACATCGCCAACTTTTTGGGTGGTCTGCCTAAAGAAAAAATGCACTGTTCCGTTATGGGTCAAGAGGCTCTGGAAGCAGCGGTCTCTAATTACCGAGGTGTCCCGGTTCGGGCGACCCAAGGTGAGATTGTCTGCCACTGTTTCGGGGTCACCGACCAGGAGATTGAGCGGGTAGTCAAAACCAATCGCCTGACTACGGTTGAGGAAATAACCCAATTCACCAAAGCCGGCGGCGGCTGCGGAAAGTGTCTGCCCAAGCTCGAAGAACTATTGGCCAAAATTCTTCACAAAGGTTCCGGCAACGGTTCAGACACCTCCAAAGTGGGACGGATGACCGCCCTTAAGCGGATCAAGCTGATTGAGGAAGTTATCGCCACCCAGATAGCCCCGGCCCTTATGCGCGATGGCGGCGACATCGAACTGGTAGATGTTGACGGCAGCGAGGTTGTGGTAGCCCTCAAAGGCTCCTGCTCGGGCTGCCCTTCTTCCAAACGCACCTTAGCCGATTTCGTGACCGAACGACTCCGCACCTTGGTCGATCCGACCATTGTGGTCAGAGAGTATCGCGAGTGACGATTTTCTAGTCTTGTAATCCTGGCCGCAGCTTTTAACTAACCTTGGGAGCGATTAAATTGGTCTTGGGTTTGGACCTTTGATGGTCCTTTAGCCCGAAAAATTTTATTAATCCCAAGCTCCGGCCATTTCCAGGAAGGCAGTTATGGAAACCATTTATTTCGACAACAACGCCACCACTGCGGTTGAGCCCGAAGTTTTGGAGGCTATGCTCCCATATTTTAAAGAAGGCTATGGCAATCCTTCCAGCATACACCACAAAGGCGGCGAGGTGGCGGCCGCCATCCGCAAAGCCAGGCAAAGTCTGGCCGATCTTTTGGGGTGTGATCCCTCCGAGGTTGTCTATACTTCCTGCGGCACCGAAAGTGACAATACCGCCCTGTGGTCGGCTTTAAGAACGCAGCCGGGCAAGCGTCACCTGATCACCAGCAAAGTCGAGCACTCAGCCATCATCAACAACGTCGCCTTCCTGAAACATCAAGGTTATCGGGTAACGGAGATTGGGGTTAACCGCAGCGGTCTGCTGGATATGGATCAGTTGATGGCTTCTCTGACCCCGGATACCGCTCTGGTGAGCTTATTGTGGGCCAATAACGAGACCGGGGTGCTCTTTCCGATTGAGGAAATTGCCGAAATTTGTCATGACAAAGGGATTAGCTTTCATACCGACGCCGTTCAGGCGGTCGGTAAAATTCCGATCAATCTTAAAAACACCAAAATTGATATGCTCTCTCTTTCAGGACATAAACTTCACGCCCCCAAAGGCATCGGAGCCCTTTATATCCGCCGGGGGTACAAGTTTGCTCCTTTTATGATCGGAGGCCACCAGGAAAACGGCCGCCGGGGCGGCACGGAAAATGTTCCCTATATTATTGGACTGGGAGTGGCTTGCGATCTTTCCCAAAAACGTCTCCCGGATGAAAACGGCCGGGTCAGGGCTATGAGAGATCGTCTTGAGGAGGGACTTTTGACGATTGCCTCGTCGATGGTTAACGGCGATCGCGTCCAACGCCTTCCCAACACTACCAATATCAGTTTTGAGTATGTCGAAGGGGAGTCGATTCTTTTCCACCTGTCCCACGCCGGTATTTGTGCCTCTTCCGGCTCGGCCTGTACTTCCGGCTCTCTGGAGCCTTCCCATGTGCTCAGGGCCATGGGAGTGCCATTTACTGCCGCCCACGGCTCCATTCGGCTGTCTTTGTCCATCTCCAACACCGACCAAGAGGTTGACCGGGCTTTAAAGATCTTTCCTGAGGTTATCGAAAAACTTCGTAAACTTTCGCCCTTCTGGAAAGACGGGGCTCCGGTTTTAGACAACGCTTTGCTGAGCTGTGACAGTAATTCTTGTCAGATCTGCAGCTGACGGCGTCTAGATACTTTTTTTAGGCTTTGGCTGTCATCCCGTTTTGAGGATTGTGGGCCAGGCAAACGCCTGGCCCAACTTTGACTGCGGCTTTTTAGCTCAGCTCAAACGGAGAGGCTAACCAAAGCCTGTTTTTTTTGGGGGTAAGGCGGACTAAAAGCGGCCTCCAAACCAATCTGAGACTTTGATTTCGCAGCGGCCGAATTTCATCTGACATTAAGACGAAAGCTGACCGTTCCCATAGGCTGGGCCCTAAAGTTGACTGTTACCAGAGAAGACCAGGCCAAAATGGTACTCTTTTACCAGGTAAAATATGCCAGATAAGCTGGTAAAAAAATGAATTTACCAGCCGAAGTGGACCAGTTTGATGGGGTTTAAATTTTTTAAGTATTGTTAGTGTTTAATAGGCCTGTGTTTTCCGATAATACCTCTGTAAATGTTCACGGCTGAGGCGATCACTACCAACTTCACGAACCAAAAATAACCTCACGATTACTAAGCCAGCCTGAGCCAAGATTATCATCCACTGATCTTCAGTCTATAAACCTCTTTGGGGTTGGTGCTTTCTGGTTAGCTTTTTTTCATTTTGTTCTTGCCAAACGTTAATATTAAGTTAAAAGCAATCCAAACGAGCCCGATGCTCATGATAATCCCGACATTGATGGGGAGGGCAAGATAGCTAAGACTGGCCAAGTCTTGAGGCCAAGGCGAGAACCCGCCCAGAGATTCAGCCAAGAGCCCTTAGACTGCCCCGATATCAAGAAGGCCAAGAGCTTGAAGATCTTGGCCAAGCGATTTACCCAATTGGCCGGATGACTACTATCAGACATTTTTGACAGATGAGGGGCTGGCATTGGACATTGAGCCCACTAATATGCCGCCGAGCAGAGGGTGAGGTTCGTGGTCATAGACCGCCACCTGACACAAGGCAACAACCAGTAGCGATTAGATGCGGCATCGTCTGGGCTGTGCCGCTTTAAGGTTACGGCCCGCAGAGGCAGGAAGGGGTGTCTTTGGTGCAATCAAGCTCCTTGGGTGAGGGGGCTTTCGTTTTTTTCGACCGAGCCAGACTAACCATTATCCAGTCCAGATGTAGTATGGCCATAGCGAGCGATCTTTTTTCGATTCCCTTCCGCCATCAGCCAACTCAAGGCCTGCCTCCGAGCTAAAGCCCGCTGTCCCAGTCTGTCCATTAGCGTGGGTACTGAAGTTAATTGGTCATGGTCTATTCTGACATTTAGTACCTAAACATGTATTTAAAGCCTTAATTTTTTGGGGTTTTGAGGCAACCGACTTTTCCTGATCGACCCACCAACCCTCATCAATTGATGTTGTAATGCGTTCCATATTTT